>NZ_JBPCEP010000004.1:0-365690 GCF_050971705.1 Niallia sp. M35
AAAAAGCGATCCAAACGGTAAAAGAAACGATAATCAATAATCCGAAAATGCCGCCGGAAGTGGTTAAACAAGTAGAACAGGCAGTAAGAGAAGCAACGATAAGCCAGCGTTTAGGCCAAGAGAGTGCGGGCAGAGAGAAATTAGTACAAGCAATCACAAAAGCGGAACAAGAAGTAACGGCCCAACAAACCAAACCAATATCAACAGACCAAAGCAAAGCAGTACAAGATCAATTGAACCAAACGAAAGACCAAATAAAGCAAGAGCCAAACCTACAAAAAGCGATCCAAACGGTAAAAGAAACGATAACCAATAATCCAAAAATGCCGCCGGAAGTGGTTAAACAAGTAGAACAGATTCTTAACCAAGCAGATCAATTAAATGTAGCGTCCAAAGAGCGTATAAAAACTGCTCTTAATCAGGTTATCGATATGGATAATTCAAAAATTCCTAATGAAAAGAGTCCAGTTCAACAAAATGAGAGCAATAGAGAAGCTGCTAGGGCTAACGCGACAACTCAATTACAGTTGGATAGTATCAAACAAGCTGTTAAACAAATACAGAAGGAGCCTATTTTAGAAAAGGCACTGCATGATTTAAAGTCTGAGCTTCGCAAAAATGAAAACTTAAGTCCAGATAAAAAAGAAAAGATAGAAAAAGCAATTAATACTTCATTAGAGTTAAGTAGTAAAGGCAGAGAGATGGCATCTAGACAAAATATTTCTAAAGCTTTACAAGAAGTAGAAACAGCAATACAACAGGAAAATAAAAATTATGTAGAAGATAGTTCTCCAAAACAAGTGGAGATGGAAGAGAAACGATGGGATAGTCAGTTACAAGCCATGGGCATCTCATCAAAGGATATATTGGTAACAAAAATATCGCAAAAATTAGCAGAGGCAACACATGAGTTTAGAGATATAAAGAGAGAAATCTATCGGAATTTAGATAATGCACAAAAATTAATGGAAAAATATAAAGATTCAAGTATTCCGCAAGCATCCAAAATAATTGAAAGTACAATCGCTAAATTAGATCAAACAATTTTAAAAAGTGATTTAATGTTATATGCCGATATGCGTACCGAAAAACGATTACTCCAGGCAAGCTCACAATTAGCGGAGGCAAAAAAATATCTTTCTAATGGAAATACTGCCAAAGCAACTGAAATTGTTTCAGAGGTGAAGAAGATGGTTGAGAGTATTCAATATAAGCCATCTGAACAAAAAATTGTCCACTATGTTTCAAAAAATAGTGCGTTATTAGAAGAAGTATCTCCATTGAAAAGTTTGGTAAAACAATCTGAAGATATGGGGAGGAATTATATATTAGAAGGAGAAGAGCCTTCTTCACGACAAATGTATGAAAAAATCCGCTCATTCGGTTTAAATCGAGAGAGCGATGTAGCAAATAAACTAGTTTCAAGCCATACACCAACTAAAGAACAAGAAGATAATCTAAAGACAACATTATTGAAATTGGCAAGCAGTGAAAATTTAGGTGATGAAACAGTTAGCAGGCAGGCGGAACAGGCATTAAACAATATTAATGGTCAACAATTATTAAATAAGCAAGATTCATCTAGCCAATTGCAAAGCATGTTCTTTAATTTACCCATGCTGTTAGGCGAGAAAAATGAGAATATACAAGTATTTATCAATTCAAAATCAAAAGGAGAGCAGGTAGATTGGGAAAATTGCAATCTTTACTTTCTTTTAGAAACGAAGAAATTAGGGGATGTTGGAATTTTATTAAATGCGACAGATCGCAATCTATCTATCACCGTAAAAAATGATTCAGCAGATTTTGAAAAGAAAATGTCGCCGCTATCTAAAATTGCGGTAGATCGTTTACAAGAGATTGGTTATCAAGTTCAAAATATCCAATTTACGCATCTTACGAATCCTTCAGCTGAAGCAATAGAGAAAAAAGAGAATAAAAGGCTTGCAAGCGTTAATGAATTCATACAAGAGAAAGGAGTTAACTTACAAATATGAGCATGACAAGATATTATAATCAAAAAAATCGTTTTGAAAGAAATGGGCCAGTTGCAGCAGTATTAAAATATGACGATAAAAGTACTGCCCCTTCCGTTGTTGCACAAGGAAAGGGAGCAGTTGCTCAACAAATAATAGAATTGGCCCAAAAAAATAATATCCATATGCAAGAAGACTCCTCTCTTGTTGCAAATCTATTAGATATGGACTTAGGAGATAGTATTCCTCCTCAATTATATTCAGTAATAGCAGAAATTCTTCTATTAATTGAAGAAATGAATAAAAAATATTAAAGAAATTAAAAGTTGTTCCGATAAAAAAAACAGGAGCATTTGGAGGTGGAAAATCATGGCTAACCTTATTACAGAAGAAGTACTCTATCAAAAATCTCCACAAGAACTCACAGCGTTATTATACGAAGCATGCCTAAATAATTTAGAAGAAGCAATTGAAAATATAGAGAATAAAGATTATATCCTCGCGAATGTTAAATTAAAGAAAGCTAATGACATTGTCTGGAGACTTGGCGCTGGGATTAATTATGAGGCAGGAATTATCGCCGATCAACTAGACATGTTATATAACTATATAGCAGGAAAACTTATTGATGCCAATTTAAAAAAAGATATATCCATTATCCAAGAAGTCAAAACGATAGTAGAAGAACTACTTGCGGCTTGGACTGCAAGCATGAAAGAAAAAACACCTAAGATAAATACTGGTCTTCGCCAAAAAACATTGGCATACGAAAAAAATATCATGACATATGATAAAAATTAAAACAAAAGGAGCATATTAAAATGAAAATTAATCACAATATTCAGGCGCTGAATGCTTACCGCAATCTATACCAAAACCAATTCAATACTTCCAAAAACCTAGAAAGATTATCTTCTGGTTTAAGAATCAATCGTGCAGCCGATGATGCAGCAGGACTTGCGATTTCTGAAAAAATGCGTTCGCAAATTAAAGGCTTATCTATGGCAGAACGCAACTCACTAGATGGTGTTTCTTTAATGCAAGTAGCAGAAGGAGCAATGAATGAAGTGCACTCAATGCTTCAACGTATGCGTGAACTATCTGTACAGGCAGCAAATGACACAAATACCGATTCAGATCGTAATTCCATTCAACAAGAAATTGATCAGCTGTTAAAAGAGATTGATAGTGTTGCCGCTAAAACTGAATTTAATACACGTAAGCTATTAGATGGTTCTAGTGCAGTTGATACACAATTCCTTGATGGAGAACAGGCAAAAACAAACTTAAAGCAGGTTCCTACAGTAGTAGATCCAACTTTGGCAACAGGCAAATACGAAGTGGCAGTTTCTGGAACTCCGCAATTTGTTAATACATTAAATCAACCAGGTGCGGGAATCAGTTCCTCAGATGTTCTTACAATGGATCCAGACAGTGACTTAGCATTAGGAGAATATTCTGTGGTGGTTACAGGATATCAGGATGATGGAACAAAAAGAAGCGCCAATATTGAAATTTTTGATCCAAGTGGATTTTCTATTGGCCAGCTTGCAGCAGTAGTAGGTGAAGATGGAAAAACTGAGACAATTGGAACAGAGACTGGCAAGAAAATAAAGATAGACACAGCACAAATTACTGGAAATGGTACAGCTAAAGTTCAAATAGAATCTAAAGTTACATTATCTGTTTCTAAAGTGAATGGTGACGATTCTACTACTCCAATTACTTTCTCTAAAGAGCTTATTACAAGAAATGGAGAAGTTGAGCACGGCGGATTGAAGCTATCTTTTGGAGCGAATGTTAAAGAGGGTTCATCACAATTTGATTTAACAAACAAAGCTCTAACATTCCAAATTGGTGCCAATACAAATCAGAATCTGAATATTGATATCCCGCAATTAAGCACTGTAAAGCTGGGGATTAATAATTTGAATATTCTTTCAAATGATGATGCAAGCAAATCAATTTTCAAAATCGACCAAGCGATTAACCAAATTTCTTCCATTCGTGCTAAACTAGGTGCTACCCAAAACCGTTTAGAGCACACAATCAGCAATCTGCAAGTAACAAATGAGAACTTAACATCTGCAGAATCTCGTATCCGTGATACAGATATGGCTCAAGAAATGACCGAGTTTACAAAAAATAATATCTTGAATCAATCAGCTCAAGCGATGCTGGCTCAAGCAAATCAATTACCAAATGGAGTTCTACAGCTTCTACAATCGTAATTATTAAATCAAAGCTAGTCCTGGTAAAAGATGGACTAGCTTTTTTCTTTCTATTTTATGATAATATAAATGCTATATGTGTGTAATAAATATAAAATTAACTACATTAACAATCTTCTCTTGGAAATCTAAATATATTTATAATTATGAAAGGGAGGTTTATATATGGAAGTACAAAGAGTATCGAGGACAAGTACGGATAAAATAAAAAGTAAAGATAATTTGCCGGCAGAGAGTATTTCTTTTCAAGAAGTTATTTCTAAAAATCGTCAACAGGCAGTTTATGACAAATTAACAAAATTAGTAGAAGAAATTGAGGGACAAGGGAAAAAATTATCGGAACACCGTACGGTAGATGATTTGCGCAGATACAAAAAAATGGTAAAAGATTTTATGGATGAAGCGGTTAACAATGCTTTGAAACTAGAAGAGCAGAGTGGTTTTAATCGAAGAGGAAGAACGAAAGTATATAAAATTGTTAAAGAAGTGGATAAAAAGCTGGTGGACTTAACCAATACCTTATTAGACAAAGAAAAAAACGGTTTAGATATATTACAATCAGTTGGTGAAATCCAAGGTCTTTTAATTAATATATATACTTGAATAAGTAATTAGAACTATTGCGGCAAGTGAATTCCCAGGAATTCTATGCTGCTTTTTTATTATATCGGGATATTTTGACTAAATTGAACATGAAATATGAATAGACTGGTTAGAATAGAAATAGGAATATCAGTCTAATTTGTATAAAAACAAGTTTTAGTCTTTAAAAGGAAAAATTTTGACCGATATAGAAGATAGAAGAATAAGAACTGAAAGATGAGTATAGTAAATTTCCATATATGAAACATAAGGTCAAATTTTCTGTAGAGGAGTGTAAAAATGAAAATTAATAATTATAATCCGGTAAATATGAATCCATATAAAAAGCAGATGGAAAAAAATGCAACTGCACAAAACATAAAAAAAGAAGACAAAGTGGAAATATCAAAAGCTGCGTTAGAACTTCAAGGTACACAAGATGAAGTAAGACTAGAAAAAATTCAAGAGCTAAAAAAGCAAATTAGTGAAGGAACATATCAAGTAGATTCAAAAGAAGTTGCTGAAAAAATTCTATCATTCTGGAAAAAGAGCTAAGGAAAGATAGGAGGATTTCGGATGCAGACCGAAAAGATTGAAGCTTCGTTAAAAGACATACTTTCCTTGCATGAAGATCTGTTGCAACTTTCTTTTGAAAAAAAAGACATCCTTATTAAAGGCGATACAGATCAATTAAGAGTAATCACAGGCAAAGAACAAAAGTATATTAAAGCTATTCAAAAAAAGGATCAAGAATTGCAATTGAATTGTAATAATTTTTTAGGTAATGAATCAACGCAGACAACATTAAATGATGTTATAAAAATGGTTGACGATCAAACGAAAGAGATATTAATGGAAATAAAACAGAAACTGGTAGAAGTGCTGGGATTAATAAAAACGCAAAATGACACAAATCAACAACTTATTAACCAATCCCTGCAATTTATTGAGGTCTCTCTTGATTTATTAAAGCCAGATATAGACACATATAATTACAATCGGTCAGAGACGAAAAATCCTTATCAAAAAGAAGGATTTTCGATATTTGAATCAAAGATTTAGGAGGAGAATCAATGGTTTCAACCTTTATGGGCTTAGAAACTGCAAAGCGTGCTTTGACAACACAGCAATCAGCTATTGCTACAGCTGGGCATAATATTGCAAATGCTAATACATTAGGCTATACGAGACAAAGAGTAAGTTTAGCTGCTACACAAGGATTTCCTACAGTTGGTCAGAATAGTCCGGTAATGCCAGGTCATTTGGGGACTGGAGTTCAAGCTGATCAGGTTGAACGAATTAGAGATAGCTTTGTAGATATGCAATATCGCAAAGAATCTAGTAAATTGGGATATTGGGATTCGAAGGCACAAATGTTATCACAAATGGAAAATGTTATGGATGAGTTATCTGGAACAGGGATTTCGAATAGTATGGATCAATTTTGGAATTCCTTACAGGATTTAGCGACAGAGCCAGAAAATGAAGGGGCAAGAAGAGTTGTTAGAGAACGTGGATCTGCTTTGGCGGATACGTTTAAATATATGTATTCTTCTTTAAAAGCAATTCAAAAAGATAATAGAAATGAATTAGAAAATACAGAAGATAATATTAATAGTGTGTTGAAGCAAATTAATCAATTGAATCAGCAAATAGGTGCTGTGGAGCCTAATGGCTATTTGCCTAATGACTTATATGATGAACGTGATAGATTGCTTGATTCTCTTTCTACGATGATGAATATTAAAGTAGAAGCTAAGTCCAGCGGCGGATTAGCTCGGGCAAGTGCTGAGGGACTTTATGATGTATACATGGCAACACCTGAGGGGGATATCTTAACAGATTCTAATGGTCAGCCTATTAAACTAATAGATGCATCAACAAGAACAGCAAATGGCATCCATATCCAATTTGATAGTAGAGAAGAATTAGACAGCCCAGTTACCTCTTTTAAATTTTTTAAACTAAATGATGACCCGACTGCTAAAAGTAAGTTTGATGGAATAGAAACGGATGCTGATGCTGATGCTGCAAATGGTGTATATACTTTAAACGATTTCAAGGCCTTAAATAGTCAAGGGAAGCTGAAAGGCGTAATTGAAGGTTACGGTTATATGGAAGGCGGAGAAATAAAGGGCACATATAATGCTATGTTTGACGATTTAGATGAAATGGTCTATACGTTTGTAACAGCTTTTAATGAGGTTCACCGAAGTGGATATAGTTTAAATGAAATAGAAGATGGAACTGCCAAAGATATTGACTTCTTTAGTTTTACAGATAGCAATATAACAGCTGATAATCCAAAAGGAGCAGCTGGTAGTATTGTATTGTCCAAGGAAATTTTGGAGGATGTAGATAACATAGCAGCTGCTACAGAGTCCTCTGCTGGAAATGGAACAAATGCCTTAAACCTTTCAAAAGTAAAGGATTCGATTCTTGATTTTGGCGGGAATAAAACAAATGTCCAAGCCTTTTATCAAGGGGTTATCGGCAAATTAGGAGAACAAGCTTCTGAGGCAAATAGGATGGAAAAGACTTCAGGAATATTAAAGACTTCAGTTGAGCAATCAAGAATGTCTGTAAGTGGTGTATCAATTGATGAAGAGATGGTAGACTTAATCAAATACCAGCAGGCATATAATTCAGCGGCAAGAATGATTACAATCGTGGATGAAATGCTTGATAAAGTTATTAATGGAATGGGTGTCGGAGGAAGATAAAAACTTCTATTTCCTAACTAATTAAAACTAGGAGTGTAATAGATAATGAGAGTAACTCAATCAATGCTTACCAATAATAATATGAAATACATTAGTAATAGCTATAAGGATTTACAAAGGCTTTCTGATCAAATTACAACGGGGAAAAAAATAACTAGACCCTCTGATGACCCTGTTATAGCTATGAAAGGGATGCGTTATCGTACACAAGTATCGGAGATAAAACAATATCAGCGCAACCTTAATGAAGGATATAACTGGATGGAAAATGCTGATACAGCTCTAGATAGCTCGAATCAAATTTTAAAAAAAATTAGAGAATTGACAGTGCAAGCGTCAAATGATACGTATGATGAAACGGCACGTAAGAATATTGTCGATGAAATTACCACATTACAAGAACAGTTAGTAACATTGGCAGAAACAAAAGTAGGGGATAAGTATATTTTTAATGGCACTGATACAGCTTCCTCTCCCATGAATTTAAATCAAATAGATATGGAATTTGAGGGGTTTCAAGCTGGTTTAGCAGATGGGTCTATTAATCCTTCTGAATATGTAATAAACTATCAAGGAAATAAATATACCTATGATAGTACAGATAATATGTTTAAAAATAAAAATGGCTCTTCGATTGAAATTGATGGAAATACAGGAGAAATAACATATACCTATCAAGAAGAATTACCATATAAAGATGGAGAAACAGTTGCTGCTGAAAAGAAAATAGATAGTGGAAGTATTGTTATTTCAAAAGATACTGCTGTTTCGACGAATTCAAATCAAGTGCTATTAGAAGTCTCAAAAGGTATATCTATCCCTGTTAACATAACTTCAAGTAATGCTTTTTCATTAGATATGTTTGGTGGAATTGAGGCAATTAAGAAAATGATCTTGGACCCCGATGCAACAGGCAAGGAAATTACTAAATCATTAGATGCAATTGATGGATATATAACGGATGTTGTTTCCACACAGTCTCAATTAGGAGCACAATTGAATCGTGCTGAAATGGTGGAAAGTAGATTGAAGAAGCAAGAGGTTGTTGCGAATCAAACACTTTCTGAGAATGAAAATATGGATTTTGAAGAAGCTGTGATGGGCTACTTAACACAGCAGCTGGTTCATAATGCATCACTTCAAGTAGGAGCGCAAATTATGCAAAGATCATTAGTAGACTTTTTACGATAAGCTGTCCGATTGGATAGCTTTTTTCCTTTATAATAGAATTACCTATAGATAGGATGGTAAACAGAATTTTTTTTTTACTGGATGCAAATAATAAATTAAAATGAGAATGGTGGTAATAAAGTGGAAATAAAAACGAAATTTCATGGGAATGTTGCTATAGAAAAAGAAAAAATAATTCGATTTGAACAAGGATTACCTGGTTTTGAAGAGGAGAAAGAATTTTATATATTGCCTTTAGAAGGAGGAGCAGACCTTTTCGTACTTCAATCAGTAGCAACCCCCTTATTAGCTTTTGTCATGATAGATCCATTTTTGTATTTTAAAGAATACGCAGTGAAAATTTCCGATGAGGTAAAAGAGTTATTAAAAATACAAGATACAAAAGAAGTAGTCATCTTTTCTCTATTAACCATTAAAGAAGAGCTGAAAAGCATTACAGCTAATCTTCAAGGACCAATTGTTATAAATGATAGGCTGAAAAGAGGCAAGCAAGTCATACTAGTAGATTCAGATTATCAAACCAAACATGAACTTTTTCTTTTCAAGGAACAAAAGGAGGGTTCTAAATAATGCTGGTATTAAAACGGAAAGTAAATCAATCGATAAAAATTGCAAATGATATTGAAATAACAATCCTAGCAATTGAAGGAGAGCAAATAAAAATCGGAATCGAAGCACCGAAACATATTGAAATACATAGAAAAGAAGTCTATGTTGCCATCCAAAATGAGAATAATGAGGCGGGAATTGCCTCTGTTGATTTCGTGAAAAATCTTACTAATCAATTAGGAAAAAATAATTAGATTTTTATTGTTAATATACTAAACATAAATAATTCCCTGACGATATATTTAATAGAACGGCAATTCAAGAAGGCGGCCGACTTTTTGAAATGACCGGCTAACCACATGGATGTGGAACTATTTATATTCAGGGAGGAAAACAAATAATGATTATCAATCATAACTTATCAGCGATGAATACTTATCGCCAAATGGGTGCAAACCAAACAAATGCTTCTAAATCTATGGAGAAATTATCTTCTGGTTTACGTATTAACCGTGCAGGAGACGACGCAGCTGGTCTAGCAATTTCTGAGAAAATGCGCGGACAAATCAGCGGTTTAAACCAAGCACAACGTAATTCTCAAGATGGTATTTCTTTAATCCAAACAGCTGAAGGTGCTTTAAACGAAACGCATTCAATTCTACAACGTATGCGTGAACTTGCTACACAAGCAGCGAACGATACAAATACAGATCAAGACCGTCAAGAGCTACAAAAAGAATTAAATCAATTAACTTCTGAAATTAACCGTATTGGTAACAATACTGAGTTTAACCAAAAGAAATTATTGAATGGTTCACAAAGCTTAAGCAGCGGAAGCAGAGTAGCAACTGCTGGTAATACAGCTAGTGGAAATGGTTTACACTTACAAGTTGGTGCAAACTCACAACAAAACTTTACGGTTGATATTTTTGATATGCGTGCAGAAGCACTTGGAATTGCTGGTTCTAAGGGTACATCTGCTCAAATTGGTAAAGCTGATTTAGCTGGTCAAAAGAATAAATGGGATGATACTATTGGTACTGAAAAGTATACATCTGCTAGTGGAGCATCGATAACAGGAAAAAAAGTTCTTACTGAGAATGGAACAACTATTGGTGCTGAACTTGTTGCTAAATCTTCTGATGCTAAATTTGCTTCAGGTGCTGCAAATAAACTTACAGATGCTGGTAATGATACTGGTGCTGAAGTATATGCTTTAGATATCAGTGATCATAAAAAAGCTACTTCTGCAATTTCAACTATCGATGCAGCTATTAATCAAGTTTCTGCTGAACGTTCTAAGCTTGGAGCATTCCAAAACCGTTTAGAACATACAATCAGTAACTTAGGTAACTCTTCTGAGAACCTACAATCTGCTGAATCTCGTGTACGTGACGTAGATATGGCAAAAGAAATGATGGAAATGACTAAGTCTAACATCCTTTCTCAAGCATCTCAATCTATGCTTGCTCAAGCTAACCAACGTCCACAAGCAGTATTACAATTATTAGGTTAATAATCTTAAATGACTACCGGATTTCGGTAGTCATTTTTTGCTTTTATAACGCCTCGATACCTTTCCTTCCATTATTTATCTTCTGTTTTGTTATTCAACTTTTTGAAATAATACCGATATAGTAAGTAGAATACATTGTTGGGGGTTACTAAATGGAATTACATCTATCCAGTGAAATGCTTATTTATGAAAATAGCGTGAAAAATATAGATATACTTATAGAAAAAATTAATGAGGACTTAGAAAAAAACAAATTATACTTTAGTCACTTAATTATTAATGGAAAAGAAGTTTATAGTGATTTTGAAGAACAAATTATGGAGCAAATCAATACAATTAAAAAAATAGAATTAGTAACGAAAACAATTGATGAATTTATTAGCGATTTAACGGTATCATTAAACGAATATAGTAATCGCGCTATCCCAAGTATTAAACAGCTTACAGAGCAATTTTATCAATCTCCAACAGAGGAATCATGGGGCGTACTTCAAGATTTATTGGAAGGCTTAAATTGGGTGTATAGTACGATAAAGAGTATGGGAAATACGGAGTTAAATGAGTATAAGGAAAAACTATTGAATGTCGCTAATCATTTCGAAGTTGAATTGCCTAACCTGCTGGATGCAATTGAAAATCGTGATTACATCTTAATTGGAGATATTATTTCTTATGAAATTCTCCCACAATTTGAATCAATTGAATCAATCACTGAAAAGACATTTCAGATTATAAATAAATAGAAAAGAGTTAATTAAATGGATAATAATCTATACTATCGTAAAAAGATTTTGATTATTGGCGGAACAGGAACAATAGGAAAGCAGCTTTTAATAGAACTTTTAAAGTGTGAACCGGAAGTTGTTCGGATATTTAGCAGAGATGAGTATAAGCAATTTGAACTGCAGCAAGAGTTGGGAAGTATATCTAATATTAGGTATTTAATTGGTGATGTTAGAGATCAACAGAGATTATTAATGGCAATGGAAGATATTGATTTTGTATTTCACTTAGCAGCAATGAAACATGTGCCTGCTTGTGAATATAATCCTTTTGAAGCAGTGAAGACAAATGTTATCGGAACACAGAATGTCATTCAAGCAGCATTAGATGCTGGTGTGAAAAGAGTCCTATTTACAAGTACAGATAAAGCGATTGCTCCTACTAATGCATATGGAGCAACAAAATTAACAGCGGAAAGACTTATTTCTGCAGCTAATTATCAAAAAGGACCCAAAAAAACCATTTTTAGTTCTGTGCGATTTGGAAATGTAATGGGTTCAAGAGGATCGGTTATCCCTTTGTTTAAAAAGCAGATTTTGAAAAAAGGGTATATAACTATTACCAACAAAGAAATGCTTCGTTATATGATGACTCCATCTCAAGCTATTTCGCTTATCCTTGAAGCAAATGAAAAAGCAATTGGTGGAGAAGTTTTTGTATTGAAAATGCCAATAATTAAATTAGGTGATTTAGCTGAGATTATAATGGAAGAAATCTCAAATAAATTCGAATTAAACAATAGAGTTGAAATAAAAGAAATTGGCTTAAGGCCAGGGGAAAAAATGTATGAAGAACTCATGACAGAAGATGAAATAAGAATTGCATACGAAACAAATAATATGTATATAATTCCTCCAACATATACCAAATACAAGATAGATCATGCTAGTTATCTAATTAAAGAAATACCTATTGTTTCTAAAGAAAAAGCAATAGAAAAAGAAATATTGAGAAATTGGATATTAAAGGAAATGATTATCTGATTTGGTTTAACGAAAAACATTTTAATTAACAATTAATAATAAAGGATATGATAGTTTGAAAAGCAAAAATTTATCTGTTTTAAGAGAATATAATCCAAGTCTTTTCAATTTAATCAATATAGATTCAATAGAAGATGATGATACGAGTTATCAAGTAATTGAAACACGAACAGGAATTCCTACTATACAAGTAAATAAGGAAGGCCGTTCACGATTTGTTCATAGCAAATATGACCCGAAAAGTGAAGCGGAAAAATTTATTGAACAGTTCCAAGAGAATATGGGTGATTATGACCATGTATTATTCTATGGTGTTGGGTTAGGTTATCATATTGAGGCTTTTACAAAGCGTAATCCCATGTTTAAATTCTCTATTTATGAGCCTAAAATCAATATATTTAAATTATATGCTGAACATGTAGATATACCTTTATACAGAATAAAGAATATATTTGTCGAAACATCGAGAGAAGCGGGCCGAAATTTTTTAATAAAATTAACAGAAGAAATACAGGAAAGAATTTTATTAATTATTTTACCGAGTTATCAACAAATTTTTAAAGATGAATTTGCAGACTTTATGGAAGACTTTAAAATGGCAGTTGAATATAAAAAACAATCAATTTATATCGATACTAAATTTAGTACTAGGTGGACAATAAATAGCCTTTTAAATTTTTCTACAACGATAAAAACTCCAAACATCTTAAATCAAACATATAAAGAACTCTTTAAGCAAAAACCTTTAATCATTGTTTCAGCTGGTCCATCTTTAGAAGAAGAATATGAGAATTTAAGATATATAAAACAACATAAACTAGCCTATATTTTTGCTGTTGGTTCTGCTAATAAGGCGCTAATAGCTCAAAATATCATACCAGATGCAGTAACTACTTATGATCCTCAAGGTCATAATCATAATGTGTATTCAAGTATTATAGAAAAAGGTATTGAATCTATTCCTATGATATATGGTACGAGCGTAGGATTTGAAACGTTAAATTTATTCCAAGGTCCGAAGTTGCATATGTTTACAAGCCAAGATACTGTAAGTAAATATTATTTGCAAAATCAAAATGGAATGAACTTTGAATTTATCGAAGATGCTCCAACAATTGCTTCTGTGACATTCCAATTAGCAGCTAAATTAGGGTGTTCTCCAGTAGTATTTGTTGGTCAAAATTTAGCATACAGAAATAACCAATATTATTCTAAAGAAGTTCAGTATAAAGATCGAGGCAGGTCTTTTCAATTACAAGAAACTGATCGAACTAAGACTACTCTTGTAAAAGATGTATATGGAATGGATATAGAATCCTCTCCTTCCTTCATTAATATGCTAGAGAACATGGAGTACTATATTGCAAAATATAAAAATGTCGAGGTAATAAATACAACAAATGGTGGAGCTGCAATCGCAGGCACTGAATTTATACCATTAAAAGATTTTACTAAAAATAGACTGCATTCTCCTGTGGTGCAAGAAAACTGGTTTAAAAATACGCAAAAAGAATATAGTGAAAATCACATATTGAAGTATATAAACAAAATGGAACAATCCATGGAGAATTTTCAAAAGTTATATAAGGAAATTCTAGTTGTATTAAGTGATATACAAAATAAACTAGTGAAGAAAAATGGTTCGCAACTTGCAAAGAAATTCCAGAAGTTTGATAAAATAATGAAAAAAATCATTATGAATGAGTGTTATATTACTTATATTTATCCGATAAATCGTTCTCATTTTCAATCATTAAGCTTAAAGGCTGCAAATATAAGAAAACAAAGTAATGATATAGAAAAAGCAAAAGTTTTAATTGAGTCTTTTAGACCGTTTTTAGAGAGATGTAATGAAACAATTGAGCGGATTACTGAACTTATTTTAAGGGAACATTATCAGCTATATAAAAATATAAATCATAAGTGTTATAAATATTATGATGTAAATAATGGATGTTTTAGTTTTACAGGACATGTAAAAAAGAGATATAGAAATAGTGGAATTTACTTATTTAAACAAGAAACTAATACAGATTACTCCACAATAAAGTTTAGATTTACCGGTAAGTATCTGCGACTTATAGGTAGAAAAGTCACAGACAATAGCTGTATACAAGTATTAATTGATGGTGAGGCTGTTAATAGCAGTACTAAAAATATTAGCGAAATTAAAGCTAGTGTTTTTGAAATTAGTAATCTTGAAAACCAAGAGCATCAGGTTGAAATCCGTTTATTAGAGAAATCTATATTCTGGTTTTTAGGTGTAGAAGTGGAAGAAAACGAAAGAGTACTAAATGTAAATGAAGTAACTACGATAGATGAACTAGAAATCGGTAAAAAAATTCGCTGCCACTATACTGCAACATATAATAGAATTGGAACATTTGATAATCTTGGAAAAGAAACAGTTGATTTTATTCCAAACGAGTCAATGGGAAATCCGAATGGAGATTTTTATTTTATTATGGTAGATGAAGATGGAGCTAATAAAAAATTAATTGCTGATCGAAATATCCAAAATTCTGTAAGTTTTAAAAGGCTAAAAGAAGGTCTTGATCAAAATGTTCATATTGATAATTTATTGAATACAAGAATTCGGTTGCCTCAAGTTAATAGAGATATTGATGAATGGATTTTATATATCCAAAATTCAAATTTGAATAATACTATCGTAGCCAATGATGAAACTGTCTGGAATCATGAAAGAAATGTAGATAAGTCATATGGTTTACATAGTTATATAGATGAGGAAGGTAAAGCAGCTGCATATAGCTGTTATACAAACAACGAAATGAATATTATTAAAGAAAATACCCTTTTTGAAATTGATGAAAAAGATATTCAGAGACTATTGGGTTTTAGACCAGCGCTAATTATAAAAAAATAAAAGTATAAAATGAAAGATGGTAATCCAATTGGAAAAAATCAAAGTGTTTATTTTCGGAACAGGATTGGGAGCCGAAAAAATCTTAAAGTATATCAATACAGATCAAGTATCAATTGAAGGATATATTGATAATAAAAAATTAGTTGAAAAAGTGGAATATAATAATAAACAAATCATATCGCCAAACGATTTAGGGCAATATGATTTTGACTTTATTATTATTGGAAGTTCTACTTACGCTGAGGAAATGCAAAATCAATTGCTGAAATTGGGAATTGATAATAAAAAAATAATCATTCCTTTGCGTCGAACAATGCAGCAAAAACAGTTTAGTGAATTCTATGTGAAAAAAAATCAAGAATATGAGAGATATAAAAAGGCCTTAAAACCTGAATACTTGCCTGAGATATTTAATGACTTTGGGCTATACTCCATAAATCAAGGTATTAGGGAAAGTCGAAAGATCAATTTAATAGAATATCCAGACTATGCCTTAAAGGGAAATGATTATGTTCGTTTATCTACTCTTGAATTATTATCACGTGAACTTGAATATAAGCAAGTAAAAGGAAGCATAGCTGAATTAGGAGTATATCAAGGCGACTTTACAAAAATTATTAGAGATCTATTTCCTCAAAAAAAATTCTATTTATTTGATACATTTGAAGGCTTTTCAGAAAAAGACATACATTTGGAAGAAATAAATAATTATTCTATAGCTAAAGCTGGAAGATTTGAGGATACTAATTTAGAAATTGTTTTGAAAAAAATTAAAAATCCAGACAATATTATTGTAAGAAAAGGCTACTTTCCTGAGACTACTATTGGATTAGAGGATGAATGCTTTTCCTTTGTCAGCATTGATGTAGATTTGTACCAGCCTACATTAGAAGGGCTAAAATATTTTTATAAGCGTTTATCAAAAGGTGGCTATATTTTAATTCATGACTATAATTTTGATAAATATAAGGGTGTAAAAAGTGCTGTGCGAGATTATTGTGAAAATGAAAACATCAGTTATACTCCAATTAGTGATTATTTTGGAAGTGTTTTAATTACGAAATAGTTGCTTGAATGAGTCATATCCTTAAAATAAATACGTTAAACGTTATATTAATAGTGAAGGTGTATGTATGAAACTTAATATTATTATTTTTGGAACTGGTAGTAGTTCAGAGAAGCTCTTGGAGATTCTTGATTTTGCTAAAGTGAATATTATTGGCTTTAGTGATAATAACGAAAGTAAGCATAATTTGACCTTTCGAAACCATGTTGTTTTCCCAGCTAGTGAAATAGTAAATCAAAATTTTGATTATGTCGTTATTGCAAGTCAATTCTCAAATGAGATATATAGCCAATTATTAGATATGGGAATCCATCATAAAAAAATAGTTCCAATGGATATAGCTGTCCATCATTATAATATGACTAAAAACTATAATGAAATCTTAAAGTCTATTACTCTCGCTAACAAACCTAGTGGTCGAAAAATAAAAATAGGCATTATAAATTACAATTATTCAAATTATAATGGATATGCTTTATATAAGTATATGCCTATAGAATTTAAGGGAAAATACGATGTATCTTTAATTGAAGAAAAAAATATGGGAGAGCTTATGGGCTTTGATGTTTTGTGCTCTTCTCATTTTGATGGTTTGTATGATGGAAGTCATATAAATATTGAAATGTGGCATGGATTTCCTCTGAAAAAAATGGGATATCTTCAGGAAAGTGGAGTAACAGAAGACGTAATTAATCATATTAAGCAACGATCAGACCAAATTCAATTAATTATGTCTTATTCCCAACTTTATAGTACCTTT
This sequence comes from Niallia sp. M35, assembly GCF_050971705.1. NCBI lineage: Bacteria > Bacillati > Bacillota > Bacilli > Caryophanales > Bacillaceae > Niallia > Niallia sp. M35. The sequence continues at coordinate 17,248 of NZ_JBPCEP010000004.1, forward strand.
TTTAATAGTTGTTTTCCAACTAATTCTAACAAATATAAGATAACTGGGATGCCGAGAAATGATTTGCTATTTGAAAAAAACAGTTTGGGAAAATTGGAAAAAGTAGTAGAGCAGAATTTAGACTTTGCTAATATAGTTTTCTATTTGCCAACATGGCGGAAAGGGAAAAATTCACAAGTTGAAACTAATAAAGAATGGAAAAAGCTAATAGGGTTTAAAGATGAAAGTAAAAAGAAACTAATTAAAATGTTAGAAGAAAAAAATCTCTTTCTAATAGTTAAACTACACCCTTATGAGTATAACCAATTTAAAGATTTAGAGATTTTTAAAGAAAAAAGGATATTTCTACTTTCAGAAGATATATTGAAGATGAATAAAATACATCTATATGAATTATTAGGCTGTGGAAAACTATTAATTACAGATTATTCATCCATATTTTTTGACACTTTACTAATTGATTTACCAGTAATTTTTGCACCAACAGATTTGGATGAATATACAGAAAATAGAGGATTCATGTTAGAGCCTTATCAATATTTTACTCCTGGTCCTACAGTTAATAGTTTTGAAGAGCTTAAAAGTAATATTTATTCCTTAATAGATGGTATTGATCCATATATTGATCATAGAGAGAGAATAAGGAATTTAGTGTTTAAGTTTTTGGATAATAAAGCTAGTCAGCGAGTATGGGATAGTATTGATGAATACTTAATGGTAAAAAGCCTTTGAATTTATAAAAGAGGGTGAAGCTAATTGGTACAATTAACAGCTCTTATGTCAGTATATAATGGTGAAAAACATATCAAGGAGACAATTGATAGTGTTTTAAACCAGTCTTTTACCGATTTTGAATTTATTGTTGTGGATGATGGCTCCAATGATGGAACAGTTGATATCCTAAAAAGTTATAAGGATAATCGGATGAAAGTTTTCTTTCTGGAAAAAAACGTTGGTATACCAAAAGCGTTGAATTTTGGTATTGATAAAAGTATCGGAGATTATGTAGTGAAAATTGATGCCGATGATGTTCAGCATCCAGAAAGATTTGAAAAGCAGTTATCTTTTATGTTAACTACTCCAAAAATGGCCCTATCTAAAACTCTTTGTGAGTACTTCCCAGATACTTTGGAAATAGAAAAAAGTCAAAGATACAAGACATTTAAAAAATATATAGAGCCATATAAAAATTCAACTTTAAATGAAGAACAAATAGCTGAAAGATTAAAGTGGTTTTGTTGTATATCTCATACAACAATGATGATTAAATTGGAGGTATTAAAAAAGTATCGTTATCGTAATCTTCCCTTGTTTGAGGATTATGATTTATTTTATCGACTTAATGAGGACAAGTTGTTAATGGGAAGTTTAAATGAATTTTTAGTTAAGATAAGAGTATCTTTAAATTCTACAACTGTCCGAAAAAAATACACATTAGATGAATGTGCGTTTTTAATCAAGGAAAAGCAATTAAATCAATTTAAAAATAATCAGTCAATCTATATTTGGGGTTCTGGAGAATTTGGAAAGTCAGTATATGAGGTATTAGTTAAGCGAGGTTGGCATTTACGGGGGTATATTGATTCGAACCCTGAATTACAAGGGAAGCTTATTGATGGCATGGAAGTGTATTCACCCGATATTATCGATAATAAAAAAATTAATAAAGTAATAGTTGCTTCTCAGCCAGGAATGTTTCAAATTATTGATTATCTTCAACAATTTGATTACCAATCAGAAGTGGACTTCATGGTATATAGATAAGAACACTATAAATACAAAAGGAAGAGATTATGCTTTGAAAAAAATAGGAATAGCTTGTACGAACATTTTCCATTATATACATCTTAAACGGATTGCTATAGAGCTTAGGAAAAATGAAATGGAAGTAATGTTTATCATTTATACTCCTAGACACGTAAATGGGCGATTTGAAAAGCTAGAAGAGTACTTTCAGAATAATGACATAAATTATTGTAGCTTTGAAGAGGTGTTTGGTAATCAAATTTCATTCGATATGATTATTGCCCCATATTTTTTACCAGGATTTCAATTATTGGATAATAAGATAATAAAAGTTAGATGTCTTTATGGTTATGCTAAGGACCGTTGGAATTATGCTGAATGGAATAAGGGATTTGATCTGATTTTAAGTTATGGGCAATATGCTGAGGAAAGATTAGCAAAGTTCAGCAAAGTTATAAATATAGGTCATCCAAGAAATAGAGAGAGTTATAAACAAGAACTACTAGATATACAAGGGAAGGCTTTTAGTAGAACATTAGTGAATAAGCCTATTGTGGTCTATTGTCCTACATGGGCAGATTTATCATCTTTAAACCTTTTTAGTACCTCGCTTGAGAAATTAAAAGAAAATTATACAGTTTTAATAAAATTGCACCATGGTAATGTGCTTTCCGATAATAACATAAAAATGGATGAATTTCTAAAGTCAGAAGATGTCTTTATATTTGATGAACAGTATGACCTTTTTGATTTGTTGAGTCAATGTGATGCTGTAATCAGTGATCATAGTGGAGCAATTTTTGATGCAATGCTTTTTAAGAAGCCTATAGTATTGTTGGACCCTTATCAAAATAAGGGGAATACTGGATTTACCAATTTGCAAAATATGAAAAATATAGCGGTATACACAAAAGAAAAAGAGGATGAAAGTAACTTAGAAAGTCTTGATATAAAGGTCAGAAACATACTTCCTCATACACAAGATATAAATAAATTACTAGATTTGATAGAAACTTCTATGAAAAATGAAGAAGTTCCTTATTCTGGTCTTTTAAAAGAATTATATAGCTTCAATGATAGTAAAGCTCCTAAAAGAGCGGTGAATGCATTGAAAAAGATATTGGCTTCTACTGAAATACAATCGAAAGATGCTAAAGATTTTCATATATTAGATGATGAAAAGATTTATCATTTTATTCTCCGCAATAAAAATGATCATTTAGCAATTTGGGGAGCTGGAGAAATTGGACAGGTTTTGTATTCTTGGATCACAGCAAAAGGCTTCGATATTTCTAGCATTTATGATTCAGATATAAATAAACACGGGAAATTGGTGCAGAACACTGAGGTCATTCCTCCGCAAGTAAAAGGAAAGATATTAATAACTGTTGCGAGCCATCAAAAAGAAATAATCTCTTTTTTAGAAAACGCTGGTTTAAGAAGTGGAGAAGATTTTATTTCAGTATTTCGGAGTGTAAATAGTAATGAAAATAGTCAGTAATTACAGGACGTTTAGATCTCGGTATGTAGTTCAGAAAAGAAGACCAGAAGAATATTTTTTTAATAAATACTACGCTCATTTAATTGATCCATTCTTTACAAAGCTTGTATATGATTTGCGGTTAAAACCAAATACAGTGACTATTATATCGGGCCTTTTAGGTGTTGGATCAGGAATATCAATGATGTTCCAACAATTAATATTGGCCGGAATACTATTGCAGATACACCATATTATTGACGGAGCTGATGGGAATTTAGCACGATTAACTAACCAATGTACAGTATTTGGAGCAAAATTAGATGCATATACAGATCGGCTTGTAAGAGCTGTTGTTTTAATTGGAATTATTCTAGCAACAAATGAACCTATGTGGATAGATGGATTATTAATTTTGACATTTGTTATTGATCATCTAGCAGTTCAAATCTATATATTGCCGTTTATTAGAAAATACGGAGTAATTCGGTCGAAATGGAAACAGTGGTTTTTAACTAGAGGGGTTATCCCTTCTTTTGATATATTTACTATTTATTTTTTGATTTCTTTGTTTGCGATCATGAACGAATTAGATATACTTATCTATCTATTAATAATTTTGAAGAATCTAGATTGGATTTATAGAGTATGGGAGTGTGTAAAAACTTCCATAATTTATAGAAGGAAAAAACTTTAAGAAATTAAATTTAGGAATGTGATATATATTGAATAAGATTCTTATAACGAGTATTTCAAGTAAAGTACCTTTAATAAGTTCAATCAGAGATTCTGCCAATTTAAAAGAAATATATATTATTGGTGCTGATATAAATGAACATGTTGTAGGAAGTCACTTCGTTGATGAGTTTTGGCATATGCCTAAACTGGCAGATATGTCTGTAAACGAAATACTTAATTTTTGCAAAAAAAAAGGTGTGAATATAATCTTTCCTACTAGAGATGGCGAATTGAAATACTTTGCCGAACATTATCAGGAGTTTAAGCAATATAATATCAGTGTGATGGTTTCTGATAAAAGAAGTATTGAAATAACTCAAGATAAATTCCTTTTTTTTAAAGAGTTACGCAAGATGGGATATCCAGTGATAGAAACAACAAGGGATATTAATGCTTTAAAATGCTCTACATTTGTAGTGAAAGAGAGATATGGATCAGGGTCTAAAAATATGCTTATAAATATAAATAAAGAAGATGCCATAAGTGGAGCAAATTATTTGGAAAGTCCCATCTATCAACCTTTTATTCAAGGTAAAGAGTATAGCGTAGATGTATATGTAAATAGGAATGGTAAAAGTAAAGGAGCGATTGTACGAGAAAGAGTAATGGTTGTGGACGGTGAATCACAAATTACTCGTACCATAGAGAACGAAAAGTTAACTAATTTGTCGATGAAATTAGCTGAAGATTTAGGGTTAAGTGGTCATGTTATGTTTCAAATTTTACTGGACAAGCATAATAATCCACAGATTATTGAATGTAATCCTAGAATAGGTGGGGCTTCAACATTAAGTATTAGAGCTGGTTTATCTAGTTTTCAATGGTTTATTTTAGAATCAAATAACGAGAATTTAGATAATTATCCGTTTATACAATGTAGCAAAGACTTGACATTAATTAGATATAAGAAGGATTTGATTTTGTGAAGGTGATAGTTTTTGATTTAGATGATACGCTTTATGATGAGCTATCATATGTAAAGAGTGGTTTTCGTGAAGTCGCTTCCTTTATTGAAAAAAAATATAATGTAGCTGCATTGGAAACTAATAAGTGGATGTGGTCACGTCTTCAAACACACGGAAGAGGTAGTATTTTTGATGATGTATTAAGAAATTATGGAATTTATACAAAGAAAGTTGCCAAAGAATGTTTATCGGTTTATAGAACGCATAAACCTAATATTTCATTGTCAAATAATACTTTGATATTTTTAAAGAGTATTTCTAGTTATCCTCTTTATATTGTGACTGATGGAAATAAAATTGTGCAGCATAATAAGTTAGAAGCGCTAGGTCTTTATCCGATAATGAAGCATTGTTATGTAACTCATCGATATGGAAAAAAGAATGCGAAACCTTCACCATATTGCTTTACACATATAATGAGACAAGAAAAAGTAGAAGCTCAAGATATTGTTTATGTAGGAGATAACCCGAGAAAAGACTTTGTTGGCATAAAGCCTCTTGGCTTTAAAACAATTCGTATAATGACAGGGCAGCATAAGCATATTGAGATGCCAGAAGAATATGAGGCTGATGATCGGATAGAAACTTTGCAGGACTTAAAGTTTTTTCTGTAACAATAATTGTAAGGTGGTAAAAAATGAAGACGATTGTAATTATTCAGGCTCGTATGGGATCATCAAGATTACCCGGGAAAATATTAAAACCTCTTGGAGAAGTAAATGTTTTAACTTATGTAGTTGAAAGATGTAAAAGAATTAGAGGAATTGATCAAGTTATTATTGCGACTTCAACACTTGCTCAAGATAATATTGTAGAAGAATGGTGTTTAAAACAAAATGTTTTATGTTATAGAGGATCTGAAACGGATGTGCTTGATAGATATGTAAAGGCAGCACAACCATATCAGCCAGATATGGTAATGAGAGTGACTGCGGATTGTCCTTTTGTTGATTATAATCTAGGTAGTAAAATGATTGAGAAAATGACAAAGGATAGGAAAGACTTTATACGGATTAATGGTAACTTACCTAGAGGCCTGGCTGTAGAGTTATGTTCTTATTCTTCATTATTATATATACACCAGCATGGAAGGGAAGAACGACATAGAGAACATGTCACCTACTATGCTTATGAAAATCCATCTGAATTTACATGGACTGAGATAGAAGCTTTGAAAACAATTCAAGAGCCATCCTTAAGAATAACCTTGGATACGAATGAGGATTATGAACTTTGTTGTAAAATTGCCGATTATTTCTACAATGACACTTTAATATCAGCAACAGATGTCGTGAAATACCTCGAAGAACATCCAGATATCGCAAAAATTAATTCTCATATTAAACAAAAGCCGGTTATTTAATATGATAGAAAATGTTGTTATTCGAGCTGATGCATCTTATCTAATTGGTTCTGGCCATGTAATGCGTTGCCTTACTTTAGCCCATATGCTAAGAGAAGAAGGAATAAAAGTTTCCTTTATATGCAATAAGGCAGAAGGGGATTTGTCTGAATTAATTATTCAGCAAGGATTTCATGTATATTTAAATCTTATTGATGATAGTAAGAAAACGGATCATGTTGTAAAAATATTAAAAAAAGTAAATTGTGATTTACTAATAATTGATCATTATCAAATTGATATAAAATGGGAAAAAGAAATGCGTTTCAACTTCCCTAACATGAAAATTATGGTAATTGATGATTTAGCAAATAGAAAGCATGATTGTGATATCTTACTTGATCAAAACTATGTTAAGGATTTTATGACTAGATATATAAAATTAGTTCCAAAGGAATGCAAACAGTTATTAGGTCCAAAATATTTACTTTTACGACCAGAATTTTATAAAAAAAACTCAAGAAAACAAAAAAAAGATAAACAAGTTCTTGATATATTAATTTTTTATGGAGGCTCTGATCCAACAAATGAAACAGATAAAGCTATTAATGCCTTATCTGTTCTAGATACTTCAAAAATAAAAGTGCATGTAGTTACTGGACAATCTAATATTAATAAGGAACATATTAGAGAAAAATGTGAGATGAATGGTTATTACTATTATTTACAAATTGACTACTTAGCTGATTTAATGAGACAAGCAGATCTTTCTTTAGGAGCTGGAGGAGTAACCATGTGGGAAAGATGTTATCTTGGTCTGCCATCAATTGTCACAATAGTAGAAGAGAATCAAAGAGCATCGGTAGTTGCGGCTTCTCAGTATGGGGCAATTTGGAATATGGGCTGGCATATTGAAGTCAAAGAAAATGATTTATCTCACATGCTAGAAAATATTTTAAAAGGAAAAGAAAAGTTGGAAAAAGTTAAGGAAAAGGCAAGAAATCTGATGAATGTTAATGAAACATATGTAAAAAAACCTGTAATTGAGGCTATTATGGAGGAAAAATCATGAACAATGAAATAAATATTGCTGGCAGGATGATAGGGGAAAATCACAAACCATTTATTATAGCTGAAATGTCCGGCAATCATAATCAATCTCTTGAAAAGGCACTTCAAATAGTAGAAGCTGCAGCAGAAGCGGGAGTTGATGCTTTAAAACTGCAAACTTATACTGCAGATACTATGACATTAGATGTAGATAACAGTGATTTTATGATTGATAATCCAGAAAGTTTATGGAAAGGCCAAACTTACCATGATCTGTATAAGAAAGCATACACTCCTTGGGAATGGCATAAAGAGATTTTTGAAAGATGTCATCAGTTAGGATTAATTGCTTTTAGTTCACCGTTTGACGAAACGGCAGTTGATTTTCTTGAAACGTTAGATGTCCCATGCTATAAAATAGCATCATTTGAAAATACTGACATTCCACTTATCCAAAAGGTTGCAAAGACAGGTAAACCAATAATCATTTCTACTGGTTTGGCAACTGCTGGGGAATTAGATGATACGTTAAAGGCTGCCAGGGATGCAGGAGCTAAAGATATAATTTTATTAAAATGTACAAGTACGTATCCAGCATCTCCTGATAATTCAAATTTATTAACGATTCCTCATATGAAAGATTTATTTCAATGTGAAGTAGGCTTGAGTGACCACACGATGGGAATAGGAGTAGGAGTAGCAAGTGTAGTTTTGGGAGCAACAGTCATTGAAAAACATTTTACTATTTCAAGATCTTCTGGTGGAACTGATGCTGCGTTTTCAATGGAACCTGATGAAATGAAGGCGTTGGTTTTAGAAACTGAAAGAGCATGGAAAAGCTTAGGGAAAATTAGTTATGGCCCCACTAAAGATGAATTGCCATCACTAAAAGATAGAAGATCTCTATATATTATTAAGGATATAGAAGAGGGAGAAGTATTTACTAAAGAGAATATCCGACCTATCCGTCCAGGGTATGGTTTACCTCCAAAACACTTACAAAGTATTTTAGGAAAAAAAGCGAAGAGTACTTTAAAAAAAGGAACTCCGCTTCAATGGGATTTACTGTAGAAAGGAGACATTATGAATATTCTATTAACAGGCGGAGCAGGCTTTATTGGCAGAGCTGTGGCAAAGAAGTTGCTGGCAGATGGACATAAAGTCTGGATTTTAGATGATTTATCCAATGGCAGTGAGAAAAATATTGAGGAATTTAAAGATCAACTGGAGGAATTCATTATTGGCGATATTAAGGATGAGGCATTGCTAGAGAAATTGTTTGCTAAAACATCCTTTGATATTTGCTATCATCTTGGAGCATCGATTAATGTCCAAGATTCGATTGATGATCCTCGAACAACTTTTAACAACGATACTATCGGGACTTTCTATGTATTGGAACAGTGTAGAAAAACCAACACAAAGGTTGTGTTTATGAGTACATGTATGGTGTATGATCAATGTACCGATGAAACAGGGATTACAGAACAGCATGCAATTAAACCAGCTTCTCCTTATGCAGGAAGTAAAATTGCAGCGGAAAATATGGTATTGTCTTATTATCATGCTTACGGTTTGCCAACTGTTGTAATCCGTCCGTTTAATACATATGGACCTTTTCAGAAAACTGGAGGAGAAGGTGGCGTAGTAGCTATTTTTCTGAAGAAAAAAATAGCTGGAGAGCAGCTTCATATATATGGTGAGGGAACGCAAACAAGAGATTTATTATATGTGGAAGATTGTGCAGAATTTGTTGTGAATGCTGGATATTCAGATGCTGTAAACGGAGAAATTGTAAATGCTGGCTTAGGAAGAGACGTTTCTATCAATGAACTGGCCCTTAAAATTGTTGGAGATTCGGACCGTATTAAACACATTGAACATATTCATCCGCAAAGTGAGATTCAAAAGCTTTTATGCAATTATGATAAGGCAAAACAATTATTAAATTGGAGCCCTAAGTATACCTTAGAAGCAGGATTAAGAGAAACGGAAGAATGGATTAAAAGTCACCTGATGTAAGGTGGCTTTTTTCCAAAGGAGGAAAATGAAATGGAATTAGCATTGTATGGAGGCCAACCAGTAAGACAGGACTTTCTGTCATATGGCCAACAATGGATTACAGAAGAAGATGTACAGGCAGTTGTAGAAACATTGCAAAGTCCTTATTTAACACAGGGTCCTAAAATTGATCAATTTGAACAAGCGATAGCAGAATATGTCGGCACAAAATATGCCGTTGCTTTTATAAATGGCACAGCTGCTCTGCATGGTGCTTGTTATGCAGCTGGCATAGATGATGGAGATGAAGTCATTACGACCCCAATGACATTTGCAGCGTCCGCCAACTGTGTTCTTTATATGGGAGGAAAACCAGTTTTTGCGGATATTGATAAACAAACTTATAATATTGACCCAATTAATATCGAGAAACTGATTACCTCTAAAACAAAGGCAATTATTGCTGTAGATTATACAGGACAGCCGGCGGATTTAGATGGAATTAAAGCGTTATGTAAAAAGCATCATTTAGTTTTTATAGAAGACGGTGCACATTCGATTGGCGCTTCTTATAAAGGAGAAAAGGTTGGCTCTCAAGCTGATATGACGATGTTCAGCTTTCATCCTGTTAAGCATATAACGACAGGTGAAGGTGGCATTATTGTCACTAATTCAGAAGAATATGCAAAAAAACTTCGATTATTTCGGTCACATGGCATCACGAAGGATACTTTAAAAGGGGATGAGGGACCATGGAGCTATGAAATGGTTGATTTAGGTATGAACTACCGAATGACAGATATACAAGCTAGTCTTGGATGTTCCCAATTAAAAAGACTTGATAGTTTTGTGAAAAGACGCAGAGAGATTGCTAATCAATATACAGTTGCTTTTCATAACATTCCGAATGTAGTGGTACCTTTTCAAGAGGCAGCTGGTGAATCAAGTTGGCATTTATACATGCTTCGATTGCGATTAGAGAGTTTAAGGGTAGATAGAAAGACAATATTTGAAGCTTTACGTGCTGAAAATATAGGTGTGCATGTTCATTATATCCCAGTCCATACTTTAGCTTATTACCGAAACTTAGGATATAAGAAGGGAATTTGTCCTAACGCTGAACTCTACTATGAAGAAGCGATTACACTTCCTTTATTTCCGAAAATGACAGAGGAAGATGTGCAATCTGTAATAAAAGCAGTGCAGAAAGTAATAGGCTATTTTTCGAAAGAAAGGTAATTTTCCTTATTTATCCCATTTTATTTACAATTGAAATAACTTTTTGTTAATAAATGTTTAGAGTATCCGATATAAAAATTAAAGGATCTGATAGAGGAGCTGTTATATGGATGAAATTGGAGATGAATCAACAACAATCGACTATATCTAACTTAGTGAACTCAACCAGAAATGATAATGAAATTAGCTTAAATAATAGGGACTACACCAAATTGGTGGATACTCTTTCAGAAGAATCGACTAACATTCTGAAAAAAGAGAAAGCGGAAGAAATAGTAACGAGTATCAATGAATTTTTAAAGCCACATTATACTTCTATAAATTTTAAGGTCCATGATGAAACAGAACGCTATTATATAGAAGTCGTTGATAAAGCTACAGAGAAGGTTATAAGAGAAATTCCATCTAAAGAACTTTTAGACATCTATGCAAAAATGACAGAGTTTATCGGAATATTTATCGATAAAAAGCTTTAAATTATAGGAGGATTTATAATGAGTGTAAATTCAATAAAATTCACCGGTCTTGCCAGTGGACTTGACACACAATCGATTGTCGATTCATTAATGAAAGTGCAGCGTATGCCCCTAGACAAACTAAAACAACAAAAGCAAATTTTAGAATGGCAACGTGATAATTACCGAACAATGAATGCAAAATTAAAAGAGTTCGATACATTTATATTTGAAGGTATTTCCAAACAATCAAATATGATGAAAAGAACTGCTGTTTCTTCGAACAAGGATATAGTATCAGTAAGTGCAAAAGCGAATGCGGGGAATGTTTCCTATAATATCTCCGATGTTGTAATGGCAAAGTCCGCTAAAGTACAAAGTGCAAATAAAATTAGTAATAGTACGTTAGATCCTACCAAGAGTTTACTTTCCCAGCAAAGCAAACTCTCTGATGACTCAGGAATTCAATGGAAGGGAGAAAGTTTTTCACAGACTTTAACAGGACAAGGAGACGAAATATATCTAGGTGGTACTTCCTTATCTGGATTTCCTGATTCAATAACTGTCACAGGAGGGACCGATAAAACGTTTAAAGTTCAGCTGATAGAAGGAGATGCTCCAGAAAAAGGCACTAGAGCAGCTGATACTGTATATGTTAATCCAGCCACCGGAAAAATGACATTTGGTGAAATTCTTCCAGAAAATAGCACGGTAACAGTGAGTGGGGACAATCTTAAGAAGAACAGCTATATTGAGTTTGATATTCAAACAACAAATGAAGATGGTACAAAGAATAAGCAAAGTTTTAAAATTGATGGCTCCACTTCATTAAATAGTATGTTTAGTAAAATTAACAGTTCTAATGTCGGGATCAGTATGTTTTATGACACTGGTACAGATAAAGTAGTCGCCCAACGCACAGATACTGGTATACTAAATAATGGAGCAGAAGAAATTGAGTTTTTGGGAAAGGATGCAGAATTTTTTACTAAAACTCTGAATTTAACTGAAAAAACTGCTGGGTCTGATGCTGAATTCACTATTAATGGTTTAAAAACTACTAGAAAATCCAATACCTTTACAATGAACGATGTTACCTTTAATTTAAATAAAAATACTACTGCTGGTGAAAGTGTGAATGTAAATATTCAAACTGATACAGATAGTATTTTTGATACGATAAAATCTTTTGTAGATAAATATAATGAAACAATCGGTGCTGTTAATACAGAACTTACTGCTCAGCGTTATTCAGCTTTTCAGCCTCTTACAGAAGAACAGAAGGCGGCAATGGGTGAAAAGGAGATTGAGCAATGGGAGGAAAAGGCGAAAAGTGGCTTACTGAAGAGAGATCCCCTTTTAACCTCTGGTTTAAATAAAATGAGAAACTCCTTATATGCGTCTGTAACAGTTAATGATAAAACAAAAACAATTGAAAAATATAATCAGTTGGCTGAAATTGGAATCACTACTTCGAAGGACTATTTAGAACGTGGTAAGCTAGAAATTAATGAAGATAAATTAAAAGCAGCAATCGAAGATAATCCAGAAGCGGTATACCAGTTATTTATGGCGGATGGCCCAACAACTGATCAACAAGGATTAGCGAGAAGGTTAAGAACGGATATATCAGATACAATGAAACAAATTGAAGAAAAAGCTGGTAATACGTTTAAAACGGAATATAATTATACCATTGGTAAAGATATGCTGCGAATTGATGATAATATTGAATCAATGGAATATCGATTAAAGCAAATAGAAGATCGTTATTGGGCACAGTATAACGCAATGGAAAAGGCTATACAAAAATTAAATAATCAATCTTCGCAATTAACAGGCTTTTTTGCACAAAATGGATAATAATAACTTAGGGGTGAGTAAGTAGATGGCAGTTAATCAACCATACCAAACCTATAAGCAGAATGCAGTCAATACTTCGTCTCCCGGTGATTTGACTCTTATGCTGTATAATGGTTGTTTGAAATTTATTACATTAGCGAAAAGAGCTATTGAGGATAAAAATATTGAAAAACGAAATGAAAATCTGGGTAAAGCACAAAATATCATTAATGAGTTGATGATTACATTAAATTTAGAGATCGATATTTCTAAAAATATGCTCCAAATGTACGATTATATTTACAGAAGGTTAGTGGAAGCTAATACTAAGAATGATATTAATATATTAAATGAAGTCGAAGGTTATGTTATCGAATTTCGTGATACTTGGAAGGAAGTAATAAAAATAGCGAAAAAAGATATTGGACCTTCCAATGGATTAGCATAATGAGTCAATTAACTGACTATAAAGAGTGTACGAAAAAGCTGCTTGGACTTCTTACGATAGAGGAAGGAACGATAGAGGAAAGAGAAGCTGTTATAAAGGAAATAAATGATTTATTAGAGAAGAGGGAAGAACTATTAAATCAGCTTCCTTTATGGCCGAAGATTAATGAAGCAGATAAAAAGGAAATGATAGCTTCAGAGAAACTTCTGAATGACAAGATGCTTTCTTTGCAAGGGAAAATAAAAACAGATTTAAAGCAGCAGCAAGTGAGAAAGAAAAGGATTAATCAATATAATGATCCGTATGGTGGAAATATCTCTATAGATGGTATGTTTTATGATAAGAAAAAATAAAAAGGTTGTTGCCAATTAAGGCAACAATCTTTTTATTTAATATTATATTCAAATCACTCTAGACAACCCAACACGGGTCTGTTTATTCTCAATACTTTCACCGATCAAAATAATTTCTGAATCAGCGTCCTTTGGTGCAATAATGCTGTGATCTCCCACTGTTACATTGCATGCTGTTACGCTTTTTTCAATGACAGCATTTTCGCCGATAACGGTTCCAGGTAGGAGTACGGAATCTTTGACGATTGCTCCTTTTCCGATAATGACATCATTGAAGATAACAGAGTTTTCAACAGTTCCATAAATTTCGCAGCCTTCACTGATAATGGAGCGATTTACGGTAGCGGAAGATTCGATATAGGACGGGGCGTAGCACTGTTCGTGGGTAAATACGGTCCAGTCTTTGTCATTTAGAAAGATATTGCTTTCCTTTGATAATAAGTCCATATTTGCTTCCCAGAAGCTGTCGATTGTCCCAACGTCCTTCCAATAACCTTTAAATGTGTAAGCATGTAGTTTGCGGTTATCTGTCAGCATGGCAGGAATAATATCTTTTCCAAAGTCCTTAGAAGATAATTCGTTCTTTTCTTCTTTTTGTAGATAAGATTTAAGCGTTTTCCATTTGAAAATATATACACCCATGGAAGCTAGATTTGATTTAGGATTAGATGGCTTTTCTTCAAAGTCGACGATTCGATTATTGGTGCCATCTGTGTTCATAATACCGAAACGATTTGCTTCCTCCCAAGGAACCTCCGTAACAGAAATTGTTGCATCTGCCCCTGTTTTGATATGCTGCTGCAGCATTAAATTATAATCCATTTTGTAAATATGGTCACCAGAAATAACGAGAACATAATCCGGGTTATACTGGTCAATATAGGATATATTTTGATAGATAGCATGGGCTGTACCATCATACCAGCGTTCTTCTGTACCACATTGGTATGGAGGGAGGATGCTTAGTCCGCCATCTCTGCTGTCCAAATCCCAATCTTTTCCGTCTTTAATGTAATTTTGCAGTACATGCGGCTGATATTGTGTTAATACACCAACAGTATCTATTCCTGAATTACGGCAATTACTTAATGTAAAATCAACAATACGGTATTTTCCCCCAAAGGGTACTGCCGGTTTTGCTAATTCTTCTGTTAGTTTTTTTAGTCTTGTCCCTCTTCCGCCAGCCAATAGCATTGCAATACATTTTTTATTCAAAATAGATCCCTCCAGTATGCGTTATCAAAGTTCATTTGTTAGAAATTCAAAAGAAAGTAATTTATTACTTATTTTACCAGGAAGATTTCAAATTTTAAGAACACTTCTTAAAAAAGCAAATGTTCTTTCCTTTCTTATCAAGTAGATCTATTTCGGCCTATAAACGATCGTCTTCCCACAACTTGTAATAGTACTCTTCCTCTTCCATTTCCTTTAGTTCTAATTCAGGCTGATTCTGTAAAATTGCTTCACTCATTCTTTTACCTCCAGGTTAAATTCTTAATGTGTTCATTGTAGCAAATATAAAACATTGAATTGTAAAAATATTTTGATTAATTTCGCTAAAACTCGACACCGACCGAATAAGTAATACTCATAATTCCATCTATTGTTAGGAATATAGGCTTCTTCTCATAGATTATGTCGAAATGTTTTTCAAAAGGGAGAATCTTTGTATAGATATTTAACTTCAATAGCCTCTACTTTTGAAATAGAAAATACTGGTTATACTAACACTTGCCTATCTTCTTTTTTCAAAGAACTAGTTCTTTTTACTAGGTGGTAATCAGTCACTTTATTTTCGTACGAGCTAAACGTTTTGATTATGGTGTATATATAACCGCTGTTAATCGATTTGAAACATTTTCTAACATAAAAATTTGTTGAAAATAATTTTTGATAGAATAATAGTAAGCGTTTGTATTTAAAAAGTTCACAATTTTGTCGAAATTTCTTATCGTTTTAGCAGGATTTTGCCAGGGTATGATAGAAATAGATAGTATAGTCAAAATAATTCCTTATATGGTATATTTTCATTTCCTATAAGGAAAAAATAAGACTTGCACTGGAAACTATAAAGGAGGAGTAACTTATGAATTTCAACATTAGAGGAGAAAACATTGAGGTAACTCCAGCAATTAGAGAGTATGTCGAAAAGAAAATCTCTAAATTAGAAAGATATTTTTCTGAATCACCAGATGCACAAGTAAATGTGAATTTAAAAACGTACAATGATAAAACATCCAAGGTAGAGGTTACAATTCCAATGTCCCAGTTGCTGTTACGTGCAGAAGAAGATCATATGGATATGTATGCAGCTATTGATTTAATCTCTGATAAATTAGAAAGACAAATAAGAAAACATAAAACAAAAGTAAATCGTAAGCATAGAGAAAAAGGAAATCTGAATGAACTATTTGGTTCTTACGAAAGCACACCAAATGTGGAGGAAGAAGAACAGGAGCTAGAAATTGTCCGCCAAAAACGCTTCAATCTAAAACCAATGGATAGTGAAGAAGCAATCCTGCAAATGGATTTACTAGGCCATAACTTTTTCGTTTATACAGACGCAGAAACTAACAACACCAATATCGTTTATAAACGGAAAGATGGGAAATACGGCCTGATTGAAGCTCAATAATAATGGATAAAGCCTGCAGTGATTACATTGCAGGCTTTATTCTATATGTTGATATAACACAAGAAAATTCGTTATCCCCCCAAGTCAATAGACAATTCAACTAAATATTCCATTCGTGCTTGTCATTTACTTTAGAAAGTTTGAAAATTCTAAAGAATACTTTCTTATTTCCTATCTACAAGCTATAATGAAACATATTTTATAAAGAGAAGATGCGTGGTGATTAAATGAAATTAGATGCAATAGATAAAAAAATATTAGAATTACTAACAGCAAATGGCAGACTTTCCTATGTGGAAATTGGCAAAGAGCTGCAATTATCTCGCGTGGCTATAAGAGAGCGAGTCAGCCAACTAATCGAAAATGGAGTGATTGAAAAATTCAGTGCTGTAATCAATTCGGAAAAAGTAGGCAAAACAGTTTCTGCTTTTTTTGAAGTAGACTGCGAGCCAGCTTCCCTCATTCAAGTAGCTCAAACACTAGCGGAAAATCCTGTGGTGGCTAGCTGCTATCAAATGACGGGGCCAAGCACCTTACATATGCACGTTCTCGTCGAAGACTTCGAAGCACTAGAAAGCTTTACAAACAACGAATTATATTCCTTAGAAGGCATCACAAGAGTGGAAAGCCATATTCTTCTAAGAAGGTTTAAAAGTAGAAATGGTTTAAAAATTTGAAGCAAATACCAAACAAAGATCAAATTTATTATGTTAATCTTTTGTTTGGTATTTTATTGTCTTCTTTTTTCCAAAGTCTATCCGAATTAATTTCCATAATTAAGAAAAAGCATGATAAAATACATGTATATTATAAAAATTAGAAAGGTTGTTTATATTTGGAAAATAAAATCAACACACCAAAAAAGTACAGTATAATTAGTTATATTGCTCTTGCCATTGGTATTATTTGTGTCTTTATTGTTTTTGTCACACCGACAAGAATAGCTAATAACGGAAATGCGGTTGGTGATTATATTACATTTATTCTTACGGGTACAGGGATCCTATTATCAATCATTGCAATGATGAAGAAAACAGAGAAAAAGGTAATCCCTATAATATCTTTCATATTTTCCTGTTCTTTGTTTATATTTTGGATCATCATTTTTATCCTCTTGTTTACTGGTCAAATTGATTTTGCGCCTTAAGAAGAAAAGAAATATTGCTTTCTTCTACTTGTCTATTGTCCTCCGCTTCCTGACGAAAAGCGGAGGATAATAGATAATTACTACAAACCTTCCTACACACCAATTCATATAAATGAATTACATGTCTTGCCATTACCAAACCTTCCTAGCAAATCGACCTTCTTAAATAGCTATATTGTGAAATATTGGAAACCTCATCGATTCTCTCCGAGAAATTCACAAATTAAAAAAAATCTCCAACAAAAAATATAAGTGTATGTACTTTCTTGAAATAATATTGATCTTTTTACATCCCTACTAATCTGAAGGGATTCAAGCAACTAAATTACTATAAGAAAATAACAGTAGTATAAAAATACTGAAAAAATAATGATTATTAAAAGAATTCACCTCACATGCTCTCTAGTAATTTCCCCTCAATACTTTGTGAAAAATATATTATTATTTCGAAAAAATAAATATTAGAGGTACGAAAGGATTCTTTTGTTTTCTGTAAATACAGAATATATATAATTATTAATTTTTTTAGAAAAATGACTAGAATTCTGTTTATAACTGTCTTATAATCATGAATATTAATTATTTTCTTTCGTTTGTTAATCAAATAAAGTGATTTGATTTCCTTCTGAAAGTTAAAATTGGATATTTTTACAAAGAGGGGAAGGTGAGATGATTGATCTCCATGATTATTAGAAGGTTATTTCAGCTTGTACTCTCCCTTATAGAGATATGTCCATTCCATACACGCTGTCCGATAGCAACAGATCTATGCAAACAAGCAAAGCCAGAGTGGCAAGAAGCAGAAGTAAATCACTTTGTTGCCTGTCATTATGTCGGAAAGGAATTGAATTAAGATGAAACTAGATTACTTGTATCACCCTTATCCTTCTCAGCGAAATACTGTTTTTGCAAAAAGGGGAATGGTTGCTACGTCGCAGCCTCTTGCTGCTCAAGCTGGTTTAGAGATTTTACAAAAGGGCGGAAATGCGATTGATGCAGCAATTGCAACAGCCGCGGCATTAACAGTAGTGGAACCAACTTCTAATGGAATCGGCGGAGATTCCTTTGCACTTGTATGGTTCAAGGATAAGCTGCATGGATTAAATGCGAGCGGACCTGCACCAAGCTCTATTTCCATTGATTCGTTAAAAGCAAAAGGGCTAGAAAAGATACCAACTTATGGCGTTATTCCAGTAACAGTACCAGGTGTTCCATCTGCCTGGGCGTCACTTTCAGAAAAGTTTGGGAAATTACCTTTGAAAGAAGCATTGGCACCAGCTATTCGTCTTGCTGAAGAAGGCTATCCAGTTAGCCCAACTCTCGGAAAGTATTGGAATCTGGCCTATAATCGCTTTAAAGAAAGTTTTCAAGGAGATGAATATACGCCTTGGTTTGATACGTTTACTCCTAATAGAAAAGCACCACAAATTGGGGAGATTTGGTCATCACCAGGTCATGCTTCTACATTGCGCTCTATTGCAGAAACAAATGCAGAGAGCTTTTATCGTGGGGAATTAGCTGATAAAATAGCACAGTTTATGAAAGAGCATAATGGCTATCTTCAAAAAGAAGATTTAGAGCGTTATTATCCTGAATGGGTGGAGCCAATTTCTGTTTCTTATAAAGGTTATGATGTTTGGGAAATCCCACCGAACGGGCAAGGATTGGTCGCATTAATGGCACTTAATATTGCTAAAGGCTTCAAGTTAACAGAGAAGGATACTGTTGATACATACCATAAACATATAGAAGCAATGAAGCTTGCATTTACGGATGGAAAAGCATTTATTACCGATGAAAAGGAAATGCCTCATACAGTAAAGGAATTATTAAGCGAAGAATATGCTGCTTTAAGAAGAAAAAAAATTGGCGACCAAGCCATTACACCTGAACCGCTATCACCTCCAAAGGGAGGAACGGTTTACTTAGCCGCAGCAGATGAAGAAGGAAATATGATTTCCTATATTCAAAGTAATTACATGGGCTTCGGCTCAGGAATTGTCATTCCCGGAACAGGGATTAGCATGCAAAACAGGGGGCATGATTTTTCCCTCGATCCAGCCCATCCCAATGCATTAAAACCGGGGAAAAGAACCTATCATACAATTATCCCTGGATTCCTTACGAAAGATAATAAGCCAATCGGACCTTTTGGGGTGATGGGCGGTTATATGCAGCCACAAGGTCATTTCCAAATTGTCACCAATACAATCGACTTTCATTTGAATCCACAAGCGGCTTTAGATGCACCGCGCTGGCAGTGGACGGAAGGGAAGAAGATACTAGTAGAGCCGCATTTTCCTAACTATTTAGCTCAAGCACTTGCAAGGCGGGGACATGAGATTCAAACGGCTACAGAGTTTGGACATTTCGGCAGAGGACAGATTATCTGGAGAGATGAAGAAACAGGTGTATTAATTGGAGGAACAGAATCAAGAACAGATGGAACGATTGCCTCCTGGTAAAGCTGCAGAAAGGTTGTTGAGTTTATGACACATTGGCATCTATTTCTTGCTTTTTTTCGAGTAGGGATTTTAGGATATGGCGGTGGTCCTTCTTCAATTCCTCTTGTAAAAAACGAAGTAGTGGATAAATATAAATGGATGACAGATGATGAGTTTTCTGATGTTTTGGCATTAGGAAATGCGTTGCCAGGACCAATTGCCACGAAAATGGCTGGTTATATTGGCTGGCAAGTAAAGGGCGTATTCGGGATGATAAACGCTATTATTGCATCTGTTGTTCCGACGATATTATTAATGATTGTTTTATTAACTTTTTTAAATTCCTTTAAAGATAAGCCTTGGGTATTAGGAATGACAAAGGCTGTTGTTCCTGTGGTTGGTGTAATGCTAGGGGTATTGACAGTAGACTTTCTAAAGAAAGTAAATAGTCATTTTCGTCTGAAGATGACTATTGGGTTGATGGCCGCAAGTCTTATTCTTTTAGTCCTTCTCCAAATCCATCCCGCGATTGTCATAGGAGTTATCATTGTCGTCTCTCTACTTAGCAAGAAGCAAAAAGAGGAAGTGAAAGAGGTGAAGGCATCATGATTTTTTGGCATATTTTTTTGGCATTTTTTCTTCCGGGTATTCTTGGCTATGGAGGGGGACCAGCATCGATCCCTTTAGTGGAAAAAGAAGTGGTCGATCGGTATGGCTGGGTAACCGAAAATGAATTTAGTGAAATACTGGCAATGGGAAATGCACTGCCAGGCCCGATCGCGACTAAAATGGCAGGTTATATTGGATATCAAGAAGGTGGAATAATTGGTGCGAGTATTGGGGTTATTGCAACGGTTGCACCGTCCTTATTATTAATGATTGCCTTATTACGGCTGTTAATGAATTTTAAAGATTCACCTAAAGTAAGTTTGCTGACAAACTTAGTGAGACCTGTGATTGCTGTCTTACTCGCCATGATGACGATTAGTTTTTTCCAGAATTCTTATCATGGAATAGGAATCTTGCAAACTGTATTTCTTGGAGCTGTCAGCCTGATTTTATTGGAAAAGGTTAAGGTTCATCCAGCTTATGTGATAGCGGGTTCTCTAGTGTATGGAGCAATATTCTTGGCTTAAATGAAAATGCAGAAAAACTCCCTATTAATATGGGAGTTTTTTGATATTGTTAATGTTCATAGTTTAATGCAATTGAGATAATTTTAAAAATTTTAATTCTTCATTCCAAACTGCAACCGCCTATTTTCCCTATATCATAAAAATTTAAATAGTCAGAAATGCAAAATTAGTCTAATAAAAAGGATTGAAATTCCAAGGGAGTCCTTTTATAATGAAAATACGAACTACCATACTAGTATGATTAGAATACCGAGGAAAAGGTGAGTATAATCGTTTCGATTTGGAAAAAGGAAAATATCTCTACCAGAGATTTTGTGTATGAATCATTAAAAAATAGAATTACAGAATTAGAGTTAAAACCAGGGCTAAAGATTTCTGAACAAGAAATCGCAAGTGAGTTAAATGTAAGTCGTACGCCTGTAAGAGAGGCCTTCTTAAAGCTGTCACAAGAAGATTTGCTGGGGATATATCCGCAAATTGGTACGATTGTTTCCTTGATTGATTTAGAGCTGGTGGAAGAAGCAAGGTTTGTCCGGGAAAATATGGAGAAAGCAGTTGTGAAAGAAGTTTGTCAGGTTTTTAAACAAGAGCAGTTATTTAAATTGGAATCTAATATTGCCATGCAGGAATTATGCTTAAAAAATCAATCCTACCATCAATTATTGGAATTGGATGATCAGTTCCATCGTTTATTATTTGAGGGATGTAACAAGCTGAGAACTTGGAAGATGATTAGAAAAATGAATAGTCACTTTGACCGCTTGCGTGTGCTTCGAGTGGAATCCAATCTGGAATGGGATATGCTTGTTTCTCAGCATAAAGATATTTTTCAGTTTATAAAGGAAAAGAAAGCAAGCGAAGCAGAAAAACTAATAGGAATACATTTAAACTTAGTTAACTTTGAGAAAGAGGAACTAAAGAAGACGTATCCTGATTATTTTCGTTAAAATGAACAGAATCTAACCTAACCTTTTCACAGAATTTTAATCAATCTTTATTGGTTAATTATAGGAGGATTAAGTAAATGGAAAAAATGGTGGATAAAGAAAATCAACAATTCGTAACCAATAGTTATCATTGTTGGCTACAGTATCGTAAAATAGAAAACGCTCATCAATACAGTAATATCGCCTCTATGATTGGAATAGCAGAAGATACACCCATTATTAATTCTGCTGCAAGGGAACTCCAGAATGCAATTAAATCCATGTTAGACGTTAATCCAACTCTTCAACCATATACTTCAAAGAAAAGCTCTATTATTTTAGGTACATATGAAAGCGTTAACTTAAATGATTACGGAATTTCATCCACGTTATTTGATGACTTAAATGAGGAAGGCTATTTATTAAAAACCACTGAAGATAATAAACAGATGTTATTAATTGGAAAAACAGATAGAGGCGCATTATATGCAGCTTTTCATTTCTTAAGAATTTTACAGCAAGAAGAGCCGTTAATTGGCTTAGAAATAAAGGAAGCACCGCAGAATCAGTTGAGGATGATGAATCAATGGGATAACATGAACGGATCCATTGAACGTGGTTATTCTGGAAAATCAATCTTTTTTAATGATAACGATTTCAATGAGGATTTAACAAGGGTAAAGGATTATGCTCGTCTTTTATCATCTGTAGGTGTCAATGCTATTTCTATTAATAATGTTAATGTATGGAAGGTAGAAACGAAATTGCTTACAAAGGAGTTTTTACCTAAAGTAAAAGAGGTAGCAAATATTTTAAGGTCTTATGGAATAACTACCTATTTAAGTATAAACTTTGCTAGTCCAATAGAGTTAGGAAACCTGGCGACTGCTGATCCACTTGATAAAGAGGTAGAAAAGTGGTGGGCGAGAAAGGCAGAAGAAATTTATCGCTATATCCCTGATTTCGGCGGTTTTGTGGTGAAGGCAGATTCAGAGGGCAGACCGGGACCATTCAGTTATGGAAGAGGCCATGTTGAGGGGGCAAATGTTTTAGCACGAGCATTACAGCCTTTTAATGGAAAAGTAGTATGGCGTTGTTTTGTCTATAATTGCTTACAGGATTGGCGTGATAGAAAAACAGATCGTGCCAGAGCTGCGTATGATCATTTTAAGCCGCTTGATGGGCAGTTTCTTGATAATGTCATTTTACAAATTAAAAACGGACCCATGGATTTTCAAGTGCGGGAACCAATCTCTCCACTAATAGGTGCTATGAAGGAAACAAATCAAGTTGTGGAATTTCAAATTGCACAGGAATATACCGGTCAACAGAAGGATGTTTGCTATTTAGTACCACAATGGAAAGAGGTGTTAGATTTTGATACCTATTCGGATGGAGAAGGATCGACCGTTAAATCAATCGTAGCTGGCACACTTTATAACTATAGCCATAGTGGCATTGCTGCTGTCTCCAATATTGGCAATGATATAAATTGGACTGGAAATACTTTAGCACAGGCAAATCTCTATGGCTTTGGCAGATTAACATGGAATCCTGACTTAACGACAGAAACAATCACTAATGAATGGATTCAATTAACATTTGGGGAAAATCCAAAAGTTGCAAGTGTTGTTAAAGAGATTTTACTTTCATCATGGAACACATATGAAAATTATACTGCCCCCCTTGGTGTTGGCTGGATGGTTAATCCAGATCATCATTATGGTCCGAATGTAGACGGATACGAATATTCCAAATGGGGTACCTATCACTTTGCAGATCGTGATGGAATTGGGGTAGATCGTACAATGGAAACGGGAACTGGCTACGCAGGGCAATATTTTGGACCAAATGCACAACGATACAATTCTTTAGAAGATTGTCCAGATGAGCTTCTGCTATTTTTCCACCATGTCCCATACTTACATAAACTTAATTCTGGAGAGACGGTCATTCAGCATATTTATAATACCCATTTTCAAGGGGTAGAAGAAGTGGTGATGTTTATTAAGAAATGGCATGAATTAGAAGGAAAAGTAGAGGATTGGATTTTTAAAAATGTGCAAGAACGTTTACAGCTGCAGTTAGAAAATGCAAAAGAATGGTGTGATCGCATTAATACGTATTTTTATAGAAAATCAGGAATTGCCGACGAAAAAAATAGAATGATCTATTAATTAGTACCACTCTTCCCCGCAAAATCGACTTTTACACCTAAAGAAAACAAAGGTGGAGGAACAGCTGCGCTTAAAGACCAATTTGGTCACCTTTCAATTAGTGGGGGGCAACAACTCCACTGATTGATCATGTTTAATAGAGGAAGTTAAATCGTGAAAGCTAAAGCATCCAAAAAACCACCCTTTTTGAATAAAACAGATTCATTTAACAGTAGTTTTAAAACAAATCATTTCTCCCATTGTTTACACAGCGCAAAGATCTTTCAAAATAGAATCGTAAACTTTAAGCATAAATCTTACGATAAATAATAATTAAACTTCAAACTGCCATACTAGTATATTCTTCTTGAGTAAAAGAAGGATATAGAACGAATATCTTGAATTTGTATAATTGTAATCGTTTGCAATTATTTTAGCGTTATACGATGCCGAGGTTACTTAAAGGGGGTGATTCTTAGAAGGGGAAACAAAATACATCTTAGTCCAGTAACAATTCTGCATTTTTATTTGCGAGCATTAATAATACAGGAGAATTGGGGGGATTATTTTGAAAAAGCATAGATGGCTTTTTTTAACAATAATCATGACAATTAGTTTATTACTATCTGCATGCGGAGGAGCTGAAAAAAGTTCTGGAGGAAAAAATGGTAAAATAACGCTTACGATTTATTCGGCCGCTGGTGGAGATGAATACTATAAGGATATTGTTATACCGATGTTTGAAGAAGCAACAGATGGAAAATACAACGTGGAATATGGTCGAGGTACACCCCAAGAAGTAATCAACAAAATAAAAACCCAAGGTAAAAATGGAACCATTGATCTAGTGGTGACTGGTTTAGATGGTCTTCCACTTGGCATTAAAGAAGGCTTATGGGAAAAGATATTACCCGAATACTCAGAAGAGACTCATTCTGCAGAATGGAATGGAATTGGTCAGGAGTATATTGATAAATTCGAAGGCTATGGTGCACCAGTTACAACTGGTTCTGGTGGTCCTATCTTGATGTATAACACAAAAACAGTTAAAAACCCACCGAAAACATATGAAGAATTAAGAAAGTGGATTAAAGAAAATCCAGGAAAATTTACATACCCTGCAGTTCCATCTAGTGGTCCAGCACGAGGATTCTTCTTTGGTCTTATTCAAGCAATGGGAGAAGATTTAAATAATCCAAGCTCATTAGATAAAACGTGGGATTATTTAGAAGAAATTGGAGAAACGATTGAATACTACCCAGCAAAAACATCTGACTCCTTTGATCTTCTTTATGAGGGAGCAGTAGATATTGTACCGCACATCCCATTCTGGTATGCGGATAATAAAGCGATTAAAACAATCCCGCCGCATATTGAAGCTGTGAAATTGGAGGATGCCAAACAAGTTATCGATTCTCAATTTTATGTAATGGTAAAAGATTTACCAGAAGATCGTAAAAATGCTGCGCTCGAGTTTCTAAAGTTTGCTACTTCGAAGGAAATACAAGCACAAGGATATGTTCGAGGCTTCCTTCCAGCAAATAGTCTAGCAACACCTGATATGCTAGAACCTAAATATCAAAAATCATATGAAACTCTAGTGGAGTCCGTAATGCCAGAGTTTAAAGAAGGCGACAAAATGAAAGTTCCAGACGGAGAATGGATACTATTCCCAGACTTAGAAGAGACCAATGAATTATACGGTCTTTGGGAAGAAAAAATTCAAGCACTCAAATAGGAAGTATTTTCCCTAGTCTCTTGTTTGCTAGAGACTAGGGAGAGAAGGAGGAGAATTAGTATGGAACAATCAGTATTGGCAAATACGGAGTCGGCAGCATCTAAAGCAATCAAGAATACGACAAGTACAAAGGTTGAAATCAAGAATTTAACAAAACAATTTGGTGAATCAACAGCTGTGAATAATGCGAATTTGACCATTGAAAGCGGCGAATTTATGACATTCCTTGGACCGAGCGGCTGTGGGAAAACAACTATTTTATCGATGGTATTAGGAACCCTTGAGCCGACTTCAGGAGATATTCTATTTAATGGCTCTCCGATTAATCATATTGCTATGAATAGGCGAGATATTGGCATGGTTTTTCAGAACTACGCTTTATTTCCTCATATGACTGTTTCTCAAAACATCGCATTTGGTTTAGATATGCGCAAAGTAGAAAAAAAGGAAAAAAAGCGCAGAGTACAAGAAGCAGTGGAGATGGTTCAGCTAAATGGACTGGAAAATAGATTTATTAAAGAGTTAAGTGGAGGACAGCAGCAGCGTGTTGCCCTTGCAAGAGCACTAGTTATTCGCCCAAAGGTTCTATTATTAGATGAACCATTAAGTAATTTGGATGCAAAGCTTCGTAAAGATATGCGAATTCAAATTAAAAAAATTCATGATGAACTAGCGATCACCACCATTTATGTAACACATGATCAAGAAGAAGCATTGTCGCTTTCCACCAAAATAGCAGTAATGTCTAAAGGGGAAATTCAACAGCTAGGCACTCCAAAGGAAATTTTCGGAAAGCCTAAAAATCACTTTGTTGCCAATTTCTTAGGCTACGCTAACTTTATTAAAGGAAAAATTGTCAGTAAAAATAATGATCACTTTATTTTTGAATCAGATGCAAAGCTTCGTTTGGAAATAAAAGGGGATGGTCGCCATCAGGTAGGGGATAGTGTACTTCTAACAATTAAGCCAGAAATGATTGAAATTGTCTCAAATGATCGAATCGGAGCCAATGTAATAGAAGGGGAGATATTGGTTGGGGATTATGTTGGAAGCACTACTGGCTATGAAATTAAAACCAAAGATGGTTCTATTTTGAAGACCAGTGTTTTAGGGCTGGATCCTTATAAGGCCCACCAAAAAGTAAAGCTATATTTGAATCCCGCTAAGATTATTATTTTGGATGAGGGGTGAAAACATGAATCATCAGGCAAAACCGAAAAAAAGTGATTATTTAATGCTTCTGCCGAGTCTGTTTCCAGTACTTTTGATATTTGTTTATCCCTTAATAAGAGGGATTATGATGACGTTCCAAGAAAATGGAACCTCTCATTTCACGATGGGTAACTATATTGAGTTTTTTACAAATCCAGATTATTATCAAACTATTTTTCGAACGCTTGCTTTAGTGATTCCAGCAGCATTTCTAGAGCTATTTATTGCTTTCGCGATTACCTATTATATAAGAGGAAAGATGAAGGGCAAAGGAATAATTGCCGGATTAATTATTTTCCCCCTTACATTAGGTTCCTTAATTATTGATATGGCGATTATTTCATTTTTCAAGCCAACAGGCTGGTTCAACACGATTCTTTTACAAATTGGCCTTATTGATGAGCCAGTCAGACTTGTCTATAACTATACTGGTGCATTTATTGCTTGTGTTATTTTGGGTGTGGCATTCCTTGCTACTAATTTCATCGGGATGATGGATTCCATTGACCCAAATTTAGAAAAGGCTTCCAGATCGCTTGGTGCCAGCGAATGGGTTACATTTAGACGAGTATTTTATCCACTTATTCGTGGTGGGGTTTTAAGAGTATTTGCTTTAAATATTATTATGCAGATTGGTGTGTATACCTCTGCCGTGATTGTAGGTAACCCTGCATCGGCAACCCGGACATTTGCTGTAGTTGCTTTCGAAGAGGCGATGCGAAACTTTAACTACAGTATGGCTAATACAGTTGCTGTAGTAATGGCAATTACGCAATTAGTAATCCTGGCAATTGTGTTTGCATTACGTAAACGAGGATTCGTCGGTTCAGCAAGTACATTTAAATAACAAAGAGGTGAGATGTAGTGAGAATTGTGGAGAATACCATAAAGGGTGGTATAAACAATCCTACGGAAGCAAGTGTACCTAAGAACAGTAAAGTGGCAGGATTACTCAAACTACTCTATAAATTTCTAACATGGCTTTTAATAATAGTATGTATTACCTCCATTATTGGGATGACGATCGCGGTATTATTAACTGCCTTTGGAACAGAATGGTATGGTACTTTCCTTCCAGCGGGGTACACAGTGGACTGGTTTGTTCAGGCTTGGCAGGTTTATGAAATAGGGCATTTTTATAAAATAACCTTACAAATTGTTGTAACTGCGACCATTATATCATTGTTGCTAAGTATTCCAACTGCATATGTATTGGGGCGTAAGTCATTTCCTTTTAAAGAAGGCTTGATTAGTTTCTTTCAGATGCCTTTTACCTTACCAGAACTTGTTTATGCTATACCTGTTGCTTCCATTTTTTATTCAACAGGTCTAGCGGAAACAATTCCTGGCTTAATATTAGTTAACTTAATTGTCGGTATTCCGTTTTCTGTTTTCATTTTGCTTCCATTTATGGAGTCGCTGGATCCAAGATTGGAATGGGCTGCTGAATCCTTAGGTGCAACTAAATTTAAATTATTTAGTAGAATTGTTATCCCGCAATTAGTCCCTGGGTTAACGGCTTCTGCCATTAATATTTTCATTCGTATGTTTAGCACATTTACCATTATCCTATTAATCTCCGGACCGAAGACACAGACATTAAGTGTCATGGTATTTAGTGTCCTTCAAGGAGCAGGTTCCCAGCCGCAGCCAATGCTTAATTCACTAGCATTAACATTAATGTTTCCCTTATTGTTATTTGCTTTTATAAGTTTATGGATTTCCAGCTTTACCCAAAGACGGCTTGGTAAAAAATAAAATGGTAATTCGCTGATTCCGAAAAAAATATTTATGTGAAATAGTCGTATAGAATTACTTAGAAGCATTTCAAACAAAGAAGACTGCTAGACTTATATGAAACGTTAAGAAGGTATTTCGAGGAGATTAACAATTCTAAATCTCTTTTAACAAGAATAAATAGATTAAGGAAAAGGAGAGGGTTTTGTGCTAAATGTAGCTATTATCGGTTCAGGAGCTATTTCATCTGCTCATATTGAAGCATATCAACAATTTCCTGAGCGCTGTAGGATTGTTGCCTTATGTGATTTGTATCCTGAAAAGGCAAAAAAACAGGCCGAAGAATTCCATTTGAATGCAACCGTGTACGAAGACTATCAAATGATGCTGGAGCGAACAGACATTGATTTAGTTTCGGTGTGTACGCCGCCTTATACTCATGCAAAAATTGCCATTGATTTTCTTGATGCTGGAAAAAATGTATTGGTGGAAAAACCAATGGCTTCTTCTTTAGAAGAGTGTGATGCCATGAATGCAGCGGCAGAAAGAAATGACAAGTTATTGTCCGTTATTTCGCAAAATCGTTTTCAAAGTCCAATGATGAAGTTAAAGAGCGTACTTGATACGAAAATGATGGGACCAATTGTCCATACACAGGTTGATTCCTTTTGGTGGCGCGGGCATAGCTATTATGATTTATGGTGGCGAGGTACTTGGGAAAAAGAGGGTGGTGGTTGTACCTTAAATCATGCAGTCCATCATATTGATATTTTTAAATGGATGAATGGAATGCCTTCAGAGGTAACTGCTGTGATGAGTAATGCCTCTCATGATAATGCGGAAGTAGAGGATATTTCTGTTGCTATTTGCCGTTATGATGATGGCAGCCTTGCACAAATAACAAGCTCTGTTATCCATCATGGAGAAGAACAGCAGTTAATCTTTCAGGGTAAAAATGCTAGAGTCTCCGTACCATGGAAAGTAAAAGCGTCTAAATCAAAGGGAAATGGCTTTCCAGTAGCGGATACAGAACTGGAAGAAAAAATTCAGCGCTATTATGAGCAGCTAGATGATATTCCATATGAAGGGCACCCTGGTCAAATCGATGATGTGTTAACAGCGTTGGAACAAGGAACAGCAGTGCTAGTAGATGGAGAACAAGGCAGACAAACACTTGAGCTTATTTCAGCAATCTATGAATCTGCGAGTACAGGGAAAACCATTAAGCTGCCATTAACAAAAGATAATTTATTCTACACAAGAGAAGGTACACAGACAAATGCAATTCATTTTTACGAAAAGAAAACAGCCGTTGAAAATTTTGAAGATAATGATATTACGGTAGGCGGTAAATATGAGTAATATGAAGGAGGAGAAAAATGTGAATAAAAATGATGGAATGAATTATGCGCCGAAAGGTCAAGTAAATAAGGTAGTCGAAGAAGGGGAATTTCTGTTTGCTGCGATTGGCTTAGACCATGGGCATATCTATGGGATGTGTAATGGATTAATAGAAGCAGGCGGCACGTTAGTAGCTGTTTATGATCCAGGTGCGACACGTTTCTAACGGAAAAGGTTAGACACTAAGGTTCTTTAATCACCTTAGGAGAACTGATTTCTCGATAGGTGGAATGAAGAGGTAACGCTCTGAAACGCCTACTCTAATACTCCGACATGCCATTTCTATGGTTAAATAGATTGGTATGAAGCTCGGTGAAGTCGGCAGAGAGATACCGTAAGTTGATAAGGGGCTTTCCTTGTCAATCACGAAAGCTGTCTAGCGGTAGATGGTGTATCCTATATGCCGGGAGTCCATAAAGTATCTATGGTTAGAATGAATAGGGATATACTGACAAATCTCCGAATGTACGGTTCTAGACATAAATGCTGTAGAAATGCAGCAGGTGGCAAAATTGCGATCGTATGGGTGGGTAATTAAGAATCTGGATTATGAAAGCCCATAGCTTGTTACAGGCAAGTTATACATACAGGACCATAGGAGAGACCTAAGGATATATGGGAAGGATAGAGAAATTGGAACGTGGAAAGCGGAAGGATGTGGAGGCATTAACCTGCTTATGAAGCAGTTCTGTATATAAAGGGGAACAATCTAACCTATTAAAACAGATTAACCTTTCGTGAGAGTGGAGTCACAGTACCTATGAAACCATGATAATAAATGGGGGAGGGATAGGCTCTAGTTGGAAATTTCCAAGAATGCTAGATACATAATAAATAACACACGATTCTTTTGGAATTTTCAATGGAACGCCGTGTGAGATGAAAGTCTCATGCACGGTGTGAAGTGGGGGAAAAGCTGGAGATGGCCTCAAAGGTTTACCTATCACTATATGCTGAAAAAGTGCAAAAATTTATCCAAATCTATCCACAAGCAAGGGCAGCAGCGTCAGAAGAGGAAATCCTCCAAGATAAAACGATTCAGCTTGTAGCAAGTGCGAATATTCCAGTCCAGCGTGGCCCACTAGGGTTAAGAGTATTAGATGCTGGGAAACACTATTTTGTGGATAAACCTGCTTTTACTACAATGGCACAAGTCGAGCAAGCAAAGCAAAAGGTAGCAGAGACAGGTCTAAGATGGGGGATTTATTATAGTGAACGATTACATGTAGAAAGTGCCGTATTTGCTGGTCAATTAATAGAAGAAGGAGCGATTGGCCGGGTTATTTCTGTAATGGGCACAGGGCCACATCGTGCTAATGTAAATAGCCGACCTGACTGGTTCTTTGATCCAGAGCAATATGGCGGAATTTTAACGGATATTGGCAGTCATCAAATCGAGCAATTTTTGCATTATGCAAATGCGAAAAGTGCGAAAGTCCTCCATAGTACGGTTGCTAACTATCACTATAAGCAATACCCAGAATTTCAGGATTATGGGGATGCAACCTTGGTGGCAGATAATGGCGCTACCTTTTATTTCCGTGTCGATTGGTTTACTCCGGATGGGCTGGGAACTTGGGGAGATGGCCGTGTGACAATTATTGGGACAGAAGGCTATATTGAAGTGCGAAAGTATATTGATATAGCACGCAGCAAGGAGGGGAACCATTTATTTTTGGTAAATGGAGAAGGAGAAAAATACTATCAATTAAGCGGTAAAGTAGGCTATCCATTTTTCGGTCAATTTATTTTAGATTGCATAAATGGCACAGAAAATGCGATGACACAGGAACATGCCTTTACTGCTGCGGCATTATGTATTGAAGCACAGGAAAAAGCGATAAAAATCGAATAGGTCGATTAAAAGAGTGTTAGTGAATTGGCGATAGGCAAAACAAATAAAACGAGAGTGCAGAATAATATTCATGCCTCTCGTTTTATTTGTTTTGTGTCCGTTTGCTTGATAGAGTGCTTTGTTTTACTAGGTATAAGTTGTCACGCTATTGTGGAAATGGTAAGATGTATAGATGATACTAGTTTCATTTTAAAGAAAAATGGGTATTTAGCGATCATTTTTCTTCTATAATATATAGTATTACGTCAGTCTTATAGATAAATAATCAAAAAATGGATTTTAAAGGATGAAATCACAGGATAAGTTAACAAAGAAGACAAATATTTTTCATCTGTTTTTAATGATAAAAAGATAATCTTCCCAATAACTAGTGCGATTTCTCATTATAATAGAAAAAGGAGCGTTTTTTAATGCTTGGAATTTTAAATAAAGTATTTGATCAAAACAAACGCGATATTAAAAAATTAACTAAAATTGCGGATAAGATTGAATTGCTTGCAGATGAAACAGCAGCATTATCGGATGAGCAATTAAAGGGAAAAACAGAAGAATTCAAGGCGCGATTCCAAAAAGGTGAAACATTAGACGACTTATTGGTAGAAGCATTTGCAGTTGTTCGAGAAGCAGCAAAGCGTGTGCTTGGACTTTATCCATACCCTGTCCAGTTAATGGGGGGAGCATCCCTTCATGAAGGTAATATTTCAGAGATGAAAACGGGGGAAGGTAAAACGTTAACTGCGACAATGCCTGTATATTTAAATGCTCTCTCTGGTAAAGGGGTCCATGTTGTTACAGTCAACGAATATCTTGCTACTCGTGATGCGGCAGAAATGGGACAATTGTATAATTTTCTTGGCTTAACAGTGGGGCTTAACTTAAATGGCCTTTCAAGAGAAGATAAGCAAGCTGCTTATAATGCAGATATTACTTACGGAACAAATAATGAGTTTGGTTTTGACTATTTGCGTGATAACATGGTTCTTTATAATGAGCAGAAGGTACAAAAACCATTGTATTATGCTGTAATCGATGAAGTCGATTCTATTTTAATTGATGAAGCACGTACACCGCTGATCATTTCCGGTTCCGCGCAAAAATCAACACAGCTTTATGTTCGTGCCAACATTTTTGTCAGCAGCTTAAAACCAGAAAAAGATTATACGTATGATGAAAAAACAAAGGGTGTTCAATTAACAGAAGAAGGAATGTCCAAAGCAGAGCGTGTATTCCAAATTGAAAACCTCTTTGATGTTTCCAATGTTGCGATTAACCATCATATTACCCAAGCGCTAAAAGCCCATGCAAGTATGCATAAGGATGTAGACTATGTGGTTCAAGATGGCGAAATTGTCATTGTTGACCAATTTACAGGTCGTCTGATGAAAGGTCGCCGCTACAGCGATGGCTTGCATCAAGCAATTGAAGCAAAGGAAAACTTAGAGATTCAAAATGAAAGTATGACCCTTGCAACCATCACATTCCAAAACTATTTCCGTATGTACGAAAAGCTTGCAGGGATGACTGGTACAGCGAAAACAGAAGAAGAAGAATTCCGCAACATTTATAATATGAACGTTGTTGTTATTCCAACAAATCGTGAGATCGTTCGTGATGACCGCGCAGATTTAATCTATGCTTCTATGGATGGGAAATTTAGAGCGGTAGTGGAGGACATTGCGGAGCGCCACAAAAAAGGCCAACCAGTACTTGTTGGTACAGTTGCGATTGAAACATCTGAAATTATTTCTAAATATTTGACGAAAAAGGGCATTCCACATAATGTCTTGAACGCGAAAAACCATGAAAGAGAAGCGGAAATCATTGCAACTGCCGGAGAACAAGGTTCCGTCACAATCGCAACGAACATGGCAGGTCGTGGTACGGATATTAAACTTGGTGAAGGTGTAAAAGAATTAGGCGGATTAGCCGTTATCGGTACAGAGCGTCATGAAAGTAGACGTATTGATAATCAGCTTCGTGGTCGTTCTGGTCGTCAAGGAGATCCAGGGGTTACACAATTCTATCTTTCGATGGAAGATGAATTGATGCGCCGTTTTGGTTCCGATAATATGAAAAATATGATGACAAGACTAGGCATGGATGATTCTCAGCCAATTCAAAGTAAAATGGTCTCTCGTGCTGTAGAATCTGCCCAAAAACGTGTTGAAGGAAATAACTTTGACTCACGTAAGCAATTGCTACAATATGATGATGTTCTTCGTCAACAACGTGAGATTATCTACTCACAACGTAACGAGGTATTAACTTCGGAAAATCTGCGCTCTATTGTAGAAAATATGATTAAATCATCATTAGAGAGAAATATCCAAGCGCATACTCCAGATAATGCTGATAGAGAAAGCTGGGATTTACAAGCGATCGTGGATTATGTAAGTGGAAATCTTCTTAACGAAGGCGAAGTAGAAGTAAGTGATCTTCGCGGAAAAGAAGGCGATGAAATCGTTGAATTCATTTTTGCGAAAGTACTACAAAGCTATAATGAAAAAGAAGAGAAGCTTTCTCCTGAGCAAATGCGCGAATTTGAAAAAGTTATCGTGCTTCGTGCAGTAGACAGCAAGTGGATTGACCATATTGACCAAATGGATCAGTTACGCCAAGGTATTCACCTTCGTGCATATGGACAAATCGACCCGCTTCGTGAATATCAATCAGAAGGTTTTGCTATGTTTGAAGCAATGGTTATTGCCATTGAAGAAGATGTCGCTAAATATATCATGAAAGCAGAAATCCGCAATAATCTGGAAAGGGAAGAAGTGGCAAAAGGCCAAGCAGTAAACCCGAAAGAAGAAGGCGGCGACAAGAAACCAAAGAAAAAGCCAGCAGTAAAACAACTAGATATTGGACGTAACGCACCATGCTTCTGTGGAAGCGGCAAGAAATATAAAAATTGCCATGGAGCAAATTTATAAAAGAATTTCGTGAGCAGCCTATCTTTCCTTTTAAGGAAGGATAGGTTTTTTTTCTTGGTTTTGGTTTGCGGAGCAAGTTTGTAGGTGAAAGGGAGAGTCGCAAGTAAAGGTGGTGAAGCCGCAAGCATATAAAAAAAACGCACAACTATTTCTCTTTTTCCTCCAGTAAAAACATTATCCACCATGAAATTAACAGGAAAACATGCATTTTTTTGCAAAAAGCCATATAATACATAAAGGAAGTAGTAAACTACCTAGTACTATAATTTATATAAAGGGTGACATGAATGGAATTAGCAGATATTCGTAATGAGTTAGAAAAGATAAATGTAACACTAGAAAACTTTAGGGGGTCTCTTTGACTTAGAAAACAAAGAGGCACGTATTGCTATGTTAGAAGATGATATGCTTCATCCTGATTTCTGGAATGATCAGCAGGCTGCTCAGACCGTCATATCAGAAAGCAATGCATTAAAAGATCAAGTTCATGAGTTCTATAAATTAGTGGAAACTTTTGAAAATCTTGAGTTAACATATGAATTGGTTAAAGAAGAAGACGATGCTGAACTTCGTGCGGAGTTAGAAGAGGAGCTTACAGAATTAGTTGGTCGTTTAAGCCAGTTCGAATTAAATTTATTATTAAGTGGACCATATGATAAAAACAATGCCATCTTGGAACTTCATCCAGGAGCTGGTGGAACAGAGTCTCAAGACTGGGGCAGCATGCTATTACGTATGTATACAAGATATGCAGAGAAAAAAGGCTTCAAGGTGGAAACTTTGGACTATTTGCCAGGGGATGAAGCTGGGATTAAAAGTGTAACATTGGCAATTAAAGGCCATAATGCTTATGGGTACTTAAAAGCAGAAAAAGGGGTGCACCGTTTAGTTCGTATTTCCCCATTTGATTCATCTGGACGCAGACATACAAGCTTTGTTTCTTGTGATGTAATGCCTGAGTTTAATGATGAAATCGAAATCGAAGTGCGCACAGAAGATTTAAAAATTGATACGTACCGTGCAAGTGGAGCGGGTGGTCAGCATATTAACACCACGGACTCTGCTGTACGTATTACACATATTCCTACAGGGGTTGTTGTTTCCTGTCAAACAGAACGTTCCCAAATAAAAAACAGAGAAACAGCCATGAAGATGTTAAAAGCGAAATTGTATCAACGTAAAATTGAAGAGCAAGAAGAGAAGCTTGCGGAAATCCGTGGGGAACAAAAAGAAATCGGTTGGGGCAGCCAAATCCGATCTTATGTTTTCCATCCATATTCCATGGTGAAAGATCACCGCACAAATACAGAGGTCGGGAATACACAATCTGTTATGGATGGTGACCTTGATATCTTTATTAATGCTTATCTTCGTTCAAAAATTAATGCTTAATAAATGAAGCCAAATTCTGGATGGATTAGTATGTGCTAATCTATCCTAGAATTTGGCCTTTTTTATTGGGAGTTCAGGAAAATGTATCCGTTATCACTAGCTATTCACTATTTTTTACATATTTTTCATATAATTTTTTCCAATTTATGAAACTATTCTACAGTTTGTTCGTCTTACTTAAGTGGGATAATTTAAAAGGGATATTTTATTTTGAGCAATAAACGGAAAGAAAAGAGGTAGTACAAATGCAAAAAACAATATTAACCATTGCGGTACCATGTTTCAATGAGGAAGAGGTATTTGAGCAGACAATGGGGAATCTACGTACTGTTTTGCGCGATTTAATGGAAGAAAATTTAATCAGTGAACAAAGCCAATTATTGTTTATTGATGATGGCAGTAAAGATGCGACATGGGAGAAAATAGAAAATGCAACTTTGTTTGATCCTTTAGTTAGTGGAATTAAGCTATCAAGAAATTTTGGCCATCAGCGGGCACTATTAGCTGGTTTGGAAGAGGCTGTGAAGTTTTCAGATTGTGTAATAAGCATTGACGCTGACCTTCAAGATGACACGGGTGTAATCAGAGATTTCATCATAGAGTATTTAAAAGGCAATGAGATAGTTTATGGGGTAAGAAGTAAGAGAGAAACAGATACTTTTTTCAAAAGAAATACTGCCCAAGGCTTTTATCGTTTAATGGAGAAAATGGGATTATCCCTTGTTTATAACCATGCTGACTACCGATTATTAAGTAAAAGAGCGATTGAGGAAATGCTGCGCTTTAAAGAGTCTAACTTATTTTTAAGAGGGATTGTCCCTTTACTAGGCTTTAAATCAACAAAGGTTTATTATGAGCGAAAGGAACGAGCTGCAGGAGAATCCAAATATCCGTTCCGTAAGATGATTGCTTTTGCTTTAGATGGAATCACTTCTTTTAGTGTCAAGCCAATCCGACTTATTACCATACTAGGTTTCTTATTTTCTGTTATTAGCGTATTTGCTGGTGTATATGCCATTGTTCAAAAATTTATGGGACATACAGAATCGGGATGGACTTCTATAATGATTTCTGTTTGGCTGCTTGGTGGATTAATGCTAATGAGCATCGGTTTAATTGGTGAGTACATAGGAAAAATTTATGAAGAAGTGAAGCAGCGTCCACGTTATATTATTGAAAGCAATCTATGCAAAAAAATAGAAAAAAGATCAAAGGTACAATCTTGATGAAGGATAAATCATTTCTTATATTTTTAGTAGTTGGTCTTATGAATACTTTTATTGGTTTAACGATGATTTATTTATGCTTAACCGCCTTTCATTTCGATTATTGGGCCGCAACTTTTATAGGAAATGCAGTAGGAGCATGTGTGAGCTACTTTTTAAATAAGCGATTTACATTCAAAAGCAATGCCGCTCTAGGAAGCAGTGGACTTCGCTTTATTGCCGTAATTTTAGCCTCTTATCTGCTGGCATATAAAGCAGGATTAGTGCTGGTTGAAATGCTGCTTGGTGAATGGAACATTTTCGCTTCCTATACCGATGAAATCGCCGTTTTGTTTGGAAGTGGCTTCTATACTTTGTTAAATTATGCTGGACAAAAATATTTTGTTTTTCCAAAAAGATATCAACAAAATTCTAGGAGCGTCAAATGAATTATCTAAAAAGAGAAAGAAAGTTTTTTTATATAGCAATTGCCATTATTTTCGTATGGGTACTTCCTTATTTTGTGTTAAATGAAGATGCACATATGCGTGTACATGATAATCTAGATTCTAATTTAGGCTGGTATGAGGTGATGAAGGATAACGGAATTGCCTTCTCGCCATTACATACACCAGTGGAACAAATTATGAATGGGGAATTTTCACGAGACACCTATTATTCAGAGTATTATGCAATGGTGTTTCTATTTCAATTCTTGCCACCAGTCATTGCCTATGGCCTTTGCCAAGCAATAACACATTTTGTTGCTTTTATTGGCATGTATTTATTATTAAAAAAATATGTGATGAAAGAAGAGCATAATAAAGCTTATATCTTAACTATTGGTGTGGCGCTTGCCTTTAGCTTAACACCCTATTGGCCGTCAGGAATGCTTAGTATTCTTGGAATGCCTCTTGCTTTATGGAGTATGCTGAATATTTATAAGGGTGAAAGAAGCTGGAAAGATTTAGCCGTTTTAACGCTGCTTCCTTTCTTTTCCACCTTTGTTATCGGCTTTTTCTATTTCCTAGCTGTCATGGGACTGTTCTGGCTTTATGACTTTGTGCGGAATAAAAAAAGCAACTGGGCTTTATTTTTTGCTATTTTGTATATGACAATGGTTTATTTGGCAATCGATTATCGCCTTGTTGCTTCGATGATTGCCCCGATATCCGATGAATTAACGAACAGAGATGTATTTTACCAATCAAAGTTGGATTTTGTCCAAACCTTAAAGCTTGTAGGAAAAAATTATGTCATCAGTCATAATCAAGATCGTACCATTCATCAATATATTATTTTACCGGTGACTATAATTGGATTACTTTTTGTTCTTTTGAAAAAACAGTGGCGAGAAAATAAACTTTACATAGGTCTTCACCTATTGAATATTGTCTTATCCACATGGTATGCTTTTTGGTTTTTTGAAGGCTGGCAGCCATTAAAAGAGAAGTTTGGTATTTTAACAAGCTTCAATTTTGCGCGCTTCCATTATCTGCGCCCAATGATTATATATGTTTTATTTGCTCTTACCTTAAAAATGTTATGGAAGAACCGTAACATGGGACGAAAGTTAGTCTATGTACTGATTATTGGTCAATTACTTGTGTTAGTACCAACAAATGAACAAATCATGTACAAAAATCAACCAAGCTATAAAGCGTACTTTGCTACAGATCAGTTTACTGACATAAAGAAATACATTGGAAAACCGCTTGACCAATATAGAGTAGTGAGCATCGGTATTCATCCGAATATAGCACAATACAATGGCTTGTATACCCTTGATTCCTACAGCAATATTTATCCACTAGATTACAAGCTTCAATTTAGGAAAATAATAGAGCCAGAGCTTGATAAAAATAAAGCACTGAGAACTTATTATGATGACTGGGGCGGGAGATGCTATATTTTCGTCGATGAACTGGGCAAGAATTATCAATACTCAAAGCGATCTAATAAAGAAATCAATCATTTACAACTAAATGTTGAGGCGTTGAAAGAGATGGGTGGCCAATATATTCTCTCAGCCGTTCCGATAAATAATGCAGCAGAAACTAATCTCACCTTTATGAAGGACTTTGAATCAAAAAATAGCAATTGGCATATTTATTTATATAAAGTGATGTGAAAGAGTACCTGACTTCTCCTAATCAAGAAGAAGTCAGGTATTTTTTTATTTTTGATTCTAGATAGGAAGGTAAAAAAATATATTAAAATGGACAGGCGTTAATAGCCACTTTTACACATACTGTTCTTATAGGAGGAGCTTCATGGAGATTATCATTGCTATTATATTAGGAATAGTGGAAGGATTAACCGAGTTTGCACCTGTTTCATCAACAGGACATCTTATATTGGTAGCACATTTACTGGAATTCACAGGAGAAAAAGCAAAAACATTTGAGATTATTATTCAGCTAGGAAGCATTCTTGCCGTTGTATTTGTATTTTGGAGACGGATTTTAAGTATTCTTGGAATGAAAAAATGGCAGACAGAAGAGGATGTTGGGACATTAAGTATTTTTCATCTCGCAATTGGCATTATCCCGTTTGGGGTAGGTGGCATCCTGTTCTATGATTTTATTAAGGAAGTGCTTTTTCGGTCAGGAACGGTCGTGATAACCCTTATAATTGGCGGCTTACTGATGCTTGCAGCTGAGAAATGGAAGCCACGTAAGCCTACAGCAGAAACACTTGATGAGGTTACTTATCGGCAAGCCTTTACAGTAGGAATGTTTCAGTGTTTTGCATTAGTACCAGGGTTTTCTCGTTCTGGAGCGACTTTATCTGGCGGGGTTCTTGCTGGAATGAGCCATAAATCAGCATCTGAATTTACATTTATTATGGCCATTCCTATTATGGCAGCAGCGACAGGAAAAGACTTATTCGAAAGCTGGAATTATTTATCCCCACAGGATCTTCCTCTTTTCTTGACTGGATTTATCACCGCCTTTGTTGTTGCATTATTAGCGATCAAATTCTTCTTAAAACTAATCAATAAAATTAAACTTGCTCCTTTTGCCTATTATCGTTTTGTACTTGCCTTCCTCTTTTGGATTTTTATTTTATAAGCTTGAAAGAAAGACCTCGCATACATTTGATGTGAGGTCCTATATTCTATCCCAACTTTCCATAAATACGGAAAATAACGAACCCGTCTGAAGATGATTCCCGTTATTTCACTGCTTTACCACGCTAATTTGCCACCATTTACACTTCAAATAATAGATGATATACTCTCTGCTTGGAAGAATCATTTTGTTTTTTAGAAGCATAAAACTGGGGAAAGGTACATCGCTTCCTCTTTTTCATGTGGATTTTTTCTATAGAATAAGCTGATATTAAAACCATGTCATATTCTGGATTATACTCTTTATCATTAATAAAGATGTCGAATAAGAACACCGTGAAAATATGACATAAACTGACAAAAAAATAGAGGTGTAAAAAAATGAAATGGCGCGAATATATTTATGTGCTAATAGGGTCGGCTTTTGTCGCTTTATCCTTTAATTTATTTTTATTACCTAATAATATTGCATCTGGCGGAGTAAGTGGAATAAGTACTATTACGAAGGCGGTATTTCATTGGGAGCCAGCCTATGTTCAGTGGGCCCTTAATATTCCTTTATTTGTTTTAGGGGTTGTATTATTAGGAAGAAACTTTGGAGTGAAAACATTAATAGGTACCGTATTCTTGCCATTTGTTGTGTATCTCTCTAGAGGATTGGAGCCATGGACCAATGAACCATTATTAGCTGCGATATATGGGGGCATTGGTATTGGCCTAGGAATTGGCATTGTTTTTCGAGGCAAGGCATCTACTGGCGGCACAGATTTAGCCGCACAAATTATCAACAAATATACAGGCATTTCGTTAGGGAAATGTGTAGCTATGATCGATGGCGTAATCGTCATCACCGCTTCTATCGTCTTCAGTATTGAACAAGGTTTATATGCTTTAATTGCCCTATTTGTAACGAGCAAAACCATCGATTTTGTTCAAGTGGGCTTTGGCAGTTCCAAAATGACTTTAATCATTACAGATAAGCAAGAGGAAGTAAGAGAAGGGATTTTAAATAAGATTGACCGTGGTGTAACAAGATTAACAGCGCATGGTGGTTATACAGATTCAGAAAGACCTGTTTTAATGTGTGTCGTAGACCAATCCCAATTTATCAAGCTTAAGCAATTAGTGCAATCAATCGATGAAACAGCTTTTGTTGTTGTAACAGATGCTTCAGAGGTTCTTGGTAGAGGATTTAAATAAATTAATGAGAGTATCTTTTTTAGAGTTGATTCGTGAAATGGGAATTGGACTAAAAAAGATATTTTTTTGTGGGTTTTAACAGAAATAGGAAAAAAAGCTAGCCTGTTTTTGTCGAATTTTCTTTTTAACTCCTATAATGCAGATGAAATTAATTCTATGAACTTTTTTGGACACCTAAAACGCCCCCTTTCATTATGTAAATACTGGATATACCCAGTATATTTTTTAGGTATATATTACTATTTATCAAGAAAAATTACAGAAATAAAGGGGAAATAGGTCGATTTGTAGTACTATAATAATAGGAATTGTTGGCATATGATGAAATTGATAGTACTTTATGTTATGTTTGAAAAGAAAATGTAATAATTTTTTACATTAATTTGTCGTATTATGATGCTATAATAATTTAAGTAAGAAAAGTAACAACCTGCAACTATTTGCAGATTGTCATTTTTAGTCGGTTGAAACTTGTCGAATTTTGGTTTTTGAATCATATGGAAGAGTGGAAGGAATAAGTGAAAGAAATAAAGCTTATTGCTAGAGGATAAATTCATAAACCAAATCACTTCTACCATAACTCTTCAGTGATTCGTTTATGTTTTCAAACTCATATGTACCTTCTTCGCTTTTCAATAATCCATACAAAAAATAATTCAGGTGTGATAATAGATGATAGAAATGAAAAATGTAATGAAGAAGTATGCGAACGGTGTAATAGCCGCTAATGGAATAAATGTTAGGATTAATCAAGGTGAATTTGTTTATGTAGTAGGACCAAGTGGTGCGGGGAAGTCTACATTCATAAAAATGATGTATCGTGAGGAAAAGCCCACTCAAGGAAGTATCCGAATAAATGGTATTAATTTAGAAAAATTAAAAGATAAGAAAGTTCCGTTATTAAGAAGAAACATGGGAGTTGTCTTTCAGGATTTCAAACTCCTTCCTACGTTAACTGTATTTGAAAATGTGGCTTTTGCATTAGAAGTTATTGAAGAAAACCCAAAAAATATAAAGAAAAAAGTCATGGATACTTTAGAGCTAGTTGGATTAAAGCATAAGGCAAGAATGCTGCCAACAGAATTATCTGGAGGAGAGCAGCAGCGTGTTTCGCTTGCGCGCTCGATCGTTAATTCTCCGAAACTAGTAATTGCAGATGAGCCTACAGGTAATCTGGATCCCGAGACATCATGGGATATTATGAATATTTTTGAAACGATAAATAATAGAGGAACAACCATTGTAATGGCAACACATAATCGTGAAATTGTTAATACGATTAAGCATCGTGTTATTGCTATTGAGGGCGGCAGAATTGTAAGGGACGAAACGAGAGGTGAATACGGCTATGAAGGCTAGAACAGTAGCGAGACATACAAGAGAAAGTTTTAAAAGCCTTCTTCGTAATGGTTGGATGACATTTGCCTCTGTCAGCGCAGTAACGATCACATTAATCCTTGTTGGTGTATTTTTCGTTATTATGATGAATTTAAATCATGTAGCGACTTCCCTTGAAGAAAATGTAGAGATCAGAGTGCATATTGATGTGGCAGCAACGAAAGAAGAAAAAAACGCTCTAGAAGAAGAAATTAAGGCGATTCCTGAAGTTGGTAGTGTTATTTTCTCGCCTAAAGGAGAAGAATTGAACAACTTAATCACCAGTCTTGGAGAAGATGGGGATGCCTTTAAACTCTTTGAACAGGATAATCCGTTGAACGACGTATTTGTGGTGAAAACGAAAGATCCAGAGGATACATTAGCTGTAGTAAAGAAGATTGAGAAATTTGAACATGTTGCAAAAGTAAGGTATGGACAAGGAACGGTTGAAAAGCTGTTTAGCGCAATCAATATGAGTAGAAACGTAGGAATTGTCCTGATTATTGGTTTGCTATTTACAGCGATGTTCCTAATCTCTAATACAATTAAGATTACGATTGTAGCAAGAAGAAAAGAAATTGAAATTATGCGTTTAGTCGGAGCGACTAACTGGTTTATTCGCTGGCCATTTTTCTTAGAAGGTATGTGGCTGGGCCTCTTAGGGTCGATTATTCCGATAGCTGCGGTTAGCGCAATATATTACTATGCATATCAGTTCTTAAAAGCAAAATTAGCAGGAAGCTATATTAAAATTTTGGATTATACTCCATTTGTATTCCAAGTATCTACGTTACTCCTAGTAATGGGAGCGGTGATTGGAATATGGGGTTCCGTAATGAGTATCCGCAAGTTTTTAAGAGTGTAAAGTAGTCGTCGATAAATAAATTAGTCTTATGGTCAATAGCTTGAAGAGCGAGAACTACAGTGCTTCAAGCTATTATATTGGAAAAAATGCTACTTTAAAGAGATGTATTGGCAATTGTTTAGACGTGGGATTAAAGAAATAAAACTTATAAAAAGAGAGAAAACATCAGGTTTACCAATTTTAACGATTGGTATACGGGGGAGGAGCTTGTACTAAATGAAAAAGAAACTAGCAAAATTAACACTTGTATCTACACTAAGTGTAAGTAGTATGATCGCATATACATCTATTACGGCATCACCAGTATCTGCCCAAGGTTCACTCAGTGAATTGAATAAGGAAAAAAGTAATCTTGAGAATAAGCATAGCAACGTAAAGAAAAAACTAGATGATTCATCCAATAAATTAGGTGATATCCATTCCCAACAAGATTCAGTAGAAACAGAGATTAAAAGAATAAATACTTCTATCTCTAGTACACAAGTGAAAATCACAGAGAAAAAAGAACAAATTTCCACTACGAAAGAAGAAGTAAAAAAATTAGAGAAGCAAATTGAAGAAGTAAAAGCAAGAATTGAAAAAAGAAATGAATTATTGAAGGAACGTGCAAGATCTTATCAACAAACGGGTGGTATGGTTAATTACCTAGATGTGTTAATGGGTTCGCAAAGCATCAGTGATTTCATTGATAGAGTTGGTGCAGTAGCAACAATCGTAGAAGCGGATCAAACAATCATTAAAGAACAAGAAGCAGATAAAAAGTTATTGGAACAATCAAAAGCTGAGCTGAAGTCAAAATTAAGCTCTCTTGAAACAATGCTTGCTGATCTTGAATCACTAAGTTCTCAATTGAACGCAGAGAAAAAAGAAAAAGATAAATTAATGGCTCAA
This sequence comes from Niallia sp. M35, assembly GCF_050971705.1. Lineage (NCBI taxonomy): Bacteria > Bacillati > Bacillota > Bacilli > Caryophanales > Bacillaceae > Niallia > Niallia sp. M35. Next base: position 62,227 of record NZ_JBPCEP010000004.1, read on the forward strand.
TTGGAAAAAGAAGAAAATCACGTTCATGCAGAAATGCTCTCTTTAGAAGAGGAAGAACAGTTATTGAAGGATCAACAAGTGGCGATGGAAAAAGCAATCAAGTTAGAAAAGGAAAGACAAGCTGAATTAGCAAGACAAGCAGCAGAAGCAGAAAAACAACGAAAAGCAGAGGAAGCTAAGGCTGCGGCTGAAAGAGCGGCTGCACAAAAACAAGCGGCTAATAATACAAAGGCTACTTCCAAAGCAGTTTCAAAGACAACTGCTTCATCTAATGGCGGAAGCAATTCTCCTGCATCCAAGCCAAAAACTTCTGTATCATCTAGCAGCTTTACCCGACCAGCAGGCGCAGGATATTTATCTTCAGGGCTAGGGCATCGTTGGGGTACTTTCCATGCAGGTGTTGATATTGCAGCGACTGGAACAGTTCCAATATACGCAGCTGCTGATGGCGTAGTTATTAGATCATATCCTTCAACCAGTTATGGACAAGTTATTTTTATTAGTCATTATATTAATGGTCAACAATACACAACCGTGTATGCACATATGAGAGAAGGCAGTCGTTTAGTAAATGCTGGCGATGTCGTTTCCAAAGGACAACAAATCGGTACAATGGGTAATACAGGTGATTCTACTGGTCAGCATTTACATTTCGAATTGCATAAAGGACCATGGAATCAAGCGAAATCAAATGCTATTAACCCAGTTGGAATTGTTCCTTTGTAATAGATTAGTATAGTATTAGTTTATCCGAAATAAGGAGAGTTAAACATAATCTCTTTATTCTCCTATAACCTGACTTTATGGCGTTCATATTAAATGAACGCCATTGTTTTTTGTAGTAAGAACCGAGCTGAACAAGAATCATGTTACTACAGAAAGCAATCATTTCTATGCTATAATAGATGGAAAGGTTTGTAATAATGAAGGGGTAAGAATAGAGATGAGCGAATTTAATGAGAAAAAGGAATCAATGAATCCCATAAATAAGTCTGAATTGGATGAAGAAACATTATTTATTGTTTCTCAAACGTTTAAAGCATTATCAGATCCTACCAGAATAAAAATTCTCCATCTATTATCAAAAAAACAACATTCTGTTAATGAAATAGCGGAAAGCCTAAGTATGCTCCAATCCACGGTTTCTCATCAGCTTCGCTTCCTTAAGAATTTGCGCTTAGTTAAATATAAGCGCGAAGGAACTACGATGATTTATTCTTGTGATGATGAGCATGTAATGGGCGTGTTAAAACAAATGATTGATCACGCAAGACATCATTAAAAAAATACCAATTATCTAGACTGTAGATGCTTCTATATAATAGATAGATGCTGTACTGCCCCTAAATTGTTAGACATCAAATCTAACGATTTAGGGGTGTTTTTATAGCCGTTGCAGATTAGAGGTTTTTTGCTCTAGATTTGAATGGTTTTTTTATAAAAAATCAGAAAATAGATTGACACTTTTATTAGACTATTCATATAATATAAATATGAGTATATGAATAATTGTTCATATATTAAGAGTGGAAGCAATTGTGTATAATAAATTAAATTTAAAGAAAGTAGGGAAAGGAATGGAGGAAGAGAAGCAGCTACGGAAAAAAGAATTTATATTAGAAGGCTTAGATTGTGCAAATTGTGCAATGAAAATAGAAAATGGAATAGCATCCATTAATGGAGTTAGAGAATGCACGGTTAACTTTGCTACACAAACATTACAATTACAGGTGGATGAAATAGAAGAAAAGAGTATTTTAGCAAAAGCGGAAAAAACAATTTCAAGACTAGAACCACATGTGAAGATGGTAGAAAAGAGGAAAAAGGCTACTTCTCCATCTCCTGATCATTCGCATCATCACGAACATGGTCATGGTCATGAGCATTCCCATGACCATGGTACAGAGAATATAAAGAGATTAGTTGGAAGATTAGTAGCGGGAACATTTGTTGCAGCAATTGGATTTTTTGCTCCTTTAACCGGAATAATGGAATTCGCTCTTTTCTTTTTGGCCTATTTAATTGTTGGAGGAGACATTTTATTTAGAGCGATAAAAAATATTTTACGTGGGCAAATATTTGATGAGCATTTTCTGATGTCTATCGCTACATTAGGAGCCTTTGCCATTCAGGAATATCCTGAAGGAGTAGCTGTTATGCTTTTTTATCAAATAGGCGAGTTATTTCAAGGGATAGCTGTCAATCGTTCTAGAAAATCGATTACTAGCTTAATGGATATACGACCAGACTATGCCAATGTAAAAGATGGATCTGAACTGAAGAAGCTATCTCCAGAGCAAGTGAACATTGGCGATATTATTATTGTGAAGCCTGGAGAGAAAATCCCGCTTGATGGGCGAGTGATAGAAGGAAGCTCTTCTGTTGATACATCCGCTTTAACAGGAGAGTCCATTCCGCGAGATATAGAAATTGGCAATGAGGTACTTAGTGGTTATATTAATAATCATGGTTTATTAACAATCGAAGTGACAAAGGACTTTGGAGAATCAACTGTTACGAAAATACTGGAGCTTGTTCAAAATGCTAGTAACCGCAAAGCGCCTACCGAAAACTTTATTACTAAATTTGCAAGATATTATACGCCGGTAGTTGTAATAACAGCTGCATTATTAGCTATCGTACCACCTCTCTTAATAAGTGGTGCTACTTTCTCAGACTGGCTGTATCGAGCCCTTGTTTTTCTTGTTATCTCTTGTCCTTGTGCGCTTGTTGTTTCGATTCCATTAGGATTCTTTGGCGGAATTGGCGCAGCTTCTAAAAAAGGAATTTTAGTAAAAGGAAGCAATTATTTAGAAGCTTTAAATGATGTGAAGTATGTGGTTTTTGATAAAACTGGTACTTTAACAAAAGGAGTATTTGAAGTAGACTCCATTCACCCAGCACCTAGAATTACAGAAGAGGAAGTGCTGGAATATGCAGCATATGCAGAAGTGCATTCCAATCATCCAATTGCTGAATCCATTCGCAAAGCATATCAAGGACAGATCATAGAGGAACGCATAGGAGAATATCAAGAATTATCGGGTCATGGAATTTTGGTTGAGCTAGATGGAAAAAAAGTGTTAGCTGGTAATCAAAAATTAATGATCAAAGAAAATATCAATTATTTACCAAACGAAGAAGTCGGAACAGTTATTTATGTGGCAGCAGATCAAGAGTTCATCGGTTCTATTGTTATTTCTGATCAGATAAAAGAAGATGCAGAGAAAGCTATTCAACTACTAAAAGAGCAAGGAATTAAGAAAACAGTGATGTTAACTGGTGATGCTCAAAAGGTTGGCGCGAAGATTGGGTCTCTTTTAAAAATAGATGAAGTTCATGCAGAATTATTGCCACAGCATAAAGTAGAAGAAATCGAAAAGCTTGATCAGCATAAGCAAGCAAAGGAAAAAATTCTCTTTATTGGAGACGGTATTAATGATACCCCTGTTTTAGCAAGAGCAGATGTGGGAATGGCAATGGGAGGTTTAGGTGCTGATGCAGCAATAGAGGCAGCAGATATCGTCCTTATGACAGATGAGCCTTCTAAGATAGCCACTGCACTCTCTGTTGCAAAACGTACACGTCGAATCGTCTGGCAGAACATAATATTTGCACTAGGAGTTAAAGCAATCTTTCTCCTTCTAGGTGCATTTGGGATTGCAACGATGTGGGAAGCAGTTTTCTCAGATGTAGGTGTTACTGTACTTGCCGTTCTTAATGCAATGAGAGTATTGCAAGTGAAAGGGATATAAAGAGAGGATTTCGGAGAGAAGAATTGCATTTATTCTACTTCAAGGAAAAACGGAGCTAGTGTTTACGACTGGCTCCGTTTTTTTTATGAATGAAATTGTCTCCTATTTAAGATTAGGAGGAGTATTATGTTCAGCTGGAGGAGCAGGCTTTAATTTAGGTGCAGAACCAAATGGTGGTACATCTCGGACATATTGGAATGTCCCCATGCCATCCATGCTTGGTCCAGATGCCCATCTCCCCTTACTGCTTTCGTCTCCCATCGAATGATTAAGAAAGAGATAAGATACTTCTGTCTTTTCTAAATGTCTAGGGAAAGTGCTTGGTACAACTACGCCTTCTTTTTGCTCTAATTCGTAAATTGCGGCAAGCCATTGGTTTTGATGCATCGTGTCACGGGCGATTAGAAATGATAACATATCTTTTATGCCTCGATCATCGGTTTGCTCAAACAACCGGACTGCTTGAAGTCTACCTTGCGATTCTGCATTTAAATTTGCGCGCATATCTGCTAGTAGATTTCCACTTGCAGCTACATAACCTCCATTCCAAGGTACCCCTACGCTATCTTTGGGCATTGCGGCAAGTCCTGAAACAATCGCATGCTGCGGGTTCATTCCCCCAATAATAGCAGCCATTGCTGGATTTGTTGCAGCTGCTGTTTCAAGCTCGGTAACGGGCGCATCATCTAATAATCTTGCCACCATGGTTGATAATAATTCAATATGACCAATTTCTTCTGTTCCCGTATCTAATAATAAATCACGATATTTATCATTTTTTCTTGTTCCCCAAGCTTGAAATAAATATTGATTCATAACGGACATTTCTCCAAATTGTCCACCAATTAGTTCTTGTATTTTTTTCGCGAAAACTGGATCGGGTCTCTCCGGTTTTGCTTCATAGGCTAGCTCTTTAATGTGAAAAAACATTGGTTCCCCTCCTCATAAAATACTCTATATACTATGCAAGCTTTCTTTATAGGTACGTGTCCTGTTTAAAAAATAGTTTCAATCATAAGTTGTCCGAGCCCTTCATATACATAAAAAAGGATAAATATATCGTGGTAGAAGAAGGGACGATTGCAATGAATCGGAAGTGGTTGGCTATTTATATGGCAGGCTCCTTATTAGCAGGATCAGGAATGACTTATATAGGAATAAATATGTTAGAAAAAAGACAGGAGGAACAATTAAATAATCAAACAATGGAGGCTGGTTCGCTTGATAAATTGGATAAAGCCTATCAAATAATCTTGCAAAACTATGTGGAAAATGTAGACAAGCAAAAGTTAGAAGATGGTGCAATAAGAGGGATGCTGGCTACATTGGAGGATCCATACTCTGTTTACATGGATCAAGAAGCTGCCAAGCAATTTGAACAAGCTCTTGATTCTTCTTTTGAAGGAATTGGTGCAGAAATTAGTATAGAGGAGGATAAAATGATCATAGTATCACCAATAAAAGGATCTCCAGCAGAAAAAGCAGGTATTAAAGCTCAAGATCAAATCATTTCGGTAAATGGAGAAAATGTAGAAGGAAAAGATCTTAATGATGTTATCGGCCAAATCAGAGGGGAAAAAGGATCAAAGGTAGAATTAGAAATAAAGCGAGCAACAGTCGATAAACCATTAAAAATGGAAATTGTCCGCGATGAAGTACCCCAAATAACAGTTTATTCTGATATCAAAAAAGATGGCGGAGAAAAGATTGGTTATATAGAAATTACATCATTTTCTAAAGATACTGCAAGTGAGTTTGAAAAGGAATTAAACAAATTAGAGAAGAATGGCATTTCAAGTCTAATTTTAGACGTACGTGGTAATCCTGGTGGCTTGCTAACAAGTGTAAATGCGATCGTAGAACAATTTTTAACAAATAAAAAACCTTATGTGCAAGTAGAGAATCGAAATGGAGATCGTGAACAGTTTTATTCTGATTTGAAGAAACAAAAGGAATATCCAGTTGTAGTATTGATTGATAATGGAAGTGCATCGGCGTCCGAAATTTTAGCTGCTGCCTTAAAAGAGGGAGCTGGTTATCCGCTAATTGGCGAAAATTCATTTGGAAAGGGAACCGTCCAACAGCCTATATTAATGGATGATGGCAGTGAAATCAAATTAACAGTTTCTAAATGGCTTACTCCTGATGGAAATTGGATTCATAAACAAGGAATAAAACCCACTATCGATGTCGAGCAAACGGACTTATATCATACCCATCCTTTGCAGATTGTAGATTCACTTAAGCTGGAGGATAATGATGAGCAGGTTCAATACGCACAAGAAATTTTAACAAGCTTAGGATTTACAACAGATAGGCAAGATGGCTATTATAGTCCGCAAACAGAAGTAGCTGTAAGAGCATTCCAAAGCAAAAATGCACTGGAGGTTACTGGTGTAATAGATGGAAAAACAGCTGCAAAGCTGGAGGAAGCTGTTAGAACAGAAAAACAAAAAGACGAAAACGATATTCAATTACAAACAGCTATCCGCTATTTAGTTCATTAATAAAACGTGGTACACAAGGATTTCAGCCAAATATAAAGCCGAACAATTATACGAAGATACTATTAGGTATATCGGATAATTGTTCGGCTTATTTTATTTAAAGAAAGAAGGTTTGTGGACATCACCCGCAGACTGAATACGCTTCGCCTTCCAGGGGCTGCACCTAAGCTTCATTATCACTGCATTGTCCATGATGATAATGTAGGTTCATAATATAGCCTGTCTTCTACACCTAAAGATACTGTGTTCTAAAACTTGCTCTCCGGTGCTGCAGCGCAATGGAAAAAAGGGGTTTCTAGCTAAATTAGAAGATGTTCATCTTTGTCCACTCTCTATAATGTTTTATTTATTTAACACACTATCTTCCAGCATTAAGTTCTTATCTCCGTATATTTTTGTGATATGAGTATCTCCCCATTCACAAAGTGCATTTAAAATAGGCTCTAAACTTTTTCCATAGTCACTTAATTCATATTCTACTTTCGGTGGTATTTGTTGATAGATTATGCGATTAATAACACCATCTTCTTCTAATTCTCTTAATTGTTGTGTAAGCATTTTTTGCGTAATATTTGGCATTAATCGTTTTAATTCACTTGTTCTTTTTTTGCCATGTGTTAAGTGGCACAAAATCACACACTTCCATTTACCGCCGATTACTTCTAAAGTGGCTTCAACTGATATATTATATTTTTTATTTTCCATAATACCCTCCATTTTTATAGGAACTTTTTTGTACCTATATTACCTTTAAGTTCCTACATTACAAAAAAGTACGTACTTTTCTATTTGTCTTATATGATTCATAATAACACTTGCCGGTTAAAATGCAAAACTACAAAAAATACCACTAGTGGTTAGCGATATATGTAAGAGGAGGAAAAGGAAGTTGAAGCAAAATATGAATACTTTTGCGTTAATAGCCTTGGCTGTTAGTGCTTTTGCTATTGGTACTACTGAATTCATAAGCGTTGGATTATTACCTTTGATTGCCGATGACTTTCGGGTAGGGATTACAACAGCAGGATTAACTGTTTCTATTTATGCACTGGGCGTCACATTCGGAGCTCCGGTTTTGACAGCCATTACCTCTAATATTTCACGAAAATCTTTATTATTGTGGATCATGATTGTTTTTATTATTGGTAATAGTATGGCTGCAATTGCTCCAAATATCACTATTTTACTGATTGCACGTATTGTATCAGCTTTTGCTCACGGTATATTTATGTCGATTGGTTCCACGATAGCAGCAGATTTAGTAGCGAAAGAAAAAAGAGCAAGTGCTATCTCTATCATGTTCTCCGGATTAACGGTTGCCACTGTAACAGGAGTTCCCTTTGGGACATTTATCGGTCAGCACTTTGGCTGGAGATTAGCATTTATCACCATTGTTATTATTGGAATCATAGCGTTTATCGCCAATAGTTTGCTTGTGCCAAGTAACTTATCTAAAGGAGGCCGAGCAACCTTTAAAGATCAGTTGCAGTTAGTTACAAATCCACGACTATTAATGCTTTTTTTAATTACAGCATTAGGCTATGGAGGAACATTTGTGGTTTTCACGTATCTTTCTCCATTACTGCATGAAGTAACTGGCTTTCAGCAAAATACAGTTGCTGGGATTTTACTATTGTATGGTGTAGCAATTGCCATAGGTAATATGATTGGCGGCAAGCTATCCAACAAAAACCCGCTTCGGGCATTATTTTTTATGTTTATTATCCAAGCTATTATCCTATTTGTTTTGTCCTTTACCCTTCCATTTAAGGTAATTGGCTTAATAAGTATTCTTTTCATGGGCTTATTAGCATTCATGAATGTTCCAGGGCTGCAGGTTTATGTAGTAATGCTAGCAGAACGCTATGTACCAAGTGCAGTAGATGTAGCCTCTGCTGTTAATATTGCAGCTTTTAACGCAGGAATAGCAATCGGTTCTTACTTGGGAGGAATAGTGACCAATTCATTGGGGCTTATCCATACTTCATGGGTAGGCGGAATTATGGTTATTGCCGCTATTATCCTGACTGGTTTCAGTTTAATTTTAGAAAAAAATTCATTGCAAAAAGGAGTAATAACACGATGAAAAACTTACAAGATACAATTCAACTAACAAACGGAATCAAAATGCCTTGGCTAGGATTAGGAGTATTTAAAGTGGAGGAAGGGCAAGTGCTTGTGGATGCTGTAAGCTCTGCAATTAAGAATGGCTACCGTAGTATTGATACAGCGGCTATTTATGCTAATGAAGCAGGGGTTGGCGAAGGCATAAAGAGGGGTATGAAAGAAGCAGGCATTACAAGAGATGATTTGTTTATTACCTCAAAAGTATGGACAGATGATTTAGGATATGAAGAAACAATAAAGGCATATGAAGTAAGCTTAGAAAAGCTCGGACTCGATTATTTAGATTTATATCTTATTCACTGGCCAAAAGAAGGAAAATATAAAGACGCATGGAAAGCGTTAGAAACACTATATAAACAAGGCAGGGTAAAAGCAATTGGAGTAAGTAATTTTCAAATCCATCATTTAGAAGACCTGATGAAAGATGCGGAAATGAAACCAATGATTAATCAAATTGAATTGCATCCAAGACTTACACAAAAAGAATTAATAGCGTATTGCCAAGAGCAAGGCATACAGGTGGAAGCATGGTCTCCATTAATGCAAGGACAATTATTCGATCAGCCGGAATTAGTGGAAATAGCTGCAAAACATCAGAAATCTGTTGCACAAGTAATTATTCGTTGGGACTTGCAAAATGGAATTATTACGATTCCTAAATCCGTTAAAGAGCACCGTATCATCGAAAATGGAAATGTTTTTGATTTCACGTTATCAAAAGAAGAAATGGCACAAATTGATGCCTTAAATTTGGATCAACGAGTTGGTCCTGATCCAGATAATTTCGATTTTTAATGGAGCATTAATCCCGTTTCGGAAAAGAAACAAATAAAAGTAGTACGAAAGGGTGGGACATAAGTATTTCAATCAAATATAGCCCCGAACAATTATACGTACACACTAAAAAAATTCGTATAATTGTTCGGGGTTAATTAAATTTAAGAAAGAAGGTTTGTGGTAATCACCCGCAGCCTGAATACACTTCGCTTTCCTTGAGGCGAGCGCCAAGCCTCCTCGTCACTACGTTCCTGCGGGTCTTTGGACTTTCTCGCAGCTCCCGTAGGAGTCTATGTGTATTCAGGCTGCTCTGTTTTTTTCTAGTAATTTTAGTTTGCTGAAAAACTAAATAATCTTTAAAAACGGAGTGAAATGGAACGAATTGGTTTCACCATTAAATTAGAGATTGTTCGTCTTATTCATTATATATTTTGTTTTGTCCAGCCACTTTTGAAAACATCTGAATAAGCATACAAATAAGTTCGCAGCCAAATTAGTAATAATAACAGTTAATAAGTCATTATATCAATTACTTATATTCTAAAATTAGGGTGGAAATCAAAAAAATGTAACCTTTTCTCTTGAATTACCGTAATACAAGTTGTGCAGAAATTAGTAATGAAGGAAGGAGAAAAAAGGTGAAACTCTGGTGGATTGCAAATGTTTTTTGGGTAGTCGTTTTTTCAATACTATCGATTATCATCGCAACAAGGCAAATAGATGGATCAGGGGCTGTGCAAACTCCTGAAATCAGAATTATTACATTTATAATTTTGGCCGTTCCATTTGTATTTATCCTTATAGTCCAATTAATTTGGTTTTATTTTATTCACAAAAGAACAAGACATTCTTAGTTCAGCTATCCTATGAATAAATAATTGTAATGCTTTCTTGTAAACTAATATATTTAGTTCACAAGAAAACATCCAAACAAAGAACGAGAGAATTTTAAAATTCATCGTTCTTTGTTTGTTTTTAAATATTACTAAATACATTGGGTTGGACTAAAGTATGTTATCACACAAATTTCTATATGGTCTGGGAATTGTTTAGGTATAGATCTTATTCCCATTTGTTTGTGGTTGAAAATTAATAAAGTTTTCACATGCAACCGAATACAAATAATAGTTTTTATGTTAGAATACATCTGAAATAGAACCATCTTATCTAGAAAGGATGAGTTTATGAAAATTGCAATAGCCAGTGATCATGGTGGATATCAGTTAAAGGAAGCAGTAAAAGCCCATCTTCATAATGCGGGGATGGAAGTAGAAGATTTTGGCTGTCATAGTAGAGAAAGTGTGGATTTTCCAGGTTATGCAAAAAGTGTTGGTGCATCGATTGTGAATGGTGAAAACCAACTAGGTATTTTATGCTGTGGAACAGGAATAGGCATGAGTATTGCTGCCAATAAAATCACTGGAATTCGTGCAGCGGTTGTTGGTGATGTCTTCTCAGCAAAGGCAACAAGAGAGCATAATGATAGCAATATTCTTTGTTTAGGAGAAAGAGTGACTGGGGAAGGATTAGCGTGTTTAATAGTAGATACTTGGTTAAATGCAGAATTTTTAGGCGGCAGACATGAAAAGCGTATCAGTGGAATTAAAGAATTAGAATCATATTATTGTTAATAGTAGGACAAATTAACCTCGGATTTGTTAAATGAAACATATTATAACTTGTACGTACTATTAATAGGTTATACTAAATATGTATGGTTTATTCTTGGTAAGTTGTATGCTATAATGAGTTTGGAAAAATATATCACGGAGAAGAAAAGGGAAATTGGTCCTTTTTCTTCAATAAGTATGTACATTTTTCTGTATATTATTAGTTACTTAATAGCTTGTAAAGGTTAGGGGGTAAGGTGTTGAAGGTTGGTGTAATTGTCTTAGGTTGTTTGCCTTCGGGAGTAAAGCAAATTCTTCATCGCTTATATGAAGAGTTATCTTCTAAGCATCAACTATTTGGAATGGAAATAGATAGAAAGTCCGGTGAAGTCAATTATACAGAGATAAAAGAAGTGAGTGATTCACCATACTTAAGCCATACTATCTTAAAGGTAAGCGCTGCACCAGTAAATAATCTATGGGAACAAACATTTGCTCCAATGGATATGACTGTTGTATTGGGGGATGCGCAGGCAAAAGAAATATGGCAAACTTCTATAGCTGATAAAGAAGCGCTACGTACATTATTTGTCCCAGTTTCCGTCTACAATAATATTAAAGGAAATGATTGGACTCTAGGATATGATACCGCACTGAACAGTATTACTCAGAATGTGTTAAAGGTTCAAGATACCATTCATTCTCTTAAATATGATAAGCCAAGATTATTTGGTTTTTCGATAGAGGGTAACCCATCGACTAATATGCTGCAGGATATCTCTCTTGCGGTGGATGGTAACTATTTAGCAGTAGATTACGAGGAAGAGGAAATTACCACTTTATGTGATGCGATAAAGAAAAGCTATACATATACAAAAACATCTAATGTTCTAATATATAGCCAAGCTTTACAAGAGGTAATCGAAAATTCAGTTATTAGTAAGCTAGAGGTAGATTGGAAATATACAGAAATTGACGAAGCATTATGTATGGGAGTAAACCCAACAGCCATCGATCGAATCCTAGCAAATGAACTTGCGGATGAAGTCTTGCGATGGATAAAGAATAATTGCTTAACAGGTGAACTCACTGTTCAAAAGGATGGAATTCAATTTAAATAAACGCTAAGCCAAAAGAAATAAACTCTTTTTAATTTTGGCTAGCATTAAATAAATCAAAAAAGGATGAGGAAAATGAGTAATCAAGTAAAAACAGATATCGAACAATTAGCTATTAACACAATCCGTACTTTATCCATTGATGCAATTGAAAAATCTAATTCTGGTCACCCAGGAATGCCAATGGGGGCAGCGCCAATGGCTTATACATTATGGGCTAAGGAAATGAATCATAATCCGGCTAATCCTAACTGGTTCAACCGTGACCGTTTCGTTTTATCAGCTGGACATGGTTCTATGCTTCTATATAGCTTGCTGCACCTTTTCAATTACGGTGTTACTGTAGATGACTTAAAGAACTTCCGTCAATGGGGAAGCAAAACTCCAGGACATCCAGAATTTGGACACACACCAGGTGTGGAAGCTACTACTGGTCCATTAGGACAAGGTATTGCGATGGCTGTTGGGATGGCAATGGCAGAAAGACATCTTGCAGAAACCTATAATAAAGAAAATTATCCAGTTGTTGACCATTATACGTACAGCATCTGCGGTGATGGTGATTTAATGGAAGGCGTATCTGCAGAAGCAGCGTCTCTTGCAGGTCATTTAAAATTAGGAAGACTAGTAGTATTATATGATTCCAATGATATTTCTTTAGATGGTGATTTAAATCTCTCTTTCTCTGAAAGTGTTCAAAAGCGCTTTGAAGCATATGGATGGGAAGTTATTCGTGTAGAAGATGGCAATGACTTAGCTGAAATTCAAGCGGCAATTGCTCAAGCGAAAAAATCAGATGTACCGACATTAATTGAAGTGAAAACAGTTATTGGCTATGGTTCTCCGAATAAAGGCGGAAAATCTGCATCACATGGTGCACCACTTGGAGCTTCTGAAACACAATTAGCAAAACAAACATATGGTTGGGCATATGAAGAAGCATTCCACGTTCCAGCAGAAGTATCGGAGCATTATGCGGCACTAGCACAAGAAGGTGCAGAAAAAGAGAAAGCTTGGAATGAGCTTTATGAAAATTATAAAGCAGCATATCCAGAATTAGCTACTCAATTAGAAACAGCTATTAAAGGAGAACTACCTGCTGATTTACAAGAAAAATTACCAGAATTTAATGCTGGAGATTCTATGGCGACAAGAGATTCTTCTGGGAAAACAATTCAAGCAATTGCTAGTGCGGTTCCTGCTTTCTTCGGTGGTTCTGCAGACCTTGCTGGTTCGAACAAAACATTAATGACTAGTGAGAAAAACTTTGCCATTGATGGATATGCCGGCAGAAATATCTGGTTTGGTGTACGTGAATTTGCAATGGGTGCGGCATTAAACGGATTAGCACTGCATGGTGGAGTAAAAGTATTTGGCGCAACATTCTTCGTGTTCTCTGATTATTTACGCCCAGCAATCCGCTTAGCAGCATTAATGAAATTACCAGTAACATATGTATTTACACATGATAGTATTGCTGTCGGAGAAGATGGTCCAACACATGAGCCTGTTGAACAACTTGCTTCCTTACGTGCAATGCCAGGGCTTTCTATCATTCGTCCAGCAGATGCAAAAGAAACAGCAGCTGCATGGCAACTGGCAATTGAAAGCACAGATACTCCAACAGCACTAGTGTTGACTCGTCAAAACTTACCAACATTAGATTTAACAAAAGCAGAAGCATACGAAGGCGTGAAAAAAGGTGCTTATACAGTTGTAGCTGGTAAAGAAGCTGCTCAGGCATTAATCTTAGCATCTGGTTCAGAAGTATCTCTTGCAATCAAGGCACAAGCGGCTTTAGCAGAAGAAGGAATTTCTGTAAATGTAGTAAGTATGCCAAGCTGGGATCGTTTTGAAAAACAATCTCTTGAATATAAAGAAAGTGTTTTGCCAGAAAGTGTTCAAGCACGTGTTGCAATCGAGGCTGGTGCATCTCTAGGCTGGAGAGAATACATCGGTTCTAAAGGGGAGCACATTACAATTGATCATTTCGGTGCATCTGCTCCAGCAGATAAATTATTCCAAGAGTATGGATTTACTGTTGAGAATGTTGTGGCAAAAGTAAAATCATCTATTGCAAAAGCAAAATAATATCCGCAAGTTTCTAGGTGAAAAGGACAGAAGCTAATAACCATGTGAGATGGTTATTAGCTTCTTTTTTGTACAAAGAAAAAGAAGTAGGCGCCAATGAAAAAATAAAATTGTTAAATCTTGTCTTAGGAATCGATGTCAACTTTATCATTAGTTTAAGTAGCAAAAGTAGTTAAGTACAGTCACAATAGAGAAATATGCTTCATGCTGTATATACATAATCAGATTAATCTTGGCAACAAGTTTGTATTTATGATAGAAGGAGAAAAGAAGGGGATTTGTGCAAGTTAATCACTTAGTGACACAATTCACAAACTAGTAATGGAAATGAAAACGGATACAATATCTTGTTTTTACATGCTACAATGAAATCAAGTTAAGAGGTGATAGATAATGTATCTTGACGAAAGAAGTAATATCTTATTAAAGGAAGTATTGAGTAATCCCGATACTTCTAACATAAAGCTAGAGAAAAAATTTCAGTTATCTAGAAGGCAAGTTAGTTACAGTTTTCAGAAGATTAATGATTGGCTTGAATCGAATAATTATCCAGCTATCAAAAGAACAAATGGCGGAAAATTCATTATTAGCCCAGTCATTATGGAATTATTCGCTGAAAAGACAGACGAACAAGTGGATAAACATTATATTCCATCTGAAACGGAAAGAGCTCAATTTATTCTATTGTATATTATCAGTAGCAATGAAGAGCTTTCCTTACTGCATTTTACTACCGCCTTAGGTGTAAGTAAAAACACGGTCCTTCGTGATATGAAAAATGTTCAGCAAATGATTGAACCATACGAGCTTGAAGTTAGTTATTCAAGAATGAAAGGATATGAATTAAAAGGAAAGGAATGGGATGTCCGAAAATTATTAGTGGAAGTATTGGAAAATATCTTATCGATTTATAATGGAGAAGTTTATATTCAAAAGTTTATTGATATATCAAAAGACAATCTGACAACGATTAAAGAAAGGCTTGCAGAAGTCGAAAGCAGTTTACACCTTCAGTTTATTGATGAACGAATTAATCTTTTGCCATATATTTTAGCAGTCATACTAAAGCGTATTCAACAAGGGAAAGTAATTCAAGATTTTTACCATATTGATTATCGCTCCTTGTCCGATACGAAAGAATTTATTGCTGCAGAAATCTTGATTAAAGATATGAAAGCTATTCCGAAAGAAGAGCATCTGTTTTTGACCTTGCAGCTGCTTACATCCAAAATATTATCTGCACAGTTTTTAGCTGATCACCAAATCCCAGAGCTGACGAGGACCTTGGAACAATTTCTTCATACTTTTGAATATAAAGCGTGTATAGCCTTCAAGGATAAAGCGGCATTACTTGAAAGATTAGTTCTTCATATGAAGCCTGCTTATTATCGAATGAAATATAATCTAACGACGAATTACACGATGATGGAAAAAGTAAGCGAAGAATTTGAAACAATTCATTTTATTGTAAAGGATTCGATTTCTCCAGTAGAAGAATATATCGGCTGTCCCATACCAGAAAGTGAACTAATGTTCATCACCATCTTCATTGGCGGACATTTAATCAGCTCAGGAGAAACAATTCAGAAGAAGAAGAAAGCGGTCGTTGTTTGTCCAAATGGTGTATCGATATCACGCCTAATGGAAAGCACATTACGTGAGTTATTCCCTGAATTTTACTTTTATCATGCTTTATCTATTCGGGAATTTCAACAACTTAATTACCAAGTGGATATTATTTTTTCACCAGTGCCTTTGCAAACGGATACAAAGCAATTTGTCATTAATCGCATATTAACAGATTTTGAAAAAGTTCAGCTTAGACAAAGAGTATTAAGAGAAATATTTGACTTAAATACTAGTGTGATCAACATTGAACAATTAATGGGGAAAATTGAGAAATATGCTTCTATAAAAGATAAAGAGTCTTTGCGCAGTACGTTACAAGAACATTTCTCCATTACACCAGCTAATGATTCACAAGAACCAATGGCGAAGACAGATTTATCCCTTTCCTCTCTCTTAGCACCAAAAATGATTACCGTGGTGAAAAGAATAGAAGGTTGGCAGCAAGGAATCCAACTTGCAGCAGAAAAGCTGCTGAAAAATGGCAGCATCACAGAAAATTATATTGCAGAAATGGTGAAACAGTATCCTACAATGGTACAGCATATCTTACTAAGAAACGTAATAGCCATACCTCATGCAGGACCAGAAGATGGTGTAAATAATGTCGGCATGAGCTTATTAAAAATAGAAGAAGGTATTCCATTTAATGATAACGTTTGCGTCCATTTTATTGTGGTATTGGCATCTACAGATAAGCATAAACATCTTTATGCATTAAGACAGCTGATGAAGTTATCAAAAAATGAAGAAGATATCAGCAATTTAAAAAACAGTAATGATTCCAATCAACTATATGAAATCATTAAAAAATATTCTTAAAGTTAAGTGAAAGTGGAGGAGTTTAAAATGGCAGTTGCTTCATTTATTAAAGAAAGTTTAATAAACATCGGATTAAAGGTAGAAAATCAAGATGAGCTTTTCCATGCAATGTTCGAAAAGGCATATGAGCAAGGCTTTGTAAAAGAAACCTTTCTACCGAAAATTAAAGAGAGAGAATCGATCTTCCCAACAGGGCTCAGTGTCAATAATTATAGTATCGCTATCCCTCATACAGATCCGGAACATGTAGTGGAGCAATTTATCGCCGTTTCTGTTTTAGAAAAACCAGTATCCTTTCATTTAATGGAAGATAATACAAAAACAACGGAGGTGCAAGCTGTATTAATGCTTGGCTTAAATCAACCACATAGCCAAATTGAGGTTCTACAGGAGTTAATGCAGGTTATCCAAGTAGAAGAGCATCTTGAAAAGCTTATTCATGCAAAGGATAAATCAGATATAACATTATTATTTGAAAGCATTAAAATTTCATGAAAGGTGGTGATTAGATTGAACAAGCCAATAGTACTTGTGGCATGTGGTGCAGGGATTGCTACATCAACAGTTGTTTTAGATCATTTAGAAGAATTATTTAGACGAGAAAATCTAAAGGTAGAGCTTGTTCAATGTAAAATAGCAGAAGTGGCAAGTTTACAAGATGATGCATTTTTAATCATATCAACTACTATATTGCCTACAAAATATAAAGTCCCAGCAATCAGTGCTACTGCTTATATTAGTGGGTTAGGTATAGAAAAACTAGATAAAGAGATTCTAAGTTATTTTGAAAGAACAAGCAAAACAATCTAAATACGTTAAAAGAATGGAAGGGGATTTTAAAAATGAAAAAATATAAAATTTTAGTAGCATGTGGAGCAGGTATCGCAACTTCAACTGTAGTTTGTAATCGAGTGGAGAATTTGGTGAAGGATAACAATATTAATGCGGAAGTTATTCAATGTAAAATAGCAGAAGTAGCTTCAAAACAAAGTGAGGCAGATGTTATCGTTTCAACTACTATTCTTCCTACAACTTATCAGATACCAGCAATTATAGCTACGGCTTATATCACTGGAATTGGAATGGAAAGTTTAGATAAAAAAATTCTCGATCATTTGAAATAAGAAGTTAAGTGAATTTGGGTGAAATTTCTGTTAATTGTTATATAACAATTAACAGAAATTAAATCTAATATATAACAAAAGAGAAGAGGGAAAAATATGCAAAAGCTATTAGATGGCGTTCAGTATGTATTAAATCTTGGACCAACTGTAATTTTACCTATTGCTATTATTCTATTGGGTCTTGCATTTAAGACAGGCTTTAAAAAGGCATTAAAAGCGGGAATAACTATTGGGATTGGATTTGTTGGGATTAACTTAGTTATTGATTTGCTTGTTAGTACTCTAGGCCCAGCTGCACAGCAGATGGTTGAGCGTTTTGGATTGAATCTAACAGTAATTGATACAGGATGGCCCTCAGCAGCAGCTCTATCTTGGGCATCACCTGTTGCAGCAATTTTAATTCCGATTTGTTTATTTGCAAATATCTTTTTCTTATTAACAAAGATGACAAAAACTTTGGATATTGATATTTGGAATTACTGGCACTTTATTGCAGCTGGTGCAACTGGCTATATTGTAACAGATAGTTGGTGGTTTGCAATTTTATGTGCAATTATTTATCAATATGCTGTTCTGTTTGTTGCTGATAAAACGGCTCCTATGGTTCAAAAATTTTATGGGCTTGATGGAATTTCATTACCAACTGGTTCTACAGCGGCATTCGGACCAATTGGTATATTAGTAGGCTGGGCTATCGCAAAAATTCCAGGAATAAATAAATTAAATGCAGACCCTGAAACTATTCAAAAGCGTTTTGGAATTTTTGGTGAACCAATGATGATGGGCATAATCCTCGGTGCACTTATTGGATTACTTGCTGGTTATGATATCGGAAAAATATTACAAACAGGTATTTCAATGGGAGCAGTAATGTTATTAATGCCGCGTATGGTTAAGATCTTAATGGAAGGCTTAATCCCTATTTCAGAGTCAGCACGGTCATTTTTACAAAAGAGATATGGCGATAGAGAGATTTATATAGGATTGGATGCAGCAGTATCTGTAGGACATCCATCAGTTATGGCAACTGCACTTATTTTAGTTCCAATTACATTATTTTTAGCTGTAATCTTACCAGGTAATAAAGTGTTGCCATTTGGTGATTTAGCGACAATTCCATTTTATATTGCGTTTGTTGTAGGATCTCGTAAAGGAAATATCATTCACTCTGTTTTAGCTGGAATCGTAATGGTAGCGTTATCACTATATATGGCTACTAATTTTGCGGAGGTTCATACTCAGATGATTTCTGGTGCGCAATTTACTTTACCTGAGGGTGCTACCCAAATTTCTAGCTTAGATCTAGGAGGTAACTTATTTAACTGGTTAATCTTAAAATTCTCTGAAGCGGTTGCCTTTTTATTTGGAAAATAACTAGAACTTAATGAATAAAAGCAGATGATTTAAGCAATTATGCTGGTGCGTCTGCTTTTATTATGAAATGAAAATAAGGAATGGAGGTTTAAACGATGAAAGCAGCAGTTCTCCACGCTGAAAACAAAATTATTTATGAAGATATAGAGCTAGAATCATGTAAAGCCACAGAAGTTAAGGTCAAAGTAATGGCGGCTGGTATCTGCGGATCTGATACACATAAAATGACAAGTGTTTGGAAATATCCATTACCAGCAATAATGGGGCATGAATTTTCCGGAATTGTTACTGAAATTGGATCTAAGGTTACAAATGTAAAAGTTGGTGAAAGAGTTGTTGTCATTCCTTTTATACCTTGTAACGAATGTGAATATTGTCTAAAGGGACAATTTTCATTGTGTGAAAATCATGGAATGATAGGATCCCAATCTTATGGAGGATTTGCAGAGTATTGTAATGTTCCTGCTACGAATATTTTATCAATTGGCGAAATGGATTTTGAAGAGGCAGCAATGATTGAACCACTGGCAGTTGCTTTACATGGAGTATTAAATATTAAGCCGCATTTAGGTGATGTAGTCGCAGTCTTTGGTGCAGGAACAATTGGTATGCTCGTTATTCAGTGGTTAAAAATAGCCGGGGTTAAAGAAATAATAGCTATTGATATTTCCGATGAAAAGTTAGCAGAAGCAAGAGCATTTGGCTGTGAAAAAACTATTAATGCAAAAAAAGAAGACTTATATCAAAAAATAGATGAATATACCAATGGCCTGGGTGTAGATATAGCTTTAGAATGTGCAGGTTCAAAAATTACACAAGAACAATGTTTATTGATTACACGTAAGAAGGGAAAGATCGGATATTTAGGCATTGCATATTCTGATGTAACTTTATCACAAAAAGCATTTGAAAATATTTTTAGAAGAGAGTTAACCTTAAAGGGATTTTGGAATTCCTATTCAGCTCCTTTCCCTGGTGAAGAATGGACAAAAAGCATTACCTTTTTACAAAAGGGACAAATTAAGTTGAAAGATTTAATTTCTCATCGATTTCCTTTAGAAGATACTCAAGCGGCTTTTAATCTAATTATTAATCGTGAAGAGAACTATGGAAAAGTGTTAATTTTACCAAATGGGAGTGAGAATTAAATGAAAGCTGTAACAAAATTAAAATCCGGCTATGATGAAATGGAGCTAATCGAAATCGATGAGCCTTCTGCATATGACGATAAAGTAAAAATAAAAGTTGCATACACAGGGATTTGTGGATCTGATATTCACACCTTTAAAGGGGAATACAATAGCAAAAATACTCCTGTTGTCTTAGGACATGAGTTTTCTGGTGTAGTAGTGGAGGTTGGCAAAGATGTTACAAGAGTAAAAGTCGGAGATCGAGTAACAAGTGAAACGACCTTTACAACGTGCGGAGAATGTATCTATTGTCAAGAAAAGGACTATAATCTTTGTCCAAATCGAACAGGTCTTGGTACACAAGTAAATGGTAGTATGGCAGAATATGTGATTGCTAGGGAAGAGAGCGTTCATGTTTTAAACGAAAAGGTTAGTTTAGAAGCAGCTGCTTTAACAGAACCATTAGCTTGTTGTGTTCATGCCGCGTTAGAAAAAACAACGATTGCAGAAACCGATACTGTTTTAGTATTTGGTCCTGGTCCCATTGGATTGTTATTAAGTCAAGTAGTAAAAGCACAAGGCGCCTTCGTTATATTGGCTGGCATTACAAAAGATAGAAAGCGATTAGATCTTGCAAAGGAATTAGGAATAGATGTTGTCGTTGATCTTTTACAAGAAGATTTGAGCAAAATGGTTTACCAATATACGGATGGCTATGGTGCAGATAAAGTATTTGATTGTTCGGGAGCAGTTCCAGCTGTAAACCAAGGTCTTGCACTAACAAAGAAAAAAGGAACATTTGTTCAAGTAGGATTATTTGCAAAGAAAGCAAATGAAATCGATCAAGAGTCCATTATTCAACGCGAAATTAACTATATCGGCTGTCGTTCTCAAAAACCTAGTTCTTGGGATATTGCCCTGAAATTACTTGAAGATGGAAAAATCGATACAGATAAAATGATTACAAAGATCGTATCACTTGCTGAATGGCGCAATGGTTTTGAAAAAGTAATGGCTGGTGATGAGATAAAAGTTTTAATTGAATCTTAAGCAGCTGTCAGATAAAAAATACTCCTCTTCCATCATAAAAGTGGGGTATTTTTATCTGTTTACTTTATTATAAATTATCTTCCATCACTAGATGGCACAAAAGGTAAAACAATATTGAGGATGAAAACGTATACAGTCAACTAGGATTTATGTGATAAAATGAACATGCCAAAAGGAACTAACAGAATGTAATGGGCATGAGAGTTGATTGTTTCATGATTCTATTATTTGGTTCTTCCTGGAAGGAAATAATACGTCTTTTCCCATTCTGAATCCGATTAATAGAGTTGACTAATAGAAAGGATGAGGAGCATGAAGTTAGCTATTGCATGTGATCATGGTGGATTTTTGCTCAAGGAAGCAGTGAAGAAGTATTTATTAGAACAAGAAGTAGAAGTAGAAGATTTTGGTTGTCACAGTCGAGGAAGTGTAGATTTCCCAGACTATGCCAAAAAAGTGGGAGAATCGATTGTTAGAGGGCAAAATGATTTAGGAATTCTTTGTTGTGGAACTGGTATCGGAATGAGTATTGCGGCAAATAAAATAAATGGTATACGAGCAGCTGTAGTTGGAGATGTTTTTTCCGCGAAAGCTACTAGGGAACATAATAATAGTAATGTCCTATGTTTAGGAGAGAGAGTGACAGGAGAAGGTTTGGCCTTGTTAATAGTAGAAACATGGCTTCAGGCGGAATTTTTAAGTGGAAGACATGAAAGAAGAGTCGGAGCTATTGGGGAATTAGAGAAATACCTATGTTGATAGATCGATAAAGCTTATAAAGATAAAAGGATGGAAAACAGCTAATCAATAGAAATCTATAAGACTAAATAAATAACGGTAAACAGGGGGGCATCCATTTTGAAGATAGGCATCATTATTGCAGGGCTACTGCCTGCAGGGGTAAAGCAGATTATTCATAAAATGTTTAATGAATGGACTCCAACTCATCAATTATATGGGATTGAAGTGAATAAAGAAACAGGGAAAGCGGACTATCTTGAATTTATTGTGAATAATGATTCTCCCTATTTAAGTGATTCTGTATTGAAGCCATCACCATTAGTAGACAATATCAGATGGGAAGAAATCTGTTCTCCGATGGACAGTATAATTTTTATTGGCGATGAACAGGCAAAAGAAAGATGGACGCAGACATTTGCAGCGAGCGAAACGATCCATTCCTTATATGTTCCTGTCTCTATTTATAATAATATCAAAGGTTCAGATTGGTCTTTAGGCTATGACACCGCAATTAATAGTATCACGCAAATGGTTCTGAAGGTAAAAGATACCATTCATTCGCTAAAATATGATAAACCAAGATTGTTTGGTTTTGCTATAAACGGGTTCCCATCGAATCATATGCTCCAAGATATTTCCATGGCGGTAGATGGTCATTTTTTAGCAAATACGGATGAATTAGAAGAAGTAGAGCTTTTATGCAATAAAATCGATAATAGTTTTAATTCTCTTCAAACTTCTTCTGTACTAGTTTATAGTCATTTAAACAAAGCAAGTGTAGAGAAGAACCTGATTCGCTCTTTAAATGTGGATTGGAAATACACGGAAATTGATGAAGCTCTGTGCATGGGAACCAATCCAACAACAATTGACCGAATTTTAGCAAACGAAATAGCGGAAATCATTTCATTATGGATAAAAAATGATAGTCCAACAGGAGAAATAGCAGTTAAAAAAGAGGGAGTTCTTTATTTAAATAAAAAATACGAAGGAATGATAGTATGACTAATACAGTTGTTGCAAATGTAGAAAAACTAGCAGTTAATACAATTCGAACATTATCCATTGATGCTATTGAAAAGTCAAATTCTGGTCACCCAGGAATGCCAATGGGGGCAGCACCAATGGCATACACATTATGGGCAAAGGAAATGAATCATAATCCGGCTAATCCTAATTGGTTTAACCGTGATCGGTTTGTCTTATCAGCAGGACATGGTTCCATGCTTCTTTATAGCTTGTTGCATTTATTTCAATATGATGTAACGGTTGATGATTTGGAAAATTTTCGTCAATGGGGAAGTAAAACGCCAGGTCATCCAGAGTTCGGCCATACTCCAGGTGTGGAAGCAACTACTGGCCCATTGGGACAAGGAATCGCGATGGCAGTAGGAATGGCAATGGCAGAAAGACACTTGGCAGAAACTTATAATAAAGAAAATTATCCAGTAGTAGATCACTATACGTACAGCATCTGCGGTGATGGCGATTTAATGGAAGGAGTATCGGCAGAAGCAGCATCTCTTGCAGGCCATTTAAAATTAGGTAGATTAGTAGTATTATATGATTCCAATGATATCTCGTTAGATGGTGATTTGCATCTTTCGTTCTCTGAAAGTGTTCAAAAACGTTTTGAAGCATATGGATGGGAAGTTATTCGTGTGGAAGATGGGAATAATATAGAAGAAATTCATAAGGCTATTATAAAGGCGAAACAATCAGATATTCCTTCTCTCATTGAAGTGAAAACCGTAATTGGATATGGTTCTCCAAATAAAGGCGGAAAAGCTGCATCACATGGTGCACCGCTTGGAGCTTCTGAAACACAATTAGCAAAACAAACGTATGGGTGGGCATATGAAGAAGCATTCTATATTCCAGCAGAAGTATCGGAGCATTATGCGGCATTAGCACAAGCAGGCGCAGATAAAGAGAAAGCATGGAATGAACTTTATGAAAATTATAAAGCAGCCTATCCGGAATTAGCTGCTCAATTAGAATCAGCAATCAAGGGGAAATTACCAGCTGATTTGCAAGCAAAGCTACCTGAATTTACTGCAGGGGAATCGATGGCAACAAGAGAATCTTCTGGGAAAACGATTCAAGCAGCAGCGAAAGAACTTCCATTTTTATTTGGTGGCTCAGCTGATTTAGCAGGATCCAATAAGACGTTAATGACTGCTGAAAAGAACTTTGCTATCGATGGATATGCTGGTAGAAATATCTGGTTTGGTGTACGTGAATTTGCAATGGGTGCTGCATTAAACGGATTAGCACTACATGGTGGTGTAAAAGTATTTGGCGCAACATTCTTCGTATTCTCTGATTATTTACGCCCAGCAATCCGCTTAGCAGCATTAATGAAACTACCAGTAACATATGTATTCACACATGATAGTATTGCTGTCGGAGAAGATGGTCCAACACATGAGCCAATTGAACAATTGGCTTCCCTACGCGCTATGCCAGGATTATCGATTATTCGTCCAGCAGATGCCAAAGAAACAGCAGCAGCATGGCAACTGGCATTAGAAAGTACAGATACACCAACAGCACTAGTATTGACACGTCAGAACCTGCCGACTCTCGACTTAACGAAGGGAGAAGCCTACGAAGGGGTGAAAAAAGGTGCATACATTGTTTCCCCAGCTCAAGGAGAAGCGCAGGCATTAATTCTGGCAACAGGATCAGAAGTATCCCTTGCAATCAATGCACAAGCAGCTTTAGCAGAAGAAGGAATTTCTGTAAATGTGGTAAGTATGCCAAGCTGGGATCTTTTTGAAAAGCAATCTCCTGAATATAAAGAAAGTATTCTGCCAGAAAGCGTTCAAGCACGTGTTGCTATCGAGGCTGGTGCATCACTTGGCTGGAGAGAATATGTCGGAGCAAAAGGAGAATGTATCACCATTGATCATTTTGGTGCTTCAGCTCCGGCGGATAAACTTTTCCAAGAGTATGGATTTTCGGTGGAAAATGTTGTAGCTAAAGTGAAAGCTTCCATGGCAAGAAACTAAACATTAATGAATAAAAGCTAACGACTGTAATGGGTTGTTAGCTTTTTTAGTATAAAAAACTAGTATATAATTAGAAAAGCAGATAAAAAGATAGATATTTCTTCCACATAGTCTTTCTATTACCATATGAGTAGAATATAATAGATTTATACTATCAAAAAGATTAAATTCCTTTATTTCGAGGAATGAATAGATTGAAAGCTTATTGTAAGGATGGAGGAAGTTTTTATGTGGCAAGATTGGCTGCTTGAACTATTAAAAGGATTTGGTAAATTATTTTTGAATCCTGTTTTTTATTTATCATTTCTATTTGCCGCTTTTTTAGGGGTTTCTAGAGTGAAAAAAGAAAGAAGAAATTTCACAGTAAGAGCACAGGATGCTTATTTTGAACTGAGACAATTACTTCCACGAGGGATAATTGTAGGGCTATGTGTTTCTATTCTTTCAATTGGTCTTGTTTTAGTAGTTCCAATGGAATTTATTATTTTCACAGGAATTTTCACCATAATATTTGCTTTAATTGGAAAAACAAGAATATTATCACCTGTTTACACGGCTGGTCTAGGCATTATAGCAAGTAGTGTGTCTGTTTTTCTTGGCTTGGATTATTTCTTGTTTTCTAAAAGCAATCTTCAGCCTTCTGAGTATATTTTTCCAACGGCAATTATCTTATTAGGATTATTGATTATTTCCGAGGGAATATTTGTTCGTGGAAACGGAGTAAAAGGGACTTCCCCGCGATTAAAGAAAAGTAAACGAGGCCAAGTTATAGGTGTTCATTTACTTGAAAGAGCATGGCTCATGCCGGTGTTTTTATTTATCCCTTCAGGCGTACTGACAATTCCATTTGAATGGTGGCCTATGTTTACTATTGCCAATCAAACCTATTCTTTAATTTTCGTTCCATTCTTGATTGGCGCAAAGCTAGAAGTGCAAGGAGAGCATCCTATTGTTGCTATTAGAAATGTGGGGCGAAATCTAATTATCCTTGGTTCTTTTGTCATAGTAGGTGGAGCGGCAACTTATTTATACCCGCTTGCATCACTTGGTCTAGTGTTTGTAGCAATTATCGGTCGTGAATGGATTACCTCAAAACAGAGAAATAAAGAAAAAAACAGATCCTTTTATTTTTCTAGAAAAAATAATGGGGTAGTAATTTTAGGAATTGTACCAGATTCGCCTGCTGATAAAATGGGACTTAGAATTGGAGAAATGATTTCGAAAGTAAATAGTATTCCCGTTCAAGATAAAATTCAATTGTATAAAGCTTTACAGAAGAATTCTGCCCATTGTAAATTGGAGGTCTTTGATAGTCATGGCGAAATTCGTTTCGTACAAAGGGCTCTATTTGAGGGCGATCACCACGAATTAGGTCTGTTATTGATTCCGGATGAAAAAGTTCATGGAAATGAAGCAGTGTAAAAATGTACTGTCTGCTGAATGTTCAAGTAGATTTAATTTTGCTAATCATCTTAAGTAGAAAAAATAAATAAGCCAGCAAGAACCAATTCTAAAATGGAGTTGGTTCTTTTTTATGTAAAAAACGCCACTGTGAAGATGGAAAAAAAATCCTTCTAAAAGTGTACACATATTACTTCCACCTCCTTATGTTAACATTATAATCATAGTGTTAATATCAGTATTCGTATATTTTGGATAAGTACATAAGTACTTAATAATTAGGGTATTAATAAAGAAGTATAGATAGTATCCATGATTAAAATCCAAAATATTAATATATAGCTTAAACTTGCTCAATATTTCACTAAGGAAAACAGGAGGGAGAAACATGGAGTTTGATACAGTCACCATTAGCAGGATGATTACAGCAATGACCCTTATCTTTCACATTATCTTTGCTACATTAGGGGTTGGAGTACCATTGTTTATTTCTATAGCTGAATTTATCGGTATTAGAAAGAAGGATAAGCATTATGAATTGCTAGCCAAAAGATGGTCGAGGGGATTTGTGATAACGGTTGCGATTGGAGTAGTAACGGGAACAGCCATTGCTCTACAGCTATCTTTAGTATGGCCAAACTTTATGCAGCTTGCAGGTAATGTCATAGCACTGCCACTATTTATGGAAGTATTTGCATTTTTCTTTGAAGCGATTTTCTTAGGAATTTATTTATATACATGGGATCGCTTTAAAGGGAAATATACGCACTGGCTATTAACATTACCAGTTGTAATTGGTGCAGGGATGTCTGCGGTTTTTATAACGACAGTAAATTCTTTTATGAACTCGCCTAATGGATTTACTATGGTCGATGGAGAATTTGTTGCGGTTAATCCGTTAAAAGCGATGTTAAACCCATCATCACCGACTAGAATTTTTCACGTCTTAGGAGGTTCCTATTTGACTGTAGCAGCTATACTAGCAACGATTGCTGCTATTGCGTTATTGCGAAACAAAGGTGCACGAGAATATCATAAAAAAGCACTAAAGATGACGGTTATCGCTATGTTTATCTTTTCCGTAATTACTGCATTAGCAGGGGATGTATCGGCCAAATATTTAGCCAAACATCAGACAGAAAAGCTAGCTGCAGCAGAATGGCTATTTGAATCAGAAGAGAATGCAGATCTCCTTCTATTTGGATGGTTGAATGATGAGAATGAGGTCGTTGGAGCGATTCGAGTACCTGGCTTTTTAAGCTTTTTAGCACATGGCGATTTTACGAGCGAAGTAACAGGGTTAGAAGCTACCCCAGAAGGAGAAAGACCGCCATTGGTCATCCACTATTTATTTGATTCGATGGTATCCATTGGATTCTTCCTTTTAGGAATCTCGTTCTTATATATTGTATTAGCTAGGTTTAAACGCTGGAACCAGCATAATAGATTAATGCTATGGTTAATCGCTATTAGTGGGCCGCTTGCCATGTTAGCTGTAGAACTTGGATGGGTTTTTGCAGAATTGGGAAGACAGCCATGGATAGTAAGAGGATATATGACTGTGGATGAGGCAGCTACATCATCTCCTTATATTTTGCAGATGTTTTTTCTATTTCTAGCACTGTATATAGTCCTTGGCACTCTATTTACGATCACCTTACGAAAATTATTTAAAGACAATCCAGCAGAACTGGAGTTAGAAAAGAACTACCCTGAATGGAAAGAGGGGATTGAAAAATGAGTTATGAGGTAATCGGGATTACGGTACTATGGTTATTTCTGTATGGCTATCTAATTGTAGCATCGATTGACTTTGGCGCAGGATTTTTTGCTTATTATGCAAAGATTACAAAGCAAGACCATATCATTAATCAAATCATTTCACGTTACCTATCACCAGTATGGGAAGTAACGAATGTGTTTTTAGTTTTCTTTTTTGTAGGTATTGTTGGTTTCTTTCCTTCTTCAGCCTATTATTATGGCTCCGCATTGCTGGTACCTGCAAGTTTTGCAATCGTTTTGCTAGCTATTCGCGGTTCCTTTTATGCTTTTGAAAATTACGGTTCTAAACAAAGTAATGTTTATATGTTTCTATATGGAGCGACAGGACTATTTATCCCAGCATCATTATCAGTCGCTTTAACGATATCAGAAGGAGGATATATTTCTGAACATAATGGCCAAGTTTCGTTAAAGTATTTCGAATTATTTACTAGTCCGCTAGCTTGGAGTATTGTTGTGCTAGCGATTGTATCTGTTCTATTTATTAGTGCAAGCTTTATTACTTATTATGCCTCAAGGGCAAAAGATCTAGCTGCACTTCAGTTAGTACGTAAATGGGCATTATTTTGGGCAACGCCAACCATTATTATGGCGTTGACAACAATGATTGCTTTAAGTCAGAGAAACCAAGTTAACTACGAAAATATGCTGGATTTATGGTGGGTATTTGGCTTATCAATGGGCTTTTTTATTATTGGGATCGGTCTATTATATATAGGCAGGAATTATGGGATTGCTTTTATTGCCATTATGCTGCAGTTTCTCTTTGCCTTTTTCGGATACGGAATGGCTAAATATCCTTATTTGCTCTATCCATACATCAATATTGAGGATAGTGCCACAAATCCATCCATGGCAATGGCGCTTATCATTGCCTTCATAGGAGGACTTTTACTGTTAATTCCGTCCCTAATATTATTGATGCGCCTGTTTTTATTCGATGCAGATTATGCCAAAGGAAAAAAATAAGAAGGCGGAATCATTATGCAAAATATAAAGAAAACAGTTTGGATGCATAAGAAAAAGATTTATTGTTTATTTGGACTAACCTTAATACTAGGATTTGCGATTGTTGCCCAGGCATATGTGATGACGTCCATTGTAGACGGTGTTTTCCTAAAAGAACAGTCGTTTTTAGCGATTATACCGTGGTTGCTGCTGCTGCTTATTATCCTATTTGTAAGGTCAAGTACCGATTATATAAGTAAACGAATTGGTGTTTCGATTGCGAGCAAGGTAAAAGGGGAAACACGAAAGAATTTATTAAAAAAATATGTTGCTAATTCTGTCCAGCTGAATGAAAAAGGACAGACAGGCGAAAAGGTAAGCATGCTTCTTGACGGTGTGGATGAGATGGATAGTTTTTATAGCCAGTTTATCCCCCAGGTTATGCAGAGTACCTTTGTGCCAATTTTAATGCTGCTTGTTATTCTTACTCAGCATGTGAATTCAGGGATTATTTTAATTGTTTCTGCCCCGTTTATTCCGATTTATATGATCGTAATTGGAATCAAAACCCAAAAAAAATCGGAGGAGAAGCTGGAAAAACTAGCTTCTTTTTCTGGTAAATTTTTAGAAACTTTACAAGGGCTAGTGACGTTAAAACTATTTGCTCAAACAAATCGGCAAAAAGGCGAATTAGAAAAAAGTAGTTTGAGCTTTCGCGATACAACACTAGAAATATTGAAGATTGCTTTTACACAATCCTTTGCACTTGAACTAATATCTATGCTAAGTATTGGAATTGTGGCTTTAGAACTTGCTATTCAATTAATTATTTATGAAAGTATTTCCTTTTTTACGGCTTTTTTGATATTAATATTGGTTCCAGAATTTTATACTTCCTTAAAAGAACTGGGTGTAACGTTTCATAATGGCAGAAGCAGCATGGGAGCGGCAAAAAAGGTATTAGAAGTGTTTGAAGAGGAAGATGAACCCACTTTATGGGGAAAGCAAACCTTTCCTAAGTGGAAAGTACCGCCAACCATTCAGCTTCATCAAGTTGATTTTGCTTATACGAATACTAACTTCCGACTACAGTCGATAACAGCAACTTTTTTACCTAAGCAGCAAATTGCCATTGTAGGCGCAAGTGGTGCTGGCAAGACAACCTTGCTTCACTTATTAGCAGGTATGATTACTCCTGAAAAAGGGACGATTTATATTAATCATGAAGCACTCACTAAATATACAGAAGCTGCTTGGTTAGAAAGGATTTCTTATATATCGCAAACTCCTTATATTTTTTCAGGAACGATTGGCGAGAATATTGCGATGGGAACGACAGAGGAAGTTGGGATGCAGGCAATTGAAACGGCAGCACAATTAGCGGGAATTGCACCACTAGTTAATTCATTAGAACATGGCTTTGATACTCGAATTGGTGAAGCTGGCAGAGGGCTTTCTAGCGGTGAAAAACAAAGAGTTTCGATAGCACGTGCTTTTCTGAAAAAGCCTCATATTGTATTGTTGGATGAACCAACGCGTGGACTTGACTTAGCTACTGAAAAAATCTTACAGCAGTCAATTCAAAAATTAAAGGAGACAGCTACGGTGATTACCGTTGCTCATCGTTTGCATACGATAAAAAATGCTGACCAAATTCTTTTTTTAGAAAATGGGAGACTCCAAGCTGTTGGGACACATGAATCATTATTAGAAATTTCACCTGCATATAAGGAGATAGTAATGATTCAAAAAGGGAGGGCACAGTAATGAGTGCGCTGCAGAAAATAATGAGATTAATGTTAATAGAGAAAAAAGACATTATTATAGCGGTAGTATGTGGTTTTATTGCTGGAATTAGCAGTGTCGGCTTATTTGCTGCAAGTGGTTATCTTATATCTAAGTCGGCATTAATTCCTCCCTTCTATACTTTAATTATATTAACTTCAACTGTTAAGTTACTTGGTCTTGTTAAAGCAGGAGCAAAATATGGAGAACGTCTTTCATCACATCGAGCAACTTTTACGATTTTAAGTAATTTGCGAGTGGCTTTCTTTGAAAAATTGACGCCGCTTATTCCGCAAATATTTCATAAATATAGAAGCGGAGATTTACTTGCGCGTGTAGTTGGAGATGTAGAAAGCTTGCAAAATTTCTTTTTAAGGGTGTTTTACCCACCGCTTGTGCTCTTACTTGTTTTTGTCAGCACGATCTTATTTACTAGTTTTTATTCCATCACCATTGCGCTGATTCTCTTACTTGGTTTTTTCTTGACGACAATTATCATTCCGGCACTATTTTCCTTAAAGCAGGTTAATATTAAAGGGAAAGTTAGGCATGCGCGAGGTGATTTATCCACCCATATTACAGAGGTGATGTATGGGTTTCGCGAATTAAAGCTGTTTCATCAATTACCATATAAACAACAACAGCTATTAAATCGTTCTGAATCGTATATCAATGAACAAAAACGAGAAAATTTAAATAAAGTATCGAGTCAATCATTTAATGGTTTTATCACGTTGGTTACAAGTTGGACTGTCATAGGAGTTGGAGCCTATTTAGTTGCGAATGGCATGCTTGAGGGGATATTTTTAGCAATGCTTGTTATGATTTCTTTAACTGTCTTTGAGTCTGCAGCTCCAATGGCTGTATTTCCAATTTATATGCAAGAAAGTAGAGATGCATCAAGTCGCTTATATGAAGTGGTAGAAGATCCTAGTTATAAAAAGAATCATAGTGATTCTGCTATTAATAAGTTATCTAGCCTTCCGCCATCATTAGAGTTTAAAGATGTGCAATTCACTTACATGGGGGATTGGCGCAGCACGATTCCTAACATATCCTTTACGATACCAGCTAGGTCAAAGACGGCAATTGTTGGTGCCAGTGGTTCTGGAAAATCGACTGTCCTTCAGCTGATCTTAAAGCTGCAAGAAGTAGATGCCGGAAATATTTATTGGGGAGAAGTAGATATAACATCTGTATCTGGTGAGGCTATATGGGAACAAACAAAAGTTGTCTTGCAGGAGAATTATTACTTTTATGGTACGATTCGTGAAAATCTTCAATTAGCTGCATCAGAACTTAGTGACACACAAATGGAAGCAGTATTAGCAAAGGTGCAGCTAGAACATTTTTCCCTAGATCATCGCGTATTAGAAAAAGGAGAAAATCTTTCAGGCGGAGAAAAACAACGCTTAGCTATTGCCAGAGCATTTTTGAAAAAAGGACATCTATGGTTATTAGATGAGCCAACCTCATCACTTGATGCACAGACAGAACAAACTATTTACAAAGAAATTTTTAAAGATGCTGATCAGGATACATTTATTATTGTCAGTCATCGTTTAAATGGCTTAGAGTCCATGGATCAAATTATTGTAATGGATCATGGCGAAATTATCGAGTGCGGTTCTTACAAGGATTTAATGGATAAGCAAGGTTATTTTTATCAAATGAAGGTACTAGAAGAAAGCTTGCTTTAAGGAAAAAATGAAAAGTTATTTGTTTTGAACTTTGCAAAAGATGGGAATAGAGAAACTGGCGGACCGAATCCATTGCATTAACTCACCGCTTGCCCTAGAAAGTGAAGTGTATTCAGTCTGCAGGTGATCTCCACTCCCCTTACTTTTTCATGCGCTACATAGTATTTGTATCAATAACGTAACAATAATTTATATCAGAGGGTAAGCCCCGCTCTTAAGCCTCATAAATTTGATTTGCGGAAATGAAAGATTAGTGTAATCATTAATTGTGAATCCAGTTACATTGTTTTAGAGAAAAAACATTATTTACAAGTAGAAGAGGGAAGTAACGATGAAATTAGATGAATTTACAATCGGACAAACTTTTCAAACGAAGACGCTTTCATTAACGAAAGAAGAGATTATAAAGTTTGCAGAAGAATTTGATCCGCAGTATTTGCATGTAAATGAAACGAAAGCGAAAGAAGGAAGATTCAATGGCATAATTGCTTCAGGGATTCATACTTTAGCTATTTCCTTTAAACTATGGGTCGAAGAGGAGAAATATGGTGAGGATGTTATTGCCGGAACAGGGATGAATAACGTACAATTTATTAAACCTGTATATCCAGGTGATAAGTTGTATACGATTGTAAAAGTTCTTGAAAAAAAAGCCAATAAAAGTGCTACCGGTATTCTTACTGTATTGCTTAAGACGTTTAATGATAAAGAAGAGGAAGTATTTACAGGAGAATTATCTGTATTAATAAAACGATAAAAAAGAGGGAAATAGGCTGTCGATATACTCCTTATAAGAGTATTGGCAGCCTTTTTAGATTTTCCATTGTGACAGGTAAATGAAATTCTAACTTTTTTGTGAACTTATGCACAAACTATGTTTTTGGTGCTATACTTTGGTAGATGAAGGCACCTGAGCAATGAATAGAATAGGTGCTGTATGGAGGTAAAAAGATGAAAAAAAGAATAACATCTATGCTTATCTTAGTTTTTTCCCTAGTGCTTGTCCTTGCTGGTTGTGGAAACGACAAAGCAAGTAACACGCAAAAGCAAGAAAAAAAAGATAAGGGGGCAGAAACAGTATCAGGAGCGTCCAAAACTAGTTATACGCCATATGAAGAACTTAAAGACAGCTATGATATTATTATTGTTGGCGCTGGCGGAGCTGGAATGACAGCTGCGTTAGAAGCAAAGGCCAAGGGATTAAATCCAGTTATCCTTGAAAAAATGCCGGTTGCAGGAGGTAATACAACAAAGGCTTCTTCTGGAATGAATGCTTCAGAAACTAAATTTCAGAAAGAACAAGGCATTAAGGATAGTAATGATAATTTTTATGAAGAGACATTAAAGGGTGGTCATGGAACAAATAATAAAGAAATGTTACGTTTCTTTGTTGATCATTCTGCAAGTGCTATTGATTGGCTAGATTCCATTGGTATCCGGTTAAATAATTTAACGATCACAGGTGGAATGAGCGAAAAACGTACTCATCGTCCTGAAGATGGCTCAGCAGTTGGGCAGTACATTGTAGATGGATTATTGAAAAATGTGCAAGAAAAGGATATACCATTATTTGTTAATGCAGATGTGAAAGAAATAACAGTAAAAGACGGGAATGTAAATGGCGTCCATGTATTATTCAATCAAACCGATGAAAAAGAAATTGCTGCAAAAGCAGTTGTTGTCACTACTGGTGGATTCGGCGCCAATATGGAAATGATTAAAGAAGTAAGAAGTGATTTAGGAGACTATGTGACAACAAACCAAGCTGGTAGTACTGGTGACGGAATTAAAATGATTGAAAAACTAGGTGGGACAACCGTTGATTTAGATCAAATTCAAGTCCATCCAACTGTACAACAAGATGAATCATATTTAATAGGAGAAGCAGTTCGTGGAGAAGGTGCAATAATGGTCTCTGCAGAAGGAAAAAGATTTACAAACGAATTAGACACGCGTGATAAAGTTACTGCGGCAATCAATGAGCTTCCAGAAAAAGCGGCATTTTTAGTGTTTGATGCTGGGGTGAAATCTCGTGTAAAAGCTATTGAGCAGTATAAAAAAATGGGATTTGTATTAGAAGGAGAAACAGTCGAGGCTCTAGCGGAAAAGATGAATGTTTCTGCTGACGAGTTAACTGCCACGCTAGAAACATGGAATAGTGCTGTTAAAAATAAGGATGATCAAGCTTTCGGAAGAACAACAGGAATAGACAATGATTTATCCAAAGCCCCTTTCTATGCTATTAAAATTGCCCCAGGTATCCATTATACAATGGGGGGAGTAAAAATTAATACAAACACAGAAGTCCTTAATAAAGAAGGAGCGCCAATCCCAGGCTTATTTGCAGCAGGGGAAGTTACCGGTGGACTTCACGGAGAAAATCGAATTGGCGGTAATTCTGTCGCAGAAATAATTATTTTTGGTCGTCAGGCTGGTGTGAAATCTGCAGATTATGTAAAAGCAAAAT
Source organism: Niallia sp. M35 (assembly GCF_050971705.1). Taxonomy (NCBI): domain Bacteria; kingdom Bacillati; phylum Bacillota; class Bacilli; order Caryophanales; family Bacillaceae; genus Niallia; species Niallia sp. M35. Next base: position 97,176 of record NZ_JBPCEP010000004.1, read on the forward strand.
AATCGATAGTACTGTGAAAGCTTATATTTCAGTTTCATTAGCCAATTAGGCTGATAGATAAAAGGTTCAAATCACTTTTGATTTGGACCTTTTATTTTGCTATTAAGATTATTGTCTTAAATAAATTAATTAGGGACATCGGACAATCTCTTGCTTTCATACGTTAAATGCAAAGGGGAGCTGTGGAAAATGAAAGACAATAGAGGAAAAGAAGTAATGATTGTGGTTTTAGAATTTTCACAAATGAAAAGATTTTTAATGATGGATATGGGAATCGGCACTTTGTCCTATTATTTAATTAAAATGATTAATGGCAATCTCCTTATTGATTTAATAGGAAGTACGATTATTACTGAGGGAGTTAAAAGAGTGTTTAAAGGGATAAATAATAAAAAATAAGACTATTACCTAGAAGATGGAGCTGATTTCGAAAAAACAAAGAAGGAAGGAAAGAAAGTGATCTTTTTGCGTATAATGTATTAAGTGATGTTAATGGTTAGGGAAGAAGGATAAAAAAAGCAAAAGATTAGCATAGAGATATGGATAATTCACCTATAATACATAATGTATAGATTGACGAATATTTGGAATTTAGATAAAATTTTTCCTGAGAGAAACATTTTTTAATGAAGAAATAAATTTTATATAAATGAAAAACACAGAAATATTATAGTAGATAAAGGGGGATTTAAATGCCCGAAAATTTATTAATTGCCTTTGGTTTAACATTATTAGCAGGCCTTGCTACTGGGATAGGAAGTGTCCTTGCTTTTTTTACATCCACCACAAACACAAAGTTTCTCTCTTGGATGCTTGGTTTTTCAGCAGGAGTAATGATTTATGTATCGATGATTGAAATTTTTGTGAAGGCAAAGGATGCATTAGTAGGATCATTGGGGATACAGACTGGGAATTGGCTTACGGTGGCGGGTTTTTTTGGTGGAATTCTCCTTATTGCCTTGATCGACAAATTTGTTCCAGAGCAAGGAAACCCACATGAATTAAAGAAAGTAGAGGAAATTAATAAATCTAATCTAAAAAGGACAGATCATTCTTTATTAAAGATGGGAAGTTTTACAGCATTGGCAATTGCTATTCACAATTTTCCAGAAGGAATTGCAACCTTTACGGCAGCTTTACAAGATCCAGGACTGGGGGTAGCAATTACTGTTGCCATCGCCATACATAATATACCAGAGGGGATTGCTGTGGCAGTACCCATTTACTTTGCAACAGGTGATCGAAAAAAGGCATTTAAACTTTCGTTTTTATCAGGATTAGCAGAGCCAGTTGGCGCATTAGTTGCTTTTCTCATCTTGATGCCATTTCTAAATGATGTTATGTTCGGTCTCATATTTGCAGCAGTAGCAGGAATCATGGTGTTTATTTCTTTAGATGAATTACTGCCAGCAGCCAAAAAATACGACGAAGGCCACTTATCCATATACGGCCTGATAGCAGGGATGGCTGTGATGGCAGTAAGTTTGTTATTGTTTATATAATGAAAAATTATATGGTCAATGTCCTTGAATACTGGATTGATTCAGCCGGAATCCACGCACCCGAAAGGGAAGTGTATTCCGGTTTTCGTTTTAATAGAATTCACCATTACTTCTTTTCTAATAAGTTGTTTTCCTTCTCCATTTTTTCCACTTCTAATTTCAATTTTTCTGTTTCTAATAAGAAATTTTCATGTTTTAATCTTTCCAGCTCTAACTGATCTTTTAGCATTGCTTTGTTGAGCTTGGCCCTTTTTTCTAAATGATCCGTGATAATTCCAGCTAGGGAACTCAAGAATATAGCTATTACAATCACAATAATAATCATCATATAACTCCCTTATATTGTTTATTAACAAATACGAAAAACGCATGAAAAAGTTTCAAATGAAAGACAAACGAACTATGACTCGGTAAATTGGAATTTTTTTGCGGAATAACTAAGGAGGAAATGAAATCATTTAAAAGGGCACAAAAAAGGAAATCGGACAGTTCAAAAAATATAATGGCTTCTTTTTTTGAAGGAAAATATGATTATTGCAGCAAAAGCGATCTATAGGAGGAATGCAGATAAAATGGAACAAGTGAAAAATAAAGTGAAAGTATATTTAGGAGAAAATTTCTAAGGAAAATAGATGAAAGAGAAGGCGTTATCATCTATTATAGAAGGAGGATAACTATTTGGATGAATAAAAAAAAGTGTGTAGGTGAACAGAATGGAAAGACAGGATGAAAAAGTATTAGTCGGAGAAGCAGCAGTCATTCAATTTGTGAAAGATGGGATGACAGTCGGACTAGGCACGGGATCTACTGCCTATTATGTGATAAAAAAAATGGGAGAAATGATTAAGAAGGGGGTGGAATTAAAAGGTGTAGCAACGTCAAAGGCTACAGAAAAATTAGCCAGCGAATGTGGAATTCAGCTGATTGATATAAACGAAGTAGAGCAATTAGACATTGCTATTGATGGAGCGGATGAAATTGATGATAACTTCTTTGCGATTAAAGGGGGCGGCGGAGCATTATTGCGTGAGAAAATAATTGCCAGTGCTGCTAAAACCTTTATTGTAGTTGCTGATGGAAGCAAGAAAGTCCAATCATTGGGGAAATTCCCTCTTCCTATTGAAGTCGTACCTTTTGGTTATAAACATACAGAGAAAGCCATTCGAAAATTTGGCTGCAAAACAGCGATACGGCAGAAAGATGGCAAGCTCTTCGTAACAGATAACGGAAATTATATTATAGATTGTTCTTTTCCTACTATCCAAAACCCCACTCAATTACATCAAGACTTGAATAATATAGTAGGGGTAGTAGAGAATGGCCTTTTTATTAATATGGTAGACGTTTTAATTTCCATAAATGAGCAAGATCAAATCAGCGTGGAGCATAAGAACAGATAATTTTAGATATAGGGGATTTATGTAGATAAATTCCCTTGTAATGATGGTTTGATAAAGAAGAGTGGCAGTCTGTAGAAATGCTTTGGAACAGTTTTAAAGATATTCTTTATTTTTTCTTGAAAGCGTTTCTTTTTTTGTTTCTACGTTATATTATCGTAGATAGGGAGGGGAATCCTTATCTAGGAAATGCATCCAATGGAAGGATGCAATCATGTTACAGAAATAAGGGAGAGATAGAATGTCTTTACGAGAAGATGCTTTACATATGCATCAAGTCAAACAGGGGAAATTGGAAATCCATGCAAAAGTGGAAGTAAAAAATGCCCAAGATTTAAGTTTAGCTTATTCTCCGGGAGTAGCAGAACCATGTAAAGAAATTTTTGAGAATCCAGAAACTGTCTATGACTTTACCATGAAGGGTAATATGGTGGGCCTTATCACCAATGGTACATCTGTACTTGGTTTGGGTAATATTGGTGCTGAAGCATCTTTGCCAGTAATGGAAGGGAAAGCAATATTGCTTAAAAGTTTTGCAGGTGTAGATGCCTTCCCCATTGTTTTAAATTCAACAGATGTAGACAAGATAGTAGATGCAGTTAAACTAATGGCTCCTACTTTTGGTGCCATTCACCTAGAAGACATTGCTGCTCCACAGTGTTTTGAGATTGAAGAAAGATTAAATCAAGAATTAGCCATTCCAGTTTATCATGATGACCAGCATGGTACAGCAATTGTAGCTTTGGCAGGACTTCTAAATGCCCTTAAGATAGTAAAGAAAGAAATGAAGGATTTGAAAATAGTAATAAATGGTGCGGGCGCTTCAGGTATTGCTATTACAAAGCTTTTCAACTCTTATGGTGTAACTAATATGATTATATGTGACACAAAAGGGGCGATCTTTGCTGGCAGGACAGCTGGGATGAATCCAGCGAAAGAATCTGTTGCAGCTTATACGAATGTTAAGTTGACGAGAGGTACACTGAGAGATGTTTTGGTGGGAGCAGATGTATTTATTGGTGTTTCTGTAGCAAATACTTTAACGAAAGAAATGGTACAGACAATGAATAAGGATGCGATTATCTTTGCACTGGCAAATCCAGTACCAGAAATAAGTCCGGCACAGGCGAAAGAAGCGGGCGCGGTCATAGTTGGAACAGGAAGATCAGATTTTCCGAACCAAGTAAATAATGTATTGGCCTTTCCAGGAATTTTTCGTGGTGCTTTAGATGTTCGTGCAACCACTATTAATGAAGAAATGAAAAAGGCAGCAGCTGAAGCGATTGCAGGCTTAGTTGCGGATGCTGAGTTGAATGAAGATTATGTAATTCCAAGTCCCTTTGATCCTAGAGTTGCTCCTGCTGTTGCTTCTGCTGTGGCAAAAGCAGCAATGGAAACAAAGGTAGCAAGAATTCAAGTTAATCCAGAAGCTGTAAGACTGAAAACAATGAAAATGACGACTTTTGATAAAGAATAAAAGGATTGATGAAGAGGCTAGTTCCAAATGGGCAGCCTCTTTTTGTTTACAATGTATTTGTTTCGCCGACTTGTTTGCTCAAGAGAGAGACATTAGAGCTTTTCTTACTGGTTTTAACATTAAAAAGAAGATTTAATAAAATGGCAGCCAAACTTCCTGTGATAATCCCATCACTTACAATGATTCGTAAGGCGGAAGGAAGCTGGTCAAATAAATTAGGAACTGCTGTTGCTCCTAAACCGATAGAAATAGAGCAAGCCATGATTAACAAGTTAGCCTGATTGGTAAAATCAACTTTGCTCAGCATTCTTATGCCAGAAGCAACAACCATTCCAAACATAACAACGGTTGCTCCGCCTAACACTGGTGTGGGAATAATAGTGGCAAAAGCCGCAACCTTAGGAATAAAGCCTAAGAAAACAAGGATTCCTCCTGCGGCAATTACGACATTTACCGTTTTGACTTTTGATAGCTGAACAAGACCAACGTTTTGAGCAAAGGTATTATACGGAAAGGCATTAAATAGTCCACCTAAAGTAATCGCTAAACCCTCGGCACGATACCCACGCGTTAAATCCTTTTCACTTAGTGGCGTCTCCGTTATTTTGCTTAGTGCGAAAAAGACACCAGTTGATTCAATTACAATAACTAAACCGACAATTAACATGGTTAGAATTGGCCCAAATTCAAAGCTAGGTATCCCAAAATAAAATAGTTCAGGAAAATGGAACCAACTAGCTTCTTTTACTGGAGTAAGGTTTACTTTACCAAGAATAGCAGCAATAATAGTACCAGCAATAATTCCAATTAGGACGGCCAATGATTGCATAAATCCTTTTGTAAACCGGTTTAACAAAAGAATGAACAATAGGACGCCAAATGCCAAAAGCAAATTCTCAATGGAGCCAAAATCTTCGCTTGCTGCTCCTCCGCCCATATTTTTAATACCAGATGGGATAAGAGATAAACCGATAATAGTTACAACTGTTCCAATTACAACTGGAGGGAAGAGCTTGGTAATTTTGCTGAAAAAAGGAGCACAAATAAACATAAAAATCCCTGTAATAATAATGGCTCCATAAATAGCGGTGACTCCATAATTTGTTCCGATCGAAATCATCGGAGTAACAGCGACGAATGAACTACCTAGTACAACTGGCAAGCCAATGCCTAAATATTTGTTTTTCCAGGCTTGAAGCAATGTGGCAATTCCACATGTTAAAAGATCAATTGCAACAAGATAGGCTAGTTGTTCGCTTGTTAAATTTAAGGCTCTTCCAACTAATAGTGGAACAAGGATAGCACCAGCATACATAGCAAGAACATGTTGAAGACCTAAAGAAAAAATTCGAACTCCCTTTTTGTTATTTTGAGGCATTATAAACACTCCTTCTCCTTTGTTATTCATTCTAACGTATGGCGTTATATTTATTAACATAATAAGAAGTAAGAAGAAAGAAGTCATTGGTTAATTTATACAAAATATTTAGAAAATATAGATTATATAACTAAGATAAATGAAAAACTTCTTTAGATTTGGCTTTGTTTTTTTCTTTCATTCATTTTTAAAATTGATTTAATCCGAAAGGCAAAACGAAGGTGGAAGGTAGTCTCTGGATCCTTAAGACTTTTTCCTAAGAGATCCTCACATTTTTCTAAGCGATAAATTACTGTATTACGATGTACATAAAGACGTTTCGCTGTTTCAGAAATTTGGCAATGGGTCTCTAAGTAAACAGATAATGTATGGAGTAATATTTGTTCATCTTCTTGCTGATGATTGTTAGAGAAAGGTTGAAAAATATGATCATAAAATTCCTGCAGATCCTTTGTTGGAATGATTCTTAACATTTCAAAGGCATCCTTTGGTCGATGTATCTGGATAAAAGGAGTGTTTCCAGAAAGCTGTCCAGTATGTAATGCACTAAGCGCCTCTTGATAAGCATTAGGTAAATTTAACAGGCGCTGATAAACATTACTGATACCGAATGAAATACTTGTTTTAAATGTGTTCACAAGATGGGTTTGGATATTTTGTAAATAAGGAAGAATGGTTTTGTCTAGCTCATAAGAGGAATCGGTAACTTCCATGATAATAATACAATGATCCTCAATAAGAAAAAGCTGAGAAGCGAAAGGTGCCTTTTTTATTTCTGTTTCGATAAATTCAAATACATAATCTACCTCAACAGAATGCTGTGTGAAAGATTTATATTGATCGCCGCTATCCAATTTGCCAATTATTGCGATGGAAGCCTGTTCTTTTTTTAAGAAAAATTCTTTAGCTCTGCTTTCGATTTCCTCAGCAAAGCTAAACTTTCCTTCCATAAAGTGAGCGAAGAAATCATTTCTTGCTCTTCTAGTATATTGCTTCACTGTATTTTCCCTCATTAGCTCAAAAGAAAGCACATTAGTTGCTTGTTCAATCGTAAGAAGCAAGCTATGACCTTCCATGGGGATTTCTCCCAGAACAACTAAAAATGCTGGTTTTCTCATATGTGTATAAATGGGGAAAATTGTAAAAATTTCTTCTGTATTTCTACTCGAAAAGCAAGAGTATGGTGAGTTAGCTAATAAAAATTCAAACCCATTAGCATGGAGAGAGCTCAAAAAGTTATCGGTAGATGTTCGATTATGAGAAGAAGTGTGTATTTGAAAATGGGCATCTAGTAAAAAGATCGGCTTGTTAATCATTTGAGATAAGTCATCAATAAGCCTTTTTATCCCTTTCCCTTTCAGAATATGCTGCGTGAATTTCCGATGGGTTTCAAAGGCAGTGGTTAACTCTGCTGTTCTTTGACTCAACATATAGTTTAAAGAAGCATTAACGATTTCCCCTAGTGAAGTTTCTAAAGGTATTTCTAATAGGGGAAATCCTATTTCATTTGCGAATTGAATCGCTTCTTGTGGTATATGTCCTAAAAATCTCTTGGACTTAATTCCTAAAGCTGTACAATCCCTTTTATGCATACTTTTTATTAAGGAGAGCAGAACACCAGGATTATCTTTAAGATGATAGGCAGTAGTGACTAATAAATCGTTTGGGTTTAAGAAGTCCACGATATCAGGGGCATCCATCATGGTAATATGCTTAATTTCTTTATTTAATCCTCCGTGACCTGCAATTACTTGCACTTCTGCAAAGGCAGGTTTTTGTAATATCTCTGCTAATTTCAATTGTATCCCTCCCAAAGTAATCCGTGTAATCAAGAAGCTTCTTTAGTTAATTTATACAAAGTATTTAGACAATTCTAACATTTTATCTAATGAATTGCTAGCAAGTGATTATTAAAATAATGGATACATATATTAGTGCGTTTTAAGTAGTTTTAAATATTATTAGAAAATAACAAAAGGAAGGAGAGTTCTTTCTTTTTATTTTGAATGTAGGGAGAGTATCAGCAGAGAGGAGCGGGAGAAATGAAGACAACTATTGATATTGAAACAAAAGAAGTAGGGGACTGGATAGAATGGCTTGCCCGATTTGGGAAGACGAAAAATGGTGGAGTTACAAGACTTCTCTATGATGAAAATTGGCGCTTAGCCCAACATTCTCTTTTTCAAAAAATGAAAGAAAATGGCTTGAATCCTTATTTTGATGGTGTTGGCAACTTATTTGGCAGGTTAGCAGGAGTAGATCAAGAGGAGAAAGCCATTCTAACAGGTTCTCATATTGATACTGTTATAGATGGTGGAAAATATGATGGAGCCTTCGGGATTATGGCGAGTTTTATCGCTGTCAATTATTTGAAACAACATTATGGTAAACCAAAAAAGACAATAGAAGTAGTCTCTTTATGTGAGGAAGAGGGGAGTAGATTTCCTTTAGCTTTCTGGGGATCTGGATCGGTAACGGGAAAGTTTACTAAAAGTGATTGCGAAGGATTAGCTGACGCAAGAAATATTTCTTTTGCTCATGCTATGACATCGGCGGGCTTGCAGCCAGTTGAAAAACAAGTTAAGCGAGAGGATATTGAATGCTTTATAGAAATACATATAGAACAAGGGGCTGTCTTAGAAAAAGAGCAGAAGTCTATAGGGATTGTCTCTCATATAGTTGGACAAAGAAGATTTACGATCAAAGTTACTGGGGAGAGTAACCACGCAGGTACAACTCCCATGCCTTATCGAAAGGATAGTATACATCTTGCAGCGGAATTAATTACATATGCCATTAAACAAGTTACGGAAATGGACGCTCACTTAGTGGCGACAGTTGGGAAAATACAGGCAGTGCCTAATATTCCTAATGTGATTGCCAAAGAGGTTACTTTTACACTGGATGTCCGCCACCACCAAGAAGAAGTGCTAGATTACTATTGTGAGAAAATTTTTGCACATTTTAAAGAGAGATGTAAGACTGCTGGTATGGAAGTAGGATGGAATCAATGGCTGGATGTTAAGGCCGTTGCAATGGACGATAAACTAACGCAGCTGTCGGAGAGAATTGTGGAGGAAATAGATATCCCATATCAAAAAATGATTAGTGGTGCCGGTCACGATGCACAAATTTTCGGAACCTATTGCCCGACAGCGTTACTATTTGTTCCTAGTGTAAATGGGATCAGTCATTCCCCAAAGGAACATACAAATCTAGAAGATTTAAAAAATGGGGTTGTTGTTCTTATAGAATTACTACACCGTTTGGCTTATTGATTTTTTCTGAGATGAACGTACTTAAGGTGCAGGGAAGGCGGAAAGTGGAGTTCATGAGGTCGATGAAAGCCGTAAAGTAGGAGTGGAAAGAGGAAAGTGGTGTTCATGGGGTTGATGAAAGCCAAAAAGTAAGAGAGGAAAGAGGAAAGTGGTGTTCATGGGGTTGATGAAAGCCAAAAAGTAGGAGAGGAAAGAGGAAAGTGGTGTTCATGGGGTTGATGAAAGCCAAAAAGTAGGAGAGTAATAGGAAAAGTGGTGTTTATGAGAATGATGAAGACCAAAAAGAAGGATCACGAAGCAAGCAGAGGGAATTACTAAAAGATAAGGAAAGGAAGTATCATAGTGACTTTTTTAGAACTAAACACACCCTTAAGAACGATTATGACACCAGGACCTGTTGAGGTTGATCCGAGAGTGTTAAGGGCGTTAAGTACACCTATTTTGGGACAATTTGATCCTGCATTTACATCTATCATGAATGATGTTATGAGAATGATTCAACAAGTTTTCCAAACTAAAAATCAATGGGCATATCCAGTTGATGGAACATCAAGATCTGGACTAGAAGCTGTATTGGCCAGTGTCATTGAGCCAGGAGATAAAGTGTTAATTCCAATTTACGGAAGATTTGGACATCTTTTGACGGAAATTTCTGAAAGGTATGGGGCTGAGATTCATTTGCTTCAATGTAAATGGGGCGAGGTTTTTGATCCAGAAGTAATTATTGCAGAAATGAAAAGAGTGAGACCGAAAGTAGTTGCTCTTGTTCATGGAGAAACATCAACAGGGTGTATGCAGCCATTAGAAGAGGTCGGCAAAGCATGTCGAGAACAAGATATTCTCTTTATCGTTGACGCAGTTGCAACAATTGGAGGAGCCAATGTTCAAACAGATAATTGGTATATCGATGCAGTAATTGGAGGAAATCAAAAATGTTTATCAGTTCCATCTGGAAATGCCCCTATTACGTATAATGATCGAGTGGAAAAAGTGTTAAATGCACGGAAGAAAGTAGAAAGAGGAATAGCTACAGAAGTGGAGCTAGCAGAGATAAAAGCCCATGCCCCAATTCGCTCAAATTATTTAGATTTGGCACAATTGCAGGATTATTGGAGTCCGCGAAGGCTGAATCATCATACAGAAGCAACTACCATGTTATATGCTCTTCATGAAGGATTAAGAATTGTTTTAGAAGAAGGCTTGGAAAAGAGGTTTGCTCGTCATCAGTACCATGAACAAGCGCTCATGGAAGGAATAAAGGGAATGGGGCTTGAATTGTTCGGTGATAAAAGGTGGAAGCTGCCAACGGTAACATGCATTAACGTTCCAAAGGGGATTGATGCAGAATCTGTTCGTAGTATGATGCTTGAGCAATTTGGAGTAGAAATAGCCAGCTCTTTTGGTCCATTACACGGAAAAATATGGAGAATTGGAACAATGGGCTATAGCTGTCGCAAAGAAAATGTCTTATTCGTACTTGCGAGTTTAGAGGCATGCCTCATTAGCCATGGTGTAAAACTCCCTGCAGGCCAAGCACTGCAAGCAGCGCTAAATTTTTATTTAAGAGGTTAATAGATAAGGGTCCAGAGAAATACTTTCTATGCCTAAAAAGCATAGAGCTTAAAGAAAACACAGAGAAGCCATTCACTCCTTCTCCATTATCGAAAATAAAAGATATATGCCCTATCGGTTAAAAAGAATAAAAAAAAATCTATATTGACAATAATGTTTCTATCCGATATGATTTTTCACAAAGAAATGAATAATGAAACTATAAAAAGGATTAGTATGCAGCAATGTCTATAAAAAGAGAGGGTCTAAATGCTGAAAGGACCTATAGGCTTACCTGTTGAACCTGCCTTTTTCGTTCTGTATCGAATAGACTTTGTTTAAGAAGATTCAGCGGTTCAATACCGTTAACATGGAAGAGTGTAAAGCTTTGCTTTGAATTAGGGTGGTACCGCCATTATTTGGTCCCTAATGAATAGCAACGCTTTTTTTTTATGGTCTTTTTCTAAGAAAGATCGCTTGAAATACGTTTAAAAACACAGATAAAATAGGAGGCCCTTTAAAATGGCGAAGGATTTTGTAAAAAGCATTACTAGCATGGAAGATGATTTTGCCCAGTGGTATACAGATGTAGTGACAAAAGCGGAACTAATCGATTATTCAAGTGTAAGAGGTTCGATGATTATTCGACCTTATGGAACAGCGATTTGGGAGAATATTAAAGAAGCATTAGATAAACGTATTAAAGAAACAGGGCATGAAAATGTTTATATGCCATTATTTATTCCAGAAAGCCTTTTACAACGAGAAAAAGATCATATTGAGGGATTCGCACCAGAAGTAGCATGGGTTACACATGGCGGAGACGAGAAACTAGCAGAAAGACTTTGTGTGCGCCCAACATCAGAAGTGCTTTTTGCAGAGCATTATAAAAATATTATTCATTCCTATCGTGATCTTCCTAAGCTATATAATCAGTGGGCTAATGTTGTGCGTTGGGAAAAGACGACACGTCCATTCTTACGTACTTTAGAATTTTTATGGCAAGAAGGTCATACATGTCATGAAACGGAAGAGGATGCAGATAGAGAAACAATTCAAATGCTTCAGGTCTATGCAGAAATATGCGAAAAGTACTTGGCACTTCCAGTGATCAAAGGGCGTAAAACAGAAAAAGAAAAGTTTGCAGGCGCGAAATACACCTATACGATTGAAAGCTTGATGCATGACGGCAAAGCATTGCAATCAGGTACTTCGCATAATCTCGGCGATGGCTTTGCAAAATCCTTTGGAATTCAGTTCTCGGACAGAGATGGCAACTTGCAGCATGTTCAGCAGACATCATGGGGCTTTACGACAAGAATCATTGGTGCCATGATTATGGTTCATGGGGATGACCGCGGCTTAGTCGTACCGCCAATGATTGCACCAACACAAGTGATGATCGTACCAATTGCCCAGCATAAGGAAGGGGTATTGGATTTTGCCTACGATTTACAGAAGAAACTAAGTAATTCGATCCGCGTTGGTATTGATGCAAGTGATAAAAAGCCAGGCTGGAAATTTAATGAGTATGAAATGAAGGGAATTCCTCTCCGTCTAGAAGTGGGACCAAAAGATATCGAGAAGAATCAAGTGGTTCTTGTGAGAAGAGATACTGGAGAGAAACAATATGTCTCTATGGATGGATTAGAAGAAACAATTACACAATTATTAACGGATATCCAAGACAACTTGTTAAAGAAAGCCACAGATCATAGAGAAGAAAACACTCATACTGCTGTAAATTTTGATGAATTTAAACAGTTGACGGCAAAAGAAAAGCCAGGATTTATTAAAGCCATGTGGTGTGAAGATCAAGCGTGTGAAGATAAAATAAAGGAAGAAACCAGTGCAACATCTAGATGTATGCCTTTTGAGCAAGAAAAAATCGCTGACACTTGTGTATGCTGTGGCAAAAAAGCAAATAAATTAGTCTATTGGGCTAAAGCATATTAATATTTTTGCCTAAATCAAATGGATAGTAAAAACGAGCAATTTGGATCTCGAAAATATGAAGATGTTCTAATAAAAAAGCTGAAATTTATGTAAAGGTTGGTAAAGTAAGATCATCTACTTTACCAACCATGAAATTCTAAGTTTAAATATAAAAAAGCACTAAATGACAAATATAAAGCACCTAGTTGTATAGGTGCTTTTCTTCATTAAGGAGATGATCATGACTACTACTTTAATAAAAATAATAGCTTTAATTTTTATGCTAATAGATCATATAGGGGAATTTATCCCTGGTACTCCAGTATATTTAAGATGGGTAGGGAGAATAGCAGCACCGATTTTTATTTATTTTGTGATAATAGGTATGACTCACACCTCTAATAAACATCGATATCTCTTCCGTTTGTATATTGCTAGTGTTATCATGGCTTGCATTAATGTGATTATTAATCAAAATTATAATACGGGAGTAGGATTAACTAATAATTTTTTTGCGACATTATTTACGGTTGCATTGTTAATTTATGTAATCGATAAGAGAAGTTGGAGATATTTTAGTATCTACTTAATATGGCAGATGATAAGTACTGTGCTTTCTACCCTCATTACAGAAATATTTATATTAAATACAGCTCTGAGATATCCTTTTTATGGAGCTATATTTGGAAATGTAATATATGTAGAAGGGGGAATCTTGTTCGTTTTATTAGGTGTTGTCTTTTATTTATTTAGAAATAAAAAACAATTAGTAATAAGCTATTCAATTTATTGCCTTTTTATCTTTTTAGTATATAAAAAATGGGGAGGCAGTTTAAATCCGTTTTCACAATTTTTACTTCCGTTTGCAGACTTCCAATGGATGATGATTTTAGCTTTGCCATTGCTCTATTTTTATAATGGGGAAAAAGGAGTTGGCTTAAAATATTTTTTCTATTTCTTTTATCCAATACATATTATCATTTTATATTTTATTGGAGGGGAAAAATAGTATTACTGTAAGCCAGCTCAATGAGTTGGCTATTTTCTCACTCTATACACAGCAATCAAAAAAAGCAAAGGACAGAATTAGCTATAGTGAGGAAAATTATTCCTTTTTATATTGTGGAATACTTACATAAGTCAATCTCCAGCTTTCTCCGTTATACTTCTAAATACTCTCTCATTCGTTTTTTTATTGTTTTTCTTCGTCTGGCTCAATATGGACATGGACCTCTAATACATTAAATTCATTTATTAAAGCATTCTCTACAGCAGAAGAGATATCATGGGCATCGGTAATATCTAGTTTCTGATTAACAGTAATAACAACATCCACAACTGGGCTGTTCCCATAGTTTCTCGCTTTAATTTCTTTTACAGCTTTAACGCCATCTGTATGCAAAATGGTCTTTTTATATTTATCAATCAATAAAACATCAAAACCATCTGTCAGATAATGAGTGGTTTCTCGGAAAATTCCCCAAGCTGTTTTACAAATTAACAGGCCGACAATACAGGCCGCTAGCGGATCTAAAAATCCCAAGTTTAATTGTGCTCCAAAAATACCGACAGCAGTACCAAAACTAACCATCGAATCAGAAAAATTATCTTTCGCTGCTGCTTTTACAGCTTGGCTATTTATTTTTTTTCCCAATCGTAAATTGATCCGATAGACAAAGAACATAACAGCACCACAGGCGATAGCTGTATATGCTGCCACTAAATCAGGTGCTTGTCTAGAATGAGTAAAGAAGGAAGAGATTGCTTGGTATAATACTTGTAATCCAACACTCATCATAATAAAGGAAGCAATTAACGAAGCAACAGTTTCCGCTTTCCAATGGCCATAAGGATGGTCTTTATCAGCTGGTTTTTGAGATAGCCGCAACCCGATTAAAACGGCAACAGAAGCAATAATATCGGTGAAATTATTCCATCCATCTGCTTTTAAAGCTTGCGAATCAGTGCTATTTCCAATAATTAATTTCACTGATGCTAAAATAATATATGTAATAATGCTTAATATCGCGGCTCGTTCTCCGAGCTTTAAGTCTGCATATTTTTTATCCATTGCAAATGCCTCCTTAACTACCTCACTAATCATATCAAGTCACTATAGGGTGGGTCTAGAGCAACGTTTTTATACCTATCAACAAAAGTATGAGGAAGAGAAAACAGTTTGCCAGAGGAAAACTTTTCAATTATAAAAGAAGAAAAGTCAGAGGGAAAGAATAAATCCTCTCCTCTGACTTATCAATGATAACCAATTATCTTATATATAAATCACTTACTAAATAATCCTTTATCACATCGGATGGAATGGGAAATTCAACTGTCCCCATATACCCTGGTGCTACTTCGTATTCATTAAAGCAAATGACCAATTGATGCTGTTTGTTTATATAGAAATTTTGGTATGGATCGATTTTATCAAACCCTTCTGGATCGGTATCACTTTTTACAAAATAGCTTCCGATGTCTGCTTTCATTTGCTTGTTCATTTCATGTAAAATGTACGAACTGATAGCATCAATGTAAGAATCATCTTTAAATAGACTTGGTAATGTGATTAACAGTTCGTTTTGTTTATCGATCGTATCATAGCGAATAGATTCTGCAGCAGATGCTTTTGTTTCGATCGTATATCGACCAAGCGATAATAACAAATCATCATCTGTTTTAACGATATAGCCACTTTCGAGCGAGTAGTTTCCATTATCATTTGCTGTTTCTTGCATAAATTTAGAATAAAGCTCTTTTGATTCTTGAACGTATTGTTGGTTTAATGTCTGAGAAAGAGTTTTATTCTCTAAGCCAGTTACTTCAGGCGTTTTAATATCTAGCTCACTATTCTTCTTCGTTTCTTTCCATTCTGTTATTGTAACGACCTTAATGACTTTGTTTAAAAAAGGTATATCTGATAAGGTGCTTGCTGCTGCCGGACTTATATTGACCGTTGTAATGAATAAAAGGATGGAAGCAGCTAAGAAGATAGCGTTTTTTGAAATTCTTCTCAAAGTACGATATCGTTTAATCGATCTATGTGTCTGTTTCTCCAGTTCATTTGGTATGGGTATATTCAAATAATCCTTTTTCATCTTTTCTAATTTTCTATCCATTTTATTCCTCCACTATTTCATTTCTATACGAAGTATTTTTAGTGCCTTATAAAGTTTTGTTTTTACTGTATTTATATTTTCATCTAGTACAGAAGCAATTTCTTCGAGCTTTAAGTCTTCAAAAAAACGAAGAATCACAATGGTTTTATAGGATGGTGGAAGCTGATTCATTGCTTGTTCTAAATCTAAATTTTTGTAAGTATCGACAGAACTTGAAGCAAGCACTTCTAAACTGTCATCGTCTGCCACATACCAACGTTTCTTTTTTCGTAAAAAATCAAGAGAGGTTGTAGCGACAATTCGATAAAACCAACTTTTCATCATAGCAGTATCTTTTAATTGATGTTGTTTTCTTAACGCTTTATGAATAGAGTCTTGTACAATATCTAAGGCATCTTCTTGATTCCGTACATAAGAGTAAGCAAATCGATAGAAGCTTTCCTTATGATCCATAATAAATGTAATTAACTCCGTTTCTTTTTTATTTTTGTTTAACATAGAAGAGCTCCTTTATGGAAGAAATACGTAATAACTTAAGTTTTACAAGGAATAGACGTATGGAAAGGGGATTTTGTTTTAAGAAAATCAAATAAATTAAAAAAAGGAAGGATAAAACGGAAAAGAGAGAAGAAAATCCTCCAAGCTTTCTGGTGAGACAGCACTTGGAGGAATAAATAATCTATTCTTTTTCTTTTACATGTAGTTTCTTGCTTGGCCAAAAGGCAGCATTTCCTAATAGGGAAGTTATTCCAGGCACTAAAAATGGTCTTACAATAAAGGTATCCAGCACAATTCCGATTGCAGTTATGGTTCCAAAATGGACAAGTACTTGCATTGGTAAAGTCGTTAGTACCATAAAGGTAGCGGCTAAAATGACTCCAGCAGAAGTAATAACGCCGCCAGATTCTGCTACACCTTCTTTCACCGCTTGTAAGAGAGGCTTTTCTTTGCTTTTCTTCCATATGCTTGAAATCATGAATATATTATAATCTTCTCCTAATGCCACAATAAATACAAAGGAGTATAGCGGAATTAAACCTTGAATTGCCTCTACTCCAAATCCATAGTGAAGGATAATCCAGCCCAATCCTAATGCGCTAAAATAGGAAAGCAGAACGGTCGCAATCAAATAGATGGTTGCCGTTATAGAGCGTAGATAAATAAGTAAAAGGATGGCAATCATGGCTAAAATAACAGGAATGATCATTTGCGCATCATCATTTGTTAATTCTCTTGTATCATATTGCTCTGCAGTAATTCCAGCAATCCAAACATTATCGTTCGCATTTTTGATTCCATTCTCCTGAAGCGTTTCTTCCAATGTTTCCCGAATTATTGGTAGTTTATCCATCGCTTCATTTGAATAAGGATTCGTTTGAAGCTCCACTGAATATTTGATTAAATCAGGATTCTTCTTTCCTGCTTCACTCTCTGAAACCTTTGCGATAAAATCTAATTGCTTCAAGGATTCCTCGACTTTTACAGCTTCTCCTTCGGTGTTAATAATAACCGATACGGGAGCAAGTTCCCCTGCATTAAAATGATCTTCAATTAAAGTATAGCCTTCTCTTGAGGGCATATCATCCGGAAATGAGGATAATAAGTCATACGTATACTCCGTTTTAAGGGAAAAAAGAGCAAAAATTCCAAGTAATATTGTCGTGAGAATCGTCACTTTCCATGGATGTTTTGTTACTACCTTACCAATCGCGGTTCCGAGTGATTTTCTTTTTTTCGCTGTTTTTTTAATGCCCTTTTTTGCTAATAATTCTTCTGTTCTAGGAACGAATGGATAAAAAGACAGTCTGCCGATAATAGCTAAAATGGCAGGGACAATACTTAAACTAGCTATCATCATTATGAGAATAGATATGCTAAATGGAATGGCAAATCGGTGAACTGCCCCATATTGAGCTAATAATAATGCAATGAGGGAGAAAAATACTGTTAAACCACTCATCGCCACGGCTCCGCCAGAACGTTTTAAGGCTTTTTGCATCGCAATTTCCTTTACTGATTCTTGTGTTAGTAACGTACGATATCTACTGATAATGAATAAACAATAGTCTGTACCAGCTCCAAAAAGCAATACGGTCATAATAGCAATGCTTTGAGAATCAAATTCAATCCACCCTGACTTACCTAAGAAGCCAAGTAAAGGACTGATAACTCCATAAGCGATTCCAACTCCGATTAGCGGGATTAAAGCTAATACTGGAGAACGATATATGACAAGCAAACAAATTAAAACTATCATGACTGTGCCAATGAGTAATGATAAGTCACCTTGGCTAAACAGCTCTGTCGCGTCAATAGAGATACCTACTGGACCGGTTGTTCTTGCGTGCAATTTTGTTTCGTCTTTTATAGAGGTGTTAAAAGGATTTTCTCCCCATAAGTCACTTGCAGCCGTTTCTAATTCCTGAATACCAGTCTTCAGTTCGCTTGTAGCTAAATTATTCTCAAATAAAAGCGGGAGAACGAATGTTGTTCCATCTTCAGAAATTTGTCGCTTTACTGCTTCTATCGGTAGTTGATGATAGGGAATAATCATTTCTTGATGGATTAGCGGTTTCTCTGTTAGTTGTTTGGTAAGCTCTTGGATTTGTTGTAAATCTTGATCAGATAATCCTGTTGATCGATACCAAGCAATTAATGCAGGTGTTCCTTGTTCATTGGGAAATTCCTCTTTCATTTTTTCCTCTGCCTGCTGTGATAAAGCAGTAGTGGGAATATTTCTAGCTAAATCATTTTTCTGTGAGCTAGCCTGAGGTAAAAACATGCTTACTATCCCGACAAGGAGAAGCCAGGCAATTAAAGTAATCCACTTTCCCTTTTTACTAGTTACTGCAGTAAAATATTGCTGAATATAATGTTTCATTTTTCCACTCCTTAAAGACGCAACTTATCAATCGATAAGTAAGATGTAAAACAAACTTATCACTTGATAAGTTGAGTATATAGTTAATACAGAAAGAAATGAAGTGTTTTTTACAAAATCATTACCTATCTACTAGGCCAAACAAAAATAAATGAACAATTAACTTTGCCTTTCGCTGGATTTCCTTTTTTTGTTGATTAGAAGATAGTTCTTTCATATAAGAAGGCTGCATCGCTGTTTGAATATATTGAAGAAACATCAAGGCAATTTCTTGGCTATTACTTTCTATTTTATTGTAGGAAATATTTGCATTGTTTTTTTCCTCTTGATCAAATACTTGTATAATGGGGTTCAAAAATCCTTCCTGCCAGCGAATTCTTAAATGTGTTTGGACATCAGCCGGCATTTCATGCTGTAAGTCATGAAACATTTGCATTAAATCCTCTTGATAATTTTCTAAAAAGTAAATAGCAATTTGATAGAGACATTCTTGAAGATTCTCGAATTTTTTCGTAATGTTTAAGAGAGCTTGTTCGGTTTGTTTTATAGACGCATTAATTACTTCTTTATAAATATCTTGTTTATTTTTGAAATGATGATATAAGGCTGGTTGTGTAATTCCACAATGTTCTGCAATCATTCTTGTACTAACCTTTCGATATCCTAATTCCATAAATAGCTGATAGGAAACATGGATAATGAACTGATAGGTATCATGATTGGTACTCGACCTAACTATTTTTTTATTCACATTGTAAACCCTTTCATTGTTGAATTTATCACATTTAATATTATAGAAAAAATAAGGGGATATTTCAAATTTGTATAAAATGTGAACGGCATTGTGAAAATATGAACAAATTTATTTAAATAGACTTGAAGGTTTTCACAAGTCGTTATATGATAAGCGTGTAAAGAAAAACTAACGAGAATTTGCAAACAAGCAACAAGAACTGTAAGTTGGTAGGAAAATTAAACTACTATATTAGTAGTTTTTCTTTAAAGAACAATTTGTGAAATATTTCACAAATTAACTGCTTTTATAAAGTAGTTTTTTCTTTAAAGTAATATGTGAAAAACTTCACATAATTATCATTCTCTATAATTGGAGGGATCTACGATGTCAGTTGTTGAAAAAGAAGTAAAAGGGAAAAATGAACAAGTTGATGTGCAAGCAGTTATTGATGAAATGGCTGTGAAAGGAAAAAGAGCACTAAAGGAATTTATGTCCTTAGATCAAGAGCAAGTAGATGAAATAGTAAAAGCAATGGCTCTTGCTGGCTTAGATAAACATATGTATTTAGCTAAACTAGCAGTAGAAGAAACCGGAAGAGGCATTTATGAAGATAAAATAACAAAGAATATATTCTCTACAGAATATATATACCACAATATTAAATATGATCGTACAGTTGGGGTAATAAATGAGGATCAACAAACAGGAATTGTCGAAATCGCTGATCCAGTTGGAGTGATTGCAGGAGTAACACCTGTTACAAACCCTACCTCTACTACAATGTTTAAAGCTATTATTGCTATTAAAACACGGAATCCAATTATTTTTGCTTTCCATCCTTCTGCACAGAAATGCAGTAGTGAAGCAGCTAGAATCTTAAGAGATGCAGCTGTAAAAGCAGGGGCACCAGAAAACTGTATTCAATGGGTTGAAAAACCTTCCATTGAAACAACAAAAGCATTAATGAACCATAATGATATCGCACTAATTCTTGCAACTGGAGGACCAGGAATGGTTAAATCTGCATACAGTTGTGGCAAACCAGCACTGGGAGTTGGAGCTGGTAACGTACCTTGTTATATTGAAAAAACAGCAAAAGTTAAAAGAGCAGTCACTGATTTAATTCTTTCTAAAACATTTGATAATGGAATGATTTGTGCCTCTGAACAAGCAGTAATCATTGATAAAGAAATCTATGAAGAAGTGAAAGATTTATTAGTTCGTAATAGCTGTTATTTCTTAAATAAAGAGGAATTAGCCAAAGTAGAAAAACTAGTAATTAATGAAAACACATGTGCTGTAAATCCTGATATCGTTGGTAAATCTGCTCATTATATCGCAGGATTGGCAGGAGTAAAAGTTCCGGAAGATACCAAAATCCTACTTGCGGAATTAGAGGGTGTGGGACCAAATTACCCGCTATCAAGAGAAAAATTAAGTCCAGTCCTTGCATGCTATAAAGTTGAATCAACAGAAGAAGGAATCAAACGTGCAGAAGAAATGCTAGAATTCGGCGGATTAGGACACTCAGCAGTTATTCACTCTGAAGATCCAAAAGTAATCGAAAGCTTTGCGCTAAGAATGAAAGCATGCCGAATTATTAACAACGCTCCATCTTCTCAAGGTGCGATCGGTGATATCTACAATGCTTTCATGCCATCTTTAACACTTGGCTGTGGATCTTATGGTAAAAACTCTGTATCTACTAACGTAACAGACATTCATTTATTGAATGTAAAAAAACTAGCAAAAAGGAATGTAAATATGCAATGGTTTAAAGTTCCATCAAAAATCTATTTTGAGAAAAACTCTGTACAGTATTTACAAAAAATGAAGGACATTTCTAGAGTGTTTATCGTAACTGATCCATATATGGTCAAATTCGGATATGTTGATAAATTACTTTATAACTTAAGAAAACGTTCAAATCTAGTGCAAGTAGAAGTATTTTCCGATGTAGAGCCAGATCCATCTATTGAAACAGTTGTTAGAGGAACAGAAATGATGGCTAAATTCCAGCCGGATTGCATTATCGCTCTTGGTGGGGGTTCTCCAATGGATGCAGCGAAAGGAATGTGGTTATTCTATGAACATCCAGATGAAGAGTTCTTTGGCTTAAAGCAAAAGTTCTTAGATATCCGCAAAAGAGTATATAAATATCCATCATTGGGTGGAAAAGCTAAATTTGTGGCAATTCCAACTACCTCTGGTACTGGATCTGAAGTAACATCTTTTGCGGTTATTACCGATAAAGAGCAAAATATTAAATATCCTTTAGCAGATTATGAGTTAACACCAGATGTAGCAATCATTGATCCGCAATTTGTGATGACAGTTCCACCATCCGTTACAGCAGATACAGGGATGGACGTACTAACACATGCTGTGGAGGCGTATGTATCAAATATGGCAAATGACTATACAGATGCATTAGCAGTTAAAGCTGTTCAATTGATCTTTGAATATTTACCAAGAGCTTATCGTAATGGAAATGATGAAGAAGCACGTGAAAAAGTGCATAATGCTTCTACGATCGCCGGTATGGCATTTGCAAATGCGTTCTTAGGAATTAACCATAGCTTGGCACATAAATTAGGAGCCGAATTCCATATCGCACATGGCCGTTCTAATGCAATTTTATTGCCACATGTTATCAGATATAATGCTGAGAAACCAAAAAAATTCATGTCATTCCCTAAATATGAATATTTTAAAGCAGATGAACGTTATGCGGATCTTGCTAGAATTCTTGGATTGCCGGCTAATACAGTTGAACAAGGTGTAGACAACTTTGTAAAGGCAGTAATCAGACTAGGGAAAGAACTGAATATTCCAATGAGTATTGCTGCACAAGGCGTAGATGCAAAAGAATTCGAAGCAAAAGTGGATTATTTAGCGGACCGGGCCTTTGAAGATCAATGTACAACAGCTAACCCTAAATTACCATTAGTTACAGAGTTAGCAGATATTTATCGTAAAGCCTATAAAGGGGTTTAAAAAATCCTCGAATAATAAAAATGGTCAAATCACTCGTGATTTGACCATTTTTATTATTCAATTTGCTAATCCAGTAATCTTTAAAGAGGAAGTCCTGCGTAAATCAATATAGGAATCCTTTAGTCGAATCAATGGTAAATGAGGTTCATTTTGATGAATAAAGATAATTTCTGCTGTTTCATTATTAGATAGCATGACTTTTTTAAAGAGCTGCTTCCTCATGATGAAATTGGTAAATGGAATAACAATAGCTGGATTTAAAGCATTTCCATAGGATTCACTCATTAATTCATCAATAGCTTCAATGTAGGTTTTCTTGTCTTTATACGTATTAGCAGTACACATGCTATTAAATTTGTCTGCAACGGAAACAATTTGGATCAAGAAAGGAATATCCTTTTCTGTACGCTGAGAGGGGTAGCCTCTGCCATTTATTTTTTCATGATGTAACAGAGCAGTTCGCGATATTAATATATCCAATTGTGGAACTTGAAATAAAATACTTTTTCCATAGATTGTGTGTTTTTGCATTTCTTTATATTCTGTTTGTGTTAAACGAGCAGATGCCTTTAAAATAGATGAATCCAACTTTAACATTCCGATATCATGAAATAATCCCATCTGACTAAGCAGATGGCATTGCTTTTTAGGCAATCCTAAAATCTTCCCAATAATGGCGGAAAGGATTCCAACATTTATACTATGCTGGTAAATATAATCATTTGGTGAGACTTCTTTATGAAGAATTTCTAAAATTGCTAATTCTTGAAGAGAAGAATCAATGATGTCTTTAAAGCCAGTTAAGAGTTTTTCCACCGTGCTGTTATCTTGTTCCATAATGCGATGGAAAGTTTCTTTTACCTCATCTAGCAAATTAGTAAATTCCTTATTATCGGAGGAGGTAGCGGTTTCATCTGTAGGTTCAATAACATCAAATGGATTAACCTGATGCTTTGTAAGTAATTCAACATGCTTCTTGGTTAAGATGGAGTCCTTTTTAAGTAGAAGTAAGCCTTCAATAGAGTTTGAATAAACATCCTTTTTTATACGATACCCAACAATATCCATAGTTCCTTTTCCCATATTAATTGTCTCCTTTACATAATGGCTATATATTGCTGCCTCGCATCCCCTTATTAGTAAATATTACCTTAGCTCCATCATAGATAAAACGGACTTTTTGACTAGTTATCGCACTTCTTATTGCCTATTTTAGTAGAAATTACTAGGGAGTAAGGCCTTCTGTATATTTTTCCTATTATAATAGCTATATATTTACCAAATAGAATAGAAGAAGATGCATAGATACATAGAGAGAGGAGCGGAAGGATGAAGAGGAGTCGAGTGAATAAAAATACATATTCTTTACATAAGGAAAAGAAATATCAACATCATATTAATTTCATTCATAATGAATTGAGGAATTATCGTACGATTGATATACCAAATCGTACGATAATCATTAAGAATCAGGATTTGGAAGATTGGATTGTGGAAGAGTTAAGTCCTGAAGAACTAGATGAAATTATTGTATTGCTAGAACAAGCTAAGAAAAGAGCATCTTCTGTGAAACCAATCTTTCAAGTGATTGCAACAAGCTTGTTAAAAATTACATAAGGATTCTGTTTTTAACAAAAGGCTTCTTGCTTGTTTCACTATGTGGTGAACTATATAATAGTATATATTTATCGATAAACACTAGACCGGATTTTAAGAAAAAGAGTAGAAAATCAAAATAGACAGTTGTGAATGCTTCTGTTATTGTATTGTAAGAAATAGCCATATAGAAACCTAATGAAGCCTTGTTTCTTGAATTAGGAGGAGAATTAGTTGGAACCTTGTATGCAAAGTTTATATACTTATTTAAATGACCATCTTGTTGATATGCGTAAAGAGTGGCTAAGCATGATAGAAAATAGTGATTCATCCTTTTATTCAGTCCATAAATCAGCAGAGAATATGGCAGAACTAATTACCGCCCATCAAACTCTTTTAGAAAATGTAATAAAGGTTTTTATTGAGGAAGAAGAAGTATATTCAGCAAATATTTCTGAATGGGCTCTTAAAGTTGCAGAAAAGCGGGCGAAAGACTTAGTACCAATTTTAGAATCAATTGAACAGCTTAACACGGTTAAAGGCATTCTTTTATCATATGTAGAAAAATTTTCTGCGGAGACTACTGCTCATTTAACAATTCCTACACTCTTTGAATGGATACGATTAATTCATTATGCATTTGATTTATTTGTAAATATTTTTATTGGTTCTTACGATAAATATAAATTTCAGCAATTAACGGCACAGCAAGAAACTATATATGAATTAAGCAGCCCAGTTATTCCAATTACGGAGGGAATTGGTGTTATTCCATTAATCGGCGATATTGATACAAAGCGAGCGCAATTAATTATGGAGAATACACTAAAGGAATGTAACGAGAAACGATTTAATCACTTATTTATTGATTTATCGGGTGTGCCCCTAATTGATACAATGGTTGCGCATCAAATTTTCCAAGTGATTCATGCTTTACGATTAATTGGTGTCAAAGGTTATCTTTCAGGATTAAGACCAGAGGTGGCACAAACAGCTATTCAACTAGGTGTAGATTTTAGCCAGATACCAATATTTAATAATTTAGCAAGTGCACTAGGGAAATTTGGATTAACGGTCAATGAAGTGAAATTTGTTAAATAGAGGTGTATATAGATGGGGAAATATATAGCTGCACTATTTTTCCCGTGCCTATTGGTAATCCTTTTTTCAAAAGCAACCTATTATCCAATTATTGGTTTAGTCTTAACCGTTGCTTTAATTGCTGCTTCGGTTTACAGAGGATATACGGATACATTTTTATTAATTGTCGTTGATGCTTTTTCTATGACTATTGGTTATATGATCAGTAGAAATTGGAAAGAGAGATTAGCAAGTAAGGATACTTAATAGAAGAAATATAAAAAAGAATAGAGAAGAAGAATGACTAAACGATTTTCCGTCGATAAAGAGGATAGGTATTTCGTATAGTCATTTTTTTATAGGGAAATGTTTTTCGTCCTAATCAAATTATGTTCAAAAATAAATCGAATGTTTGTTCTCTTTTTTGTGGTTTGAAATGGAAGGTTTGTGGTAGAATGATGTTATATTGATTACATAGGTAGGAATTAAAGAAAGAAATGGTTAAAAATCGTCTTTTCATTTTGTTGTTTTCCTTAATTTGTTGCTTTTTGTTTTTGCGGAGAATTTGAATCCTTAAAACAACAGAGTGTACGAAAATAGCTAATATCGTGGAGTATTAACATAAAGCAGCAATGGAATAGATGAATAAACAGGCGTGTGTATAGATCGGAGGATGGTTTAGTGAGTCATGATTTTGAATTAGTTTCGAAGTATACTCCTCAAGGAGATCAGCCAGAAGCAATCAAAAAATTAGTCTCAGGTATACAAGCAGGAGAGAAGATTCAAACCTTGCTGGGGGCAACTGGGACGGGTAAAACGTTCACCATAAGCAATGTGATTAAAGAAGTTAAAAAGCCAACATTAATTATTGCTCACAATAAAACCTTAGCAGGTCAATTATATAGTGAGTTTAAAGAATTTTTTCCTAATAATGCAGTAGAATATTTTGTTAGCTACTATGATTATTACCAACCAGAGGCTTATGTCCCGCAAACGGATACGTTTATTGAAAAAGATGCAAGCATTAATGATGAAATTGATAAGCTCCGTCACTCAGCAACATCTTCCTTATTTGAAAGAGATGACGTAATAATTATTGCCAGTGTATCTTGTATATATGGATTAGGTTCTCCAGAAGAATATCGAGAAATGGTTGTATCATTAAGAACCGGTATGGAATTGGAAAGAAATCAATTGCTTCGTAAATTAGTGGATATTCAATACGATCGAAATGATATTGATTTTAAACGGGGAACTTTTCGTGTCCGTGGTGATGTAGTCGAAATTTTCCCAGCGTCCCGAGATGAACATTGTATAAGAGTCGAATTTTTTGGAGATGAAATTGACCGGATTCGGGAAGTGGATGCATTAACGGGTGAAATTTTAGGAGAACGAAATCATATTGCTATTTTTCCGGCGTCTCACTTCGTAACAAGAGAAGAGAAAATGAAAATAGCAATTGAAAACATTGAAAAAGAATTAGAAGAACGCTTAGAGCAATTAAGAGCAGATAATAAATTATTAGAGGCTCAGCGTCTAGAACAACGCTCACGCTATGATTTAGAAATGATGCGAGAAATGGGATTCTGTTCAGGAATAGAAAATTACTCAAGACATTTAACATTAAGACCTCCTGGAT
Source organism: Niallia sp. M35 (assembly GCF_050971705.1). Lineage (NCBI taxonomy): Bacteria > Bacillati > Bacillota > Bacilli > Caryophanales > Bacillaceae > Niallia > Niallia sp. M35. Next base: position 123,742 of record NZ_JBPCEP010000004.1, read on the forward strand.
CTACTCCTTATACATTGCTGGATTATTTTCCAAAAGATTTCTTACTTGTGATTGACGAATCCCATGTTACGTTGCCGCAAATTAGAGGAATGTATAATGGAGACCAAGCGCGGAAAAACGTATTAGTTGAGCATGGTTTCCGCCTGCCTTCAGCTCTTGATAACCGCCCATTAACGTTCGGAGAATTTGAGAAGCATATTAATCAAATGATTTGTGTTTCTGCAACACCAGGACCATATGAAATCGAACATACTCCTGTTATGATTGAACAAATAATCCGTCCAACTGGGTTACTTGATCCAACCATTGATGTTCGTCCAATTGAAGGACAGATTGATGATTTAATAGCGGAAATCCATGAGAGAATGAAACGAAATGAACGGGTATTGGTAACAACACTGACGAAAAAAATGTCAGAGGATTTAACAGATTATCTAAAAGAAATAGGGATAAAAGTACAGTATCTACATTCCGAAGTAAAAACATTAGAACGGATTGAAATTATTCGAGAGTTACGTCTTGGGAAATACGATGTATTGATAGGAATTAACCTATTGCGAGAAGGCTTGGATATTCCTGAAGTCTCACTCGTTACTATTTTGGATGCAGATAAGGAAGGGTTCCTTCGTTCAGAGCGGTCCCTTATTCAAACGATTGGACGGGCGGCGAGAAATTCTAATGGCCATGTCATCATGTACGCTGATAAGATTACCCATTCCATGGAAGTCGCTATCAGCGAAACGAAAAGACGTAGAGAAATTCAAGAAAAGTATAATGAAGAACATGGAATTACCCCGCAAACCATTCAAAAAGGAATTAGAGATACAATCCGTGCTACGCAAGCAGCAGAGGAGCCTGAAGAGTATGGAACAACTACAAAACTTGATAAATTAACGAAAAAAGAAAAAGAAGCAATGATCGCACAAATGGAAAACGAGATGAAAGAAGCAGCAAAAGCATTAAACTTCGAAAGAGCTGCAGAACTTCGCGATTTACTGCTTGAATTAAAGGCTGAGGGGTGAGAGAACAATGGCAAAAGATAAACTTATCGTAAAAGGTGCACGTGCAAATAATTTAAAAAATATTGATATAACAATACCGAGAGATCAATTAGTAGTGATAACTGGTTTATCTGGTTCAGGAAAGTCTTCTCTTGCTTTTGATACGATTTATGCAGAAGGACAAAGAAGATATGTAGAATCTTTATCTGCTTATGCTCGGCAGTTTTTAGGACAAATGGATAAGCCTGATGTTGATTCAATAGAAGGCTTATCTCCTGCTATTTCTATTGATCAGAAAACGACAAGTCGAAATCCTCGTTCTACTGTGGGGACTGTAACAGAAATTTATGATTATTTGAGATTATTATTTGCGAGGGTAGGAAGACCAACTTGTCCAGAGCATGGTATTGAAATTTCTTCTCAGACAATAGAACAGATGGTTGACCGTATTCTCGAATATCCTGAGAGAACTAGACTGCAAGTACTTGCGCCGGTTGTATCAGGGCGCAAGGGAACACATGTGAAAGTACTTGAAGATGTAAAAAAACAAGGGTATGTTCGTTTGCGCATCGATGGAGAAATGTTTGAAATTGGTGATGATATTTCTCTAGAGAAAAATAAGAAACATAATATTGAAGTAGTTATCGATCGACTTGTTGTCAAAGAGGGAATAACTGCTCGTCTGGCAGATTCATTGGAATCAGCCTTACAATTCGGGAATGGAAAAGTCATTATTGATGTGATGGGACAAGAGGAATTACTGTTTAGTGAGCATCACGCTTGTCCAATTTGCGGTTTCTCTATTAGTGAATTAGAACCAAGGCTATTTTCTTTTAATAGTCCATTTGGAGCTTGTCCAGATTGTGATGGTCTAGGAAATAAACTAGTTGTAGATGTAGATTTAGTTATTCCTGATTGGAATTTAACTTTAAAGGAAAATGCGATAGCTCCTTGGGAATCTATTAGTTCTCAATACTATCCACAGCTTCTTGAAAGTGTATGTAATCATTATGGAATTGACATGAATATACCTGTAAAGAACATTCCGAAGAATTTAATGGATAAAATCCTTTATGGATCTGGAAAGGAATATATCCATTTCCGCTATGAAAATGACTTTGGCCAAGTGAGAGAAAATGATATCCAATTCGAAGGCGTTATGAAAAACGTGGAAAGAAGATATAAAGAAACTAGTTCTGACTACATCCGTGAGCAAATGCAAAAATACATGGCAGAACAGCCTTGTCGCACATGTAAAGGATATCGCCTAAAGAAAGAGGCTTTGGCTGTTTTAATTAACGGACAGCATATCGGCAAAATTACTGAAAAATCAGTGGTGGAATGCTATGAATTTATGGAGAAGGTTGATTTAACAGATAAAGAAAAACAAATTGCTAACTTGATTCTTCGAGAAATAAAAGAAAGAGTTGGATTTTTAATCAATGTTGGATTAGATTATCTAACACTAAGTAGAGCGGCAGGAACTTTATCAGGTGGAGAAGCCCAAAGAATTCGTTTAGCAACACAAATCGGTTCAAGGCTTACGGGTGTTCTTTATATTTTGGACGAGCCTTCCATTGGGCTTCATCAAAGAGATAATGATAAATTAATCGATACATTAAGACAGATGCGTGATATAGGGAATACATTGATTGTTGTAGAACATGATGAAGATACCATGATGGCTGCTGACTATTTAATTGATGTTGGTCCAGGTGCGGGTGTCCATGGTGGCGAAATTATTTCTGTGGGAACGCCAAAAGAAGTAATGAATGATCCACAATCGATAACTGGTCAGTATTTATCTGGAAAGAAATTCATTCCACTTCCATTAGAGAGAAAACAAAGTGATGGCAGATATATTGAAATTACTGGGGCAAAAGAAAATAATTTAAAAAATGTAAATGTAAAAATACCGCTCGGAATGTTTATCGCTGTGACAGGGGTTTCTGGTTCAGGAAAAAGTACTTTAATTAATGAAATTCTTCATAAAGGCTTGGCTCAAAAGCTAAATCGTGCGAAGGCAAAGCCAGGTGCCCATAAGGAAATTAAGGGAATTGAACAATTGGAAAAAGTCATAGATATTGACCAATCCCCAATTGGTCGAACACCAAGATCAAATCCGGCGACTTATACGGGTGTGTTTGATGATATACGTGATGTTTTTGCGACAACCAATGAAGCAAAGGTACGCGGTTATAAAAAAGGACGTTTTAGTTTTAATGTTAAAGGTGGAAGATGCGAAGCATGCCGCGGAGATGGAATCATAAAAATTGAAATGCATTTCCTTCCAGATGTTTATGTTCCATGTGAAGTTTGTCATGGCAAACGATACAATAGGGAAACATTAGAAGTGAAATATAAAGGAAAAAACATCTCCGATGTATTGGAAATGACAGTGGAAGATGGTGTATCCTTCTTCGAAAATATACCGAAAATCCATCGTAAATTGCAAACAATTGTGGACGTTGGTTTAGGTTATATTAAACTCGGACAGCCAGCGACTACTTTATCAGGTGGAGAGGCACAAAGGGTAAAACTAGCGTCAGAATTACACCGTCGATCTACCGGAAAGTCTTTTTATATTTTGGATGAGCCGACAACAGGCTTACACGTTGATGATATTTCAAGACTATTGATTGTTCTTCAGCGACTAGTCGAAAATGGAGATACAGTACTAGTTATTGAACATAATCTCGATGTCATTAAGACTGCTGATTATATTATCGACTTAGGACCAGAAGGCGGAGATAAAGGTGGCACAATATTAGGAACAGGGACTCCTGAAGATATTGCCAATCTAAAAGGGTCTTATACAGGGAAATATTTAAAGCCGATCCTAGATAGAGAGCGGCAAAGAATGAAGAATAGTATCGAAGAAGCGGAAAAAATCGCTACAACTTAAATCAAGAGACGGGGAAAGTAGAAAAGCTGATGGAATTATTACCAACAGTTACCTGCCAGACCTCGTCTCTTTTTTCCTAACTTAAGGAGAAATTCTTCTGAATTAGAAACCCGCTACATAAAATAAAGAAGATCAGAAAGTATTCAAATTGAAACCTTTGCTGGGATGATTCCGTATTAACATATAGGAGTCCTTTCTGTTAATTAGTAATTTCAACCAATGATTGGCTTTGAAAGTGTCTTTTTTCTTTAATCTAATAGTCTTCACATTAGCAAATGGAAATAAGCGGTGTTTTAATGTTTTGTGAAAAGTACTTAAAAGAATAAAATCGTATTTTTTGAGGAGGATTTAAAGTGGCAGAAGAGAAAAAGCGAATTTTAGAATTAGTGGAAAGTGGAAAATTAACTGTTGATGAAGCGTTAAAGCTAATGGAAAAGGTTGATGAAGTGAATGAGAAAAAGTCTTTAAATGAAGAAGAAAAAATAATTTTAGAAGATTTTCAAAAAGAATCAAAGTTTCATGAAAAAAAGAAAGAAACGTCTTCAAATTATGGATTTAATTTTCAAGCAGCGAAAGATAAGCTTTTTGACATAGTTGATACAACCATAAAAAAGGTGAAGGAAGTAGACCTAGATTTAAACTTCGGTCATTTTGAAGAAGTTTCTCACATTTTTCAATTCAATAATATTGCTCCCAAAAAGTTGGATATCGATATTCCCAATGGAGAGGTAGAACTGATTCCATGGGATCAAGAGGAAGTAAGTATTGAGTGTAAAGCAAAGGTCTATCGAGTGAATTCTTTAGAGGAAGCAAAAAGAGTATTTCTCAAGGAAGTAGACGTAATAGTAGATAATGAGCGCTTAGTAGTGAAAACGAACCATAAGTGGATGAAAGTGAAAGCACAGGTTTATATTCCACAAATTTCATATGAATCAGCCATCATCCGTTTATTTAATGGACCAATTACTACGTTTGATGTTAAAGCGGAAAAATTGTATGCTAAAACAGCTAATGGTAAAATAACGCTAAAAGCTGGTGAAAACAAAAAAGTGGAGGCAGATGCTGCAAACGGCAGTATTAAAGTCGAAAAAGGAAAGATGGATAAACTGGATGCAGAAACAATAAATGGCTCTATTACGGTTGAGGGGTATTTCAATAAAGTTGATTTACAAGCCTTTAATGGCAGTATATCATGTGTGAACCATTCAGAAACCTGTGAAATCCTTGAGCTCCAAGGGACAACAGGAAGCATTGAAGTAAGTTTACCTGAAACATTAGCGGTCAGCGGTGAATTAAAAACGAATTTTGGTGGATTCAATGTAGAGTTAGAGGGAATACAAATAATAGAGGAAAAAAATGAAGTTCTGCAAAAAACGTTACAATTTAAATCAATCCAATCAAGTGAGCATCATACAAAAATTGAAGCTAATACTAAAACAGGATCGATAAAAGTGAAGAAAATTGAAAAAAGCAATTAATTTTAATAGAAGAAATGAATAAGATACAGGGACTTCAAGGTAAAATGTGGTTTTCTTCTGTATCTTAAATCAATCAGCTTCTTCTGTGTTTAAATGAGGAGTAATTGGAATGAGATGGATTATCGGAATACTGATTAATGCTATATTCTTTGTAGCATTAGCTGGATTATTTCAGGAACAATTTTATTTATCGGGAATAGGTGCGGCAATCGGAGCAAGTGTGATTTTATCTTTGCTAAATATTATTGTCAAACCAATTTTAATTTTATTGACGTTACCTGTAACAGTGTTATCGCTTGGGCTATTTTTATTTGTCATCAACGCTATTACGCTGTCATTAACAGACAGATTAATGGGAGATAGTTTTGAAATTTCGAGTTTTGGTATGTGTTTATTTTTTAGCGTTCTACTGTCACTTTGCAATATAATCGTTCAAAACACAGTTCTGCGAGGAAAAGAATAGAAAGCTGCCGGGTAAAGGAGTGGAGAAATGGCCATTGCTTTACCTAGCAGCTTTTCTTATTATTTTGACTGAATTCTAGCATATATTTAGTGTTTAATGCTAAAATAAGGTGAATATGGAATTCTAAAAAAACATACCTTAAACAGCTAATACTGTTTATAAAAAACTTAACAGCAGTGACCTTTAAAGGAGGAGCTTCATGGCAGCGAAAGTACTAATAAAAGATGTTATCGAAGAGTTTGATTTAGAAATTGTAAGTGGAGAAGAGGGAATTAATCGACCAATTACAGTTAGTGATATATCAAGACCAGGTCTCGAGATGGCTGGCTATTTTAACTATTATCCAGCAGAACGTGTTCAGCTGTTAGGGAAGACAGAACTGTCCTTTGCTGAACGATTAAGTGAGGAAGATAGGGCAAATCGCTTAACCAAGTTATGTAGTGATACAACGCCAGGAATTATTATTACTCGAAATATGGAGGTGCCTCCCCAATTAATAGAGGCATCAGAAGAATTAGCTGTACCTGTACTACGATCTAAGCATAAAACATCGCTTTTTTCCAGTCGTCTTACAAATTTCTTGGAAAGAAAATTAGCACCAACAACAGCGGTTCACGGGGTTCTTGTTGACATTTATGGTGTGGGCGTTTTAATTACTGGTAAAAGTGGTGTAGGTAAAAGTGAAACAGCACTTGAGCTTGTAAAACGCGGGCATCGATTAGTTGCTGATGATTGTGTGGAGATACGCCAAGAAGATGAGAATTTAATTGTCGGTAGTTCACCAGAGTTAATTGAACATCTATTGGAAATTCGTGGATTAGGGATCATTAATGTCATGACGCTTTTTGGAGCTGGGGCTGTTCGTACCCACAAAAAAATATCTTTAGTTATGTCTTTGGAATTATGGGAGCAAAACAAGCAATATGATCGTTTAGGTTTAGATGAGGAAAAAATGAAAATAATTGATACAGAAGTAACCAAGCTGACAATTCCAGTTCGTCCTGGCCGAAATTTAGCGGTAATTATTGAGGTCGCGGCAATGAATTTCCGTTTAAAAAGAATGGGTGTTAATGCAGCCGAACAATTCACGAATAAATTAAACAATGTTATATCTGACGAAAGAAAATAAATAAAGTGAAATGCTGTGAAAAACGTGGGAAATAGGAGGAAATCGAATGGAAGATATACAACCAATTGATCCAATTGCTTTTTCGTTAGGACCGTTTGATGTTAGATGGTACGGACTTATCATTGGCTTTGGATTGATTCTTGCTCTTGTTATTGCAATGCGAGAAGGGAATCGAAGAGGACTTGGAAAGGATGACTTTCCTGATTTAATGTTATGGGCAATCCCCATTTCTATTATATGTGCGCGAATTTACTACGTCATTTTTGAATGGAGCTACTATAAAGATCATCTAGGGGATATACCGAAAATTTGGAATGGTGGAATTGCCATTCATGGAGCTTTAATTGGTGCGATTGTGACTACTTATATTTTTACAAAGAAAAAGGGTATTTCCTTCTGGAAAATCGCGGACATCGCTGCACCTAGTCTAATCCTTGGACAAGCTATTGGCCGTTGGGGCAACTTTATGAATCAAGAGGCACATGGCGAAGAAGTTACACGTTCTTTTTTAGAAGGTTTACATTTGCCGAATTTTATTATCGATCAAATGTATATTAACGGCACTTACTATCATCCTACTTTTTTATATGAATCATTATGGAATATTGTTGGATTCGTAATTTTACTAGTTTTACGGAAAGTGAACTTACGTAGAGGAGAAATCTTTTTAACTTATGTTATTTGGTATTCAGTTGGAAGATTCTTTATCGAAGGAATGAGAACAGATAGCCTTATGATTGGTGATTTACGGATGGCTCAATTAATTTCATTAGCGTTAATTGTCATTTCTATTATCTGTATCGCTTATAGACGGAAAACGGGTCTTGCAAGTGAACGTTATTTAGATGCAAATGGTTAATCATGGAAAGGAATGTTTAGGTTGACTGGAAAGATTAATACAGCATTATTCGATTTGGATGGAACGCTAATAAATACAAATGAATTAATTATTTCCTCCTACTTACATACATTAAATCATTATTACCCAGGAAAATATAAACGAGTTGATGTCATTCCTTTTATGGGACCACCATTATTGGAAACATTTGAGTCGATTGATAAAATGAGAGCTCCAGAGATGATAGCAATGTATCGCTCCTATAATATTGCGAATCACGATAAGATTGTTACAATATTTGATGGTGTTTATGATGCTATTAAAGAATTAAAGCAAAGAGGCTTTAAGCTTGCAATTGTATCAACAAAACTTTCCGATGTAGTGGAAATGGGCTTGAAATTGACGAAGCTAGATGAATTTTTTGATGTAGTGGTTGCTTTAGATCATGTAACAAACGCTAAACCAGATCCCGAGCCGGTTCTCCTTGCTCTTGAAAAATTAAAGGCTTCCCCTGGCGATGCAATTATGGTTGGAGATAATAAACATGATATTTTGTCTGGGAAAAATGCAGGTACTTTAACAGCGGGTGTTGCTTGGACACTAAAAGGGAAAGAATTTTTGCAGGCATATAATCCTGATTATATTTTTGAGAATATGAAAGACATTCTTTCTATTCCTGAAGTACAACAAACATGAGAAAAACGACGAGATATCCGGTTAGTGGACCCAATTCCTTATGGCATGTTTATAAAACGGTTCCGTTTTTGAAAGTAATTAAAAATTTTATTGTTATTCAGACAGCAAGATATATGCCTTTTTTGAAAGTGAAAAATTGGATGTACCGAAAGCTATTAAAAATGCAGGTGGGAGATCAAACCTCCTTCGCCTTAATGGTAATGCTTGATATTATGTTTCCAGAAAAAATTAAGGTCGGCAAGAATACTGTCATAGGCTACAATACCACTATTCTTGCCCATGAATATTTAATAGAGGAATACAGACTTGGGGAGATTGAAATTGGCGATGAAGTCATGATTGGTGCCAATTCCACTATTCTTCCTGGTGTGACAATTGGTGATCGTGCGATTGTTTCTGCAGGTACATTAGTACATAAGAACGTCCTGGCAGGAAGCTTTGTTGGGGGAAATCCGATGCAAATCATTTATACCGCAGAACAAATGGAAGAACGTAAACGAAATGAGCCTTCCTATGTATTAGATGAATAAAGACAAAAACCTATCTGTCCGTTATTTCAAGAATAAGTTTCTAGAAGTAAGGAATAGATAGGTTTTTTTGAAAATGTCAGAATTAATAAAAAACAGTGAAATATAACGATAAATTGAATATACCGAAAGACTTTGTTTATAAGTTTCGTTGGATTTTTTAGAAAGATCTAATAAATGAAACTTTTCTCTTGACCTCAGTTCAGACGAAGAGTACACTAAAAACAACTCTTTAATTTGGTAGTATATTAGCGAACTAAAGCATTCGGAATTTTAAAACATGAGGTGTTATGATGAGCAGCTTATTTATGTTTGAAAAGCCATTAGGCATGAGAGATACATTACCAGCGATTTACGAAAGAAAATATAAAGTTAAACAAAAAATAGATACAGAAATAAAAAAATGGGGTTATCAATTTATTGAAACTCCGACATTAGAATACTATGAAACAGTCGGCACAGCGTCCGCTATTTTAGACCAGCAGCTTTTTAAATTATTGGATCAGCAGGGACATACACTAGTTCTTCGCCCAGATATGACTGCGCCAATAGCGAGAGTAGCGGCATCTAAGCTTCTATCAGAAGATTTGCCATTACGTCTTGCCTATAATGCGTCCGTGTTTCGAGCGCAGCAGCGAGAAGGCGGCAGACCGGCGGAGTTTGAACAAATAGGTGTTGAATATATTGGCGATAAAACCATTAGTGCAGATGGAGAAGGAATTTCTCTACTTATTTCCTCCCTTCAACAAGCAGGTGTGAAAAACTATCAAGTGTCGGTAGGGCATATTGGCTTTGTCCAATCATTTTTTCAACAAATTCTTGGAACAAAAGATAGAGTGGACAGTTTAACCAAATATTTATATGAGAAAAATTATGTCGGCTATCGTCAGCATGTAGAACAACTTGCTTTATCAAGTATTGATAAACAGCGCTTAAATGATTTCCTAACACTAAGAGGAAAAGAAGAAGTGATTGACCTTGCCTATCAGCTAATGGAAGGAGATCAAGGAAAGAAAGCAATCGATGATTTAAAACAGCTAAGAGATATCCTTGTAGATTACGAAGTGGCAGACAGAGTGACATTTGATTTATCACTTGTTAGTCATATGAGCTACTATACTGGCATTGTATATGAGGTATATGCAGAAGGGGTAGGCTTTCCCATTGGTAGTGGGGGCAGATATGATTTGCTATTAGAGAAATTCGGAAAAAACACTGGAGCAACTGGTTTTGCTATTCGAGTGGATCGACTATTGGAAGCATTAGGCACGGTCGCAAAAACAACCATGATCGAATGTATTTTATTTAGTAGTGAACGAAGAAAAGAAGCATTTCTATTAGCTCAAGAAAAAAGGCAAGCTGGCATCCATGTCATTACGCAAGATATTAATGGGGTGAAAGATGTAGATGCTTGTACAAAGCAGTATAGTGAAATCATACTATTGGTTGGAAAAAAAGGAGCGGAGGTGGCCAAATGAATGACATGCTAACTATCGCAATGCCAAAGGGAAGAATTTTCGAAGAGGCAGCCGATTTATTAAGAGATGCAGGCTTTCGTTTACCAGCAGAATTTGATGACTCCCGGAAATTAATTATAGAGGTTGAAGAAGAAAACTTCCGCTTTATCTTGGCTAAGCCTATGGATGTTCCTACCTATGTCGAGCATGGCGTTGCCGATTTGGGGATTGCAGGAAAGGATGTCATGCTAGAGGAAGAAAGAGATGTATATGAATTGCTAGATTTACATATTAGTGCCTGTTATTTAGCAGTAGCAGGGCTTCCTCATACAGAACTGAATGAAATTGCTCCTAGAATTGCAACAAAATATCCTAATGTGGCGGCAGCCTATTTTCGTGAACAAGGGTCTCAAGTAGAAATTATTAAGCTGAATGGTTCCATTGAGCTTGCACCAATTATCGGCTTAACTGATCGAATTGTCGATATTGTTTCGACAGGAAAGACACTTGCTGAGAATGGCCTAATTGAATATGAAAGAATCGTAGACATTACTTCAAGATTAATTGTCAATCCTGCAAGCTACCGATTGAAGGATAGACGAATTAGTGAATTAGTAGTGAGGCTTCAGCCGGTAGTAAAGTCGAAATTAAGTGTGAAATAACGAATAAGGAGTATTCTAGATGCGAATTGTGACAGATATAGAGAATATTAGTTTAAAACGCTCTGTTGATGCAGGTACGGAAGAACAGCGAAAAGCGGTTCGGGAGATTATGGGACAGGTAAAAAGAAGTGGTGACCAAGCTTTAATCGAATATACAAAAAAATGGGATGGAGCTGAATTGACAAGTCTTCGGGTGAAGAAAGAAGAGCTAGCAGCTGCTTACAATTATGTAGACAAGGAAATGGTTTCGATTATAAAAGAGGCGGCCGCAAATATTAAAGAATACCATCAAAAGCAATTGAAAACCTCATGGGATTTTACCCAAGAAAATGGCTCTGTTCTTGGTCAACGGATTCTCCCATTAGATTCCGTTGGTGTTTATGTTCCAGGGGGAACAGCAGCTTATCCTTCGTCTGTATTAATGAATGTCATTCCAGCATTAGTTGCAGGAGTTCAGCGGATAGTTATGGTCTCGCCGCCGAATGAAAATGGAATTCTCCCGAGTGCTGTTTTAGTAGCAGCTGATATTGCTGGGGTAAAGGAGATTTACAAAGTGGGGGGCGCTCAGGCTATTGCCGCATTAGCGTACGGGACGGAATCAATTGAGAAAGTTGATAAGATTGTCGGTCCTGGAAATATCTTTGTTGCCCTTGCCAAAAGAGAAGTTTTTGGCGATGTTGCTATTGATATGATTGCAGGACCAAGTGAAATTGCCATCATAGCTGATGAAACAGCAAGTGCAAAAGAAATTGCTGCAGACTTATTATCACAGGCAGAGCATGACGAAAGAGCTTCCTCTGTTCTCGTTACTACTTCCATTTTATTGGCTGAGGAAGTCTCTCGAGAAGTGAAGCAGCAGTTAAATGATTTGCCACGTAAGGAAATAGCGGAAAAATCAATTGATCAATATGGATTAATCGTGGTTGTAGAAACGTTAGATAAGGCTGTCGCTGTCATCAATACTATTGCGCCAGAACATTTAGAAATCATAACAAAAAATCCATACGTTCTCCTCGACCATATCCGTCATGCAGGATCTATTTTTATAGGAAGATATAGCTCAGAGCCAGTCGGGGATTATTTTGCTGGAACAAACCACGTATTACCTACAAATGGAACAGCAAGGTTCTCCAACCCACTAAACGTGGATGATTTCCAAAAAAAATCTAGTATCACACATTACAGTGAAGCAGCATTTAAAGAAAACGCTCATAAAATAGCCAAGTTTGCCCGCTTAGAGGGATTGGAGGCTCATGCAAGAGCCATAGAAGCGCGATATGACGACCTGGAATAATAAAAGGAGGAAGGAAAATGGCAAGGACAGCTGCAATTAGTAGAAAAACAGGTGAAACGAACATTCAGTTATCTTTTAATGTAGACGGAGAAGGAGTTTCTGAACTAGACACAGGTGTACCATTTATGAATCATATGCTCGACTTATTTACCAAACATGGTCAATTTAATTTAACAGTTCAAGCGAATGGAGATATTGAGGTAGATGATCACCATACAACAGAGGATATTGGGATATGTTTAGGATTGGCCATAAAAGAGGCGCTCGGAGATAAAAGAGGGATTAAGCGCTATGGGAATAGCTTTGTACCAATGGATGAAACATTGGCACAAGTGGTTATCGATTTAAGCAACAGACCTCATCTAGAATTCCGAGCAGAGTTTCCAAATGATAAGGTAGGAACCTTTGATACAGAACTGGTACATGAATTTCTCTGGAAACTAGCGTTAGAAGCTAGAATGAATCTGCACGTTATTTTGCACTATGGGAAAAATACCCATCATATGATCGAAGCGATCTTTAAAGCGATGGCTCGTGCATTAGATGAAGCCACGACGATTGACCCAAGAATTAAAGGAATTCCTTCCACGAAAGGAATGCTGTAAATGATCGGAATTATTGACTATGGAATGGGGAATTTGTTCAGCGTAAGTAAAGCATTAGAAAGATTAGGTGCTCCCTATTTTATTTCAGAGGATAAAGATAAATTACTTCAGGCAGATGCATTGATTCTTCCAGGTGTCGGAGCGTTTAAAGATGCAATGGAAAAATTAAAGAAGACGGGCCTATCTGAAATGATTTCTGTATTTGTTGATAGTGGGAGGCCTTTGTTAGGCATTTGCTTAGGGATGCAGTTATTGTTCGAATCAAGTGAGGAGCATGGATACAGTGAAGGGTTAAATTTACTACCTGGAAAAGTGGTTCGTTTTCCTGGCATTACAGAAAGTGGTGCGGCCTATAAGGTTCCTCATATGGGCTGGAATAAGTTGCATTTTAAAAGAGAGTCTTTGGTCACATCTGATTTGGAAGATGATTTCGTTTATTTTGTGCACTCGTATTATGCAGATACTAACGAGGGTGTTATTATAGCAAGCTGTTCCTATGATAAAGAGGTTCCAGCAGTAGTAGGAAGAAACAATGTGTTTGGCATGCAGTTTCATCCGGAGAAAAGTAGCAAATTGGGGATGCAATTATTAAGCAACTTTGCGAATTTAATACAGAAAGGATGAACAATATGACCTTCACTTTATATCCGGCCATTGATATGCGAGGCGGAAAATGCGTTCGTTTACAGCAAGGGAATTATGAAAAAGAAACAATTTATGGAGATTCACCATTTGATATGGCAAAAAGCTTTGTAGACCACGGTGCGAAGTGGATTCATATGGTTGATCTAGATGGTGCGAAGGATGGCAAGAAAGTAAATGATCAATTTGTCATTGATACAGCAACAAAATTAGGAGTAAAAGTGCAAATTGGTGGCGGTATTAGAAAAGAAGAAGATATTGTCCATTACCTTGAGAATGGGATAACAAGAGTAATAATTGGCAGTATCGCTGTTTCACAGCCAGACTTTGCGATGGAGATGATCCGCAAATATGGAAAGGGAATAGTGATAGGTATCGATGCAAAAAATGGATTTGTTGCGACACATGGTTGGCTGTCTACTTCAGAAGTAAAAGCAGTAGAACTTGGAAAACGCTTTGCAGATGCTGGGGCGGAAACTTTTATTTTTACGGATATTGCAACAGATGGAATGCTAAGTGGACCCAATGTTAAAGCGATTGAGGAAATGGCTCTGATAACGAAAAAAGAAGTGATCGCATCTGGCGGAATCAGCAGTATAAAAGATTTGAATCAACTAAAGAAAAGCGACTCTAGAGGTGCGATTATTGGTAAAGCATTATATGAAAAAAGATTCACGCTCCGAGAAGCGTTAGAACAATTGAATGGGAAGTAACTGGATATGGTGAGAGGAGTTTATTAATGTTAACAAAGCGAATTATTCCATGTTTAGATGTAAAAGAGGGACGTGTGGTCAAAGGAATTCAATTTGTTCAATTAAGAGATGCGGGGGATCCCGTTGAATTAGCGCGTTTCTATGATGAACAAGGAGCAGATGAGCTTGTATTTCTCGACATTTCTGCATCACATGAAGGTAGAAAAACGATGGTGGAGGTAGTAAAAGAAGTTGCATCAGAACTTGCCATTCCTTTTACTGTTGGAGGAGGAATAAACTCCCTAGAAGATATGAAGAAAATTCTGCGGGCTGGTGCCGATAAAGTATCTTTAAATACAGCAGCAGTGTTAAACCCTGCTTTGATTGAAGAGGGAGCTAATTTTTTTGGATCTCAATGTATCGTTGTTGCCATTGATGCTAAATATGATTCTGAGCTTGCCACATGGCGTGTCTATACTCATGGTGGTAGGAAACCAGTAAATAAGGATGTAATTACATGGGCAAAAGAGGCTGTGGCTTTGGGAGCAGGGGAAATATTGTTAACAAGCATGGATACGGATGGGGAGAAGAATGGATTTAACTTAGCATTAACCAAATCGGTAAGTGAGGCTGTTTCTGTTCCAGTTATCGCTTCTGGAGGAGCCGGTAACGCCGCTCATTTTGAAGAGGCATTTAAAATGGGCAAAGCTGATGCTGCACTTGCGGCTTCCATTTTCCATTATAAAGAAACATCCGTTTTGGAAGTGAAGAGCTATTTAAAGGAAAAAGGAGTGCTTGTACGATGAAATTAGATGAATTGAAATTTGATGAAAAAGGATTAATACCTGCTGTCGTACAGGATGTTGTGACAAAAGAGGTGTTAACCTTGGCTTATATGAATAAAGAATCATTAGAAAAATCCATACGCACCGGAGAAACATGGTTTTATAGCCGGTCTAGACAGGAATTATGGCATAAAGGAGGAACAAGTGGAAATACACAATCTATTGTAGAAATAAAATACGACTGCGATCAAGATGCATTAGTAGTGCTAATTCAACCGAATGGTCCCGCTTGCCATAATGGAACAACAAGCTGTTTTGTAGACAGCATGTATCAAAACAAAGCAAGGGATGTAATTTCAGCGGACTATCAAATTCTTGCTAATTTAGAGAAAGTTATTGAAGAAAGAGATATTAAGCGCCCAGAAGGTACCTATACAACGTATCTATTTGAAAAGGGGGTAGATAAAATTCTCAAGAAAGTTGGCGAAGAAGCGGCCGAAGTTATTATTGCTGCAAAAAATCGCGATGCAGAAGAATTGAAGTGGGAAGCATCTGACCTTCTTTACCATTTATTTGTCTTATTAAGAGAACAAAAACTGCCATTTTCTGAGATTTTGCAGGTGCTGGAAGCGCGCCATGAAGAAAAGACAGGGAAGTAAGCAAACTAGAGAATGGTTCATCTAGAGAGCCGCTCTCTTTTTTTGCTCCATCCATACATGTCTCCTTAAGTTAAATTTCCCCCTCTAAAAGTTTTTCCAAAAAGGCATTGACTCTTCTCGGATTTGTATTTAGTATGGTATACTTGTTGAGTTAATAGGAACTTTATAATGCAGCTTGATAAGGGAACATATATATTGGAGGATTTATGAATAAAAACTCAGATAGAGTACAACCAGTGGGTAAACTTATTACATTTAATCCTACAGGCGAATTTTATTTTAACAAAGGAATTAAGGCATATCATCAAAGAGATTATTATAAATCCCTTAAATATTTGCAAAGAGCACTGGCGTTAGAACCGGGAGAACCAATGATTGCATGTCAGCTTGCGGTCGTTTATGCAGATATTGGAGAATATCAAAAATCGAATGAACTTCTCCATGTTATTATTGAAGAATTAGATGAGGACATGGTTGAGTGTTATTATTTCCTAGCTAATAATTACGCCCATTTGGGATTTTTTAAAGATGCATATTATCATGCAAAACTATATTTAAGTTTGGATAAAGATGGGGAGTTTGTAGAGGATACAGAAGATCTTATGGAAGTGTTATCTCTCGAATCAGAGGAGCTCGAGGAAGAGGAAGCTAACGAGGAAGAAGATCTTATTACAAGACAGGAGCAGGCAAGGGCTTTGCTTGAATCTGGTAACTTTGCACAAGCTGTCGAAGCTTTAACAAAGATTATTCAAGATTATCCGGAATACTGGTCAGCATATAATAATTTAGCGTTAGCCCATTTCTATCTTGGACAATCGGAAAAGGCAAGTGAGATTTTGGAGCATGTTTTAACGAATAATATCGGAAACTTACATGCTTTATGTAATAAACTTGTATTTGCTTATTATCAAAATAACGATAGACATGTGAAAGAAATGGCTGCTATTTTAAGAAAAATCAACCCTATTTCTATTGACCATCAGTTCAAACTAGGAACTACTTTCGCACTTATTGGTGAATATGATACAGCCTATTTTTGGTTGAAGAAGATTTATAAACAAGGATTTCAGGGAGATGGTTCTTTTTACTATTGGCTATCTTATGCAGCTTATTACACAGGAAATAAGCAAACAGCAAAGAAAGCATGGAAAAAGGTAATGGATATCCATCCAGAAAAAGAAGGGCAAGAGCCTTGGAATAACTCGGAATATACAATCAATGGATTTGAGGAGCATGTAAGCTCCATTCTCAAAAGATTTGAAAGCAGCCATGCTGAGGAGCGAATGTTTGCTACTTTTTTAACTTCTATATCTTCTCAAAAAGATAAGATTTTGTCTTCTTCTGTTTTTCAGCAAGAGAATGCTTTTACACAAATAGAAAAAAAATATCGTGATTTTGTGAAAAATGGCACTGAAATAGAGGATCCATTTTTATATGTTGCACATCATACAGCCGAACAAATTTATACCAACTATCATCCAATTGGTACGGAAGAAACTAGCTTATATTTATTATGGTTTTCAGCTATCATGGAAATGCAAACAGAAGGAGCTTTATTTAAAAATTGTATTGCAAGTGCAGCTGCTATTGATTATCTGTGGAGTCAATCTCGAGAGAAGAAGAAAACTCAGCAAGAAATTGCCAATAATTATGGACTTTCTACCTCTACTTTACAAAAATATATAAAATCAATGAAGAATTTTATGCAGCCCATCTATAACTAAGATTCCATTATTTTGATGTTTTATGCATTTATTGAATAAATAGTAGGAAGAAGCAGTTAGGAGTTGGACTGCTTCTTTTTTATAAGCTTTAAAAAGATGACACATTAAATATATAATAAAAAGAGTTATAATTAATCTAACGATATGATGCATGATATGAAGTTTTCCATATAAGTAAAACCCATTTATTATTGCTTATACAGATAAAGGAAAGGATGTAGAGTGTATATGGAATAGGGATGTAACACCAAATAAGAACATGCCAAACCGATGTTTCATTTCAACATCAGACAATATTTATCCAATTTGTGACATTTTATCTCCCCTGTTTTAAAAGTAATTTGAATCGGTTCTTTCTTAAGTGAAAAGGTCCCAGTAAAAAGGAGAATTAGAAATGAAAATTGGGGAATTTGTAGCGTTGTTAAATACAACAAAAGATACTGTTCGGCATTATGAAGAGCTAAATTTATTAAAACCAAATTGGCAAAATAATAAAAAGGAATATAGTGATAAAGAAATCCTCGACTTTCAAGTGGTAAATGAGTTGAAAAAATATGGTTTTTCCTTAAAAGATATTCAGAAAATCTCTTCTTTAAAAGAGGCAGTGGATTATGGGGATAAGCAATTAATTGGCCAAGTTCATCAAATTTTAACGGGACAATTAGAGAAGCTGCTGCAAGAGGAAAGCGAAATACGAGAACGTCGGCTGATTTTAGAAAATGAAGCAAAGAAATTAAAGAATTTATTATAATAATTTATGAGCAGATATTTGGACGGATAGGGGATTGTTTTATAGGATAGTAATAGATAATCATACTTATAATAATAAATGGACAATGTGGATTCTATCATCTAATAGGTAGTTAATGGAAAAGGAGTTTTTAAAATGACGGAAGAAAAAATTTATGATGTTATTATAATTGGAGCAGGTCCAGCTGGAATGACAGCTGCGGTTTATACATCTCGTGCTAATCTTTCTACATTAATGATTGAAAGAGGAATACCAGGCGGGCAAATGGCAAATACAGAAGATGTAGAAAATTTCCCTGGATTTGAAAGTATCTTAGGCCCTGATTTATCCAATAAAATGTTTAATCATGCGAAAAAATTCGGTGCTGAATACGCATATGGTGACATTAAGGAAATAGTGGATGGAAAAGAATATAAAACAGTAAAAGCTGGATCAAAAGAATTTAAAGCAAGATCTATTATTATTTCAACAGGTGCAGAATATAAAAAAGTTGGAGTTCCTGGGGAAAAAGAATTAGGTGGACGCGGCGTATCTTATTGTGCTGTTTGTGATGGAGCATTCTTTAAGAATAAGCGATTATTCGTTATTGGCGGCGGAGATTCAGCTGTTGAAGAAGGGGTATACTTAACTCGTTTTGCTTCCCAAGTTACCATTGTGCACAGACGTGACGAATTAAGAGCACAAAAAATCTTGCAAAAAAGAGCGTTTGATAATGAAAAAGTAGACTTTATCTGGAATCATACCATTAAGTCCATTAATGAAAAAGAGGGCAAAGTGGGCAGTGTGACACTTGTTTCGACAGTAGATCAGTCCGAGCAAGAATTAGAGGCAGATGGTGTCTTTATTTACATTGGCATGGTTCCATTATCTAAACCGTTTGAAAGCTTAGGGATTACCAATGAAAATGGTTATATTGAAACAAATGACCAAATGGAAACAAAGGTGCCTGGTATTTTTGCAGCTGGTGATATTCGTGAAAAAACACTTCGTCAAATTGTTACAGCAACAGGAGACGGAAGTATCGCCGCGCAAAGTGCACAACACTATGTAGAAGAGCTAGCTGAAGAGTTAAAACAACAAGCATAAGAAAGTGTCATTGTGTTTTAATTGGAATGTAACAGTAGTGAAACATAGTTAGGGTATCATAGAAATAGAAATTGACCCCCTTTTAAGATATATTTTTTAGCATAGGCCCAAACATGGAGCCTATGCCTTTTTTTATGGATTTTACTCGATTTAGTAGGATTTGGCTGATAAATGTTATTTTTCGCGAATTTAAGAGGTGATTACGCGAATATAGTGTAAGTACTTCTATTCATTCCCAAAAATCTTTTGTAGGGTAATAAATTTTCCCTCGATTTTCACCTGTATAAGGTAATTCATCGAGACAAGAAGTCGATTGGCGGTATCTTTGGAAGAAATATGGACGAATTCACGAAATTCCTTACTGGTTATAGAAGGTTTGATTAAAAGAAAATAATCTTTCACTGCTTTAATAAGGGGTTTTTTATCAAATGCCGTGCAATGAACGCCTGTTATAATATCTTCTTTACTTAAATTGTATTTTTTCAATAAATTAGTATGGTCTGGAGTGTGATGCTTGTTGCGGGAATTTGGAGATTTTGCGAAGGCTCTTGTCATCGAGAATATTTCCTTTGTAATTGATCCCATTTTTCAAGAAAACTATGACTGTGGAGAACATGATTTTTTATCGAGGGATTGCCTTTATGATAGTAGAAGGTTTGGATATAATAACGATTGGCTTGATAGGAGGAATAGGAAAGTGGCGTTTTTGTAAGAACGATTCTAGTTGGCGCTTTAATCTTTTCATTTGAGAGATGGGATCCAGGTAGCCCTCTTCTTGATTATTTCGAATTCGGGTAAATTGGTTTAAAGTTGTATCAAATAGTAATGTGCCTAAATAGTTTTTACAATCAATGATAATAAAAAAGCAATGTGTCAACAAGAGATAGTCTATTTGAAAATAAGATTTTCCATCGTATAAACGAAGATTATGAATAATAAAGCATTCCTTCTCAGGGATAAAATCGAGATAATAGGTTAGGTACTTTTCTCCTTTATAGCCGCGTAAATAAATCGATACATCTTTTTTGATGGACGAATGTTTATCTCCGCGTTTTAAGAGTGCTTCTAATTTTCTTACCTTTAAATCCTTTTTAACAGGGTTAACATACAAGACTATCCACATCCTTTTCTAAAGATATATAATCATTTCTCTATCAGGAATAAAGAATCCTTCATAATTGGAAAAGGCAATTTATTGTGGGGGCATGACAATAATAGTATAATAAAAGGAATGGATAAAAAGCAGTGCCTACATATAGAGAAAATTGGGGTGAATAATTTTGCAACGTGTGACGAATTGTTTGTTACTTAAAGATAATAAAGTCTTATTGCTACAAAAACCAAGACGTGGCTGGTGGGTAGCGCCTGGCGGAAAAATGGAGCCGGGAGAATCTGTTAGAGATTCCTGTATTCGTGAGTATAGAGAAGAAACAGGTATTTATTTACGAAATCCTAACATCAAAGGAATTTTTACCTTTATTATTAAAGAGGGAGATAAGATTATATCGGAGTGGATGATGTTCACCTTTTTCTCTACGAATGCAGATGGTGTCAATGTAGACGAATCAGCTGAAGGGAAAATTGTCTGGCACGATTTAGATGATGTGAAAAATTTGCCAATGGCTGAGGGCGATTATCATATTTTAGATTACATGATCCATGGAAATGGAATAATCTATGGAACATTTACTTATACACCAGATTTCGAATTAATTAGTTACCGATTAGATCCAAGCTAAAGATTTATAGGGGGAATTAAAATGGAACCACAAGTCGTAATCATCACAGGTATGTCAGGAGCAGGAAAAACAGTTGTTATTCAAAGCTTTGAAGACTTAGGCTTTTTTTGTGTGGACAACTTACCGCCTACACTTTTACCTAAGTTTCTCGAACTTATGAAAGAGTCGGAGAATAAGATGAATAAGGTTGCTCTTGGGATGGATTTGCGGGGGAGAGAATTTTTTGATGATTTGTTCACTGCACTAGATGATTTGGCAACTTCCTGGGTTGTTCCCAAGATCCTTTTTCTAGACGCTGATGACAGTGCCCTTGTTAGAAGATATAAGGAGACTAGAAGAGTTCATCCCCTTGCACCGGCTGGGCTTCCTTTAGAAGGAATTAAATTGGAACGAGAATTGTTAGAAGAGCTCAAAGGAAGAGCGCAAATTATTTATAATACATCACAAAGCTCACCGAGAGAACTTCGTGAAAAGATTCTAAAAGAATTCTCTGTTAATAAACAATCTATCTTTACTGTAAATGTGATGAGTTTTGGATTTAAACATGGACTTCCTATTGATGCGGATTTAGTATTTGATGTGCGTTTTTTACCAAACCCTCATTACGTTGAGCATATGAGACCGAAAACTGGATTAGACGTAGAGGTATCCAGTTATGTATTGAAATGGACGGAAACAGGCCAATTTTTAGAAAAAGTCATTGATTTATTAACATTTATGCTGCCTCAATATAAGAGAGAAGGAAAATCGCAGCTAGTTATTGCGATTGGCTGTACTGGGGGACAGCATCGATCTGTTGCATTAGCTGAGTATATCGGCCATCATTTTGAAAAAGAATATAATATTGCTATTGCTCACCGTGATATGGAGAGGAGAAAGGACCAACAGGCATGAGTGAAAAGGAACAGCCAAGAATTGTAATCATCGGGGGAGGAACTGGCCTTTCTGTGCTTCTGCGTGGATTGAAAAAGTATCCAGTAGACATAACGGCAATCGTAACAGTAGCCGATGATGGAGGAAGCTCTGGAAGATTAAGAGAGGATCTCGATATCCCTGCTCCTGGAGACGTTCGTAATGTGTTAGCCGCGTTATCGGATGTCGAGCCCTTAGTGGAGGAAATGTTTCAACATCGCTTCACGAATAGCAAAGATTTAGATGGACATTCATTAGGTAACTTAATCTTAGCGGCCATGACTTCCATTACTGGTAACTTTACCTATGCGATTCAAGAAATGAGCAAAGTACTTAATGTCCGTGGTAAAGTATTACCTGCGACTAGTCATAGTGTTATCTTAAATGCGGTAATGGAAGATGGATCGATTGTAATAGGGGAGTCTAATATTCCAGAGGCTGGGAAAAAGATAAAAAAAGTTTTCCTAACCCCCGAAGATTCTGAGCCGCTTCCTGAAACGATACATGCTATCGAGCAAGCCGATTTAATTGTGATGGGGCCTGGAAGCTTATATACTAGTATCTTACCAAACTTAGTCGTTCCAGAAATCAAAGCGGCAGTCCGAGAAGCGAAAGCGAAAAAAGTCTATGTGTGCAATATAATGACACAAGCAGGAGAAACGTCCGATTATACGGCAAGTGATCATGTGAAGGCACTATATGAACATGTAGAAAAGCCATTTATTGATACAATAATCGTGAACAAAACGAATATTCCTGCAAGTATACAACAAAGATATGATGAAGAAAAAGCAAAGCCTGTGGTTTTTGATATTAATCGGCTGGAACGGATGGATTTAGATGTAATAGCTGGTGATATCATTAAGCTTGATCAAGGTGTTATTCGCCATAATACTCTAGAAGTGGCGAAAATTCTCTATTCAATTATCGATTGAAAGAAGAGTAACTTTTTAGACAAGGTATTGGAACAATATACTCCGAGTCTATAAGGGGGGAAGGACATGTCTTTTGCTTCAGAAACTAAAAAAGAATTAACAACAATTGAAGCCAAAAATTGTTGTGGAAAAGCAGAATTATCAGCATTAATTCAAATGAATGGGACACTTTCCTTTTCTAACCAGAGGCTAGTTGTAAATATCCAGACAGAGAATGCAGCTATCGCAAGAAGAATTTATACGCTAATAAAAAGGTATTTTGATATCCCGGTTGAACTATTAGTCCGCAAAAAAATGCGTTTAAAAAAGAACAATGTCTATATTGTGCGAATTTCTAATCAAGGAAAAGAAGTGCTTGAGGAACTGAGCATTCTTAAAGAAGGTTTTGTGTTTACACATGAAATTTCTCCAGATCTTATTAAGAAAAAATGCTGTAAACGATCTTATTTACGCGGAGCCTTTCTAGCAGGAGGTTCGGTTAATAACCCAGAAACTTCTTCCTACCATTTGGAAATCGCTTCTTTATATAAAGAACATATTATTGCGCTTAGTGATTTAATGAATACATTTGGGTTAAAAAGTAAGACATTAGAAAGAAAAAAAGGTTTTATTGCTTATTTAAAGGAAGCAGAAAAAATAACCGAATTTCTTAATATTATCGGTGCCCATGGAGCGCTTCTTCGTTTTGAAGACATTCGAATTGTGAGAGATATGAGAAATTCAGTTAACCGTTTAGTCAATTGCGAAACAGCTAATTTAAATAAGACAATTGGGGCTGCATTAAGACAGGTTGAGAATATTCGTTATATTGATAAAACAGTCGGCTTACAAATTTTACCTGATAAACTTAGAGAAATTGCCGAACTTCGAGTTGCCTATCAAGATGTAACTTTAAAAGAATTAGGAGAAATGGTATCATCTGGTAACATCAGTAAATCTGGCATCAATCACCGTTTAAGAAAAATAGATGAAATTGCCGATGCACTTCGTCGTGGAGAAAAAGTCAATTAATAAGAATGGATAATATATCAAGAAAAGGTATATATTATCCATTTTTGTTTTTTGAAATTATTATCAGAAAAATTGTTCTAAACTGAATATTCTTTATGGTGAATCGAGCAAAAATTTCCTTTTCCTTGTATAATAGATATATTACTACATTGGTGAAGGGAAGGATGTTCGATGGTAGAGCAAGAGATTACAGTGGACTTAAAATCTGGACTTCAAGCACGACCCGCAGCTTTATTTGTCCAAGAGGCAAGTAATTATTTATCTGAAGTATTTATTGAAAAGGATGGAAGAAGAGTGAATGCAAAGAGTATTATGGGAATAATGGGTCTAGCTATTCATTCAGGGGCAACAATAAAATTAATAGTTGATGGCAGTGATGAAGTGGAAGCGCTTCAAAATTTAACAGGTTTATTAAAGTAAAGCTGCTTAATAATACTCTCCTAATGAAAAAGGCTGTTCCAAATAGGAAAATTTTATAGATGATATCCATCTATAGAAATCTAATTTGGAATAGCCTTTTTTAATTATTAAGAGTTTTTATATTAATTTTTCTTGTCTTCAAGTGAATTACGACTGATAACATGGTCAACTAAACCATATTCTTTTGCTCTTTCCGCAGTCATAAAGTTATCACGTTCTGTATCTCTTGCGATTACCTCCATTGGTTGACCAGTACGCTCAGATAAAATACCGTTTAATTTATCACGTAGGAATAAGATACGTTTAGCAGCAATTTCAATTTCAGTTGCTTGACCTTGTGCTCCGCCAAGTGGTTGGTGAATCATCACTTCACTATTAGGCAATGCATAACGTTTACCTTTTGCACCAGCAGCAAGTAAGAATGCACCCATAGAAGCAGCCATACCGATACAAATTGTTTGCACATCTGGCTTAATATACTGCATTGTATCATAAATTGCCATACCAGCAGTGATGCTTCCACCAGGGCTGTTGATATAAATAGATACATCTTTTTCAGGATTTTCTGTTTCTAAGAATAAAAGCTGTGATACGATAGAGTTAGCAACGTTATCATCGATAGCACTGCCCAACATAATAATACGGTCTTTTAATAAACGAGAGTAGATATCGTAAGCACGTTCTCCTCTATTTGTTTGCTCAATAACTGTAGGGATTAAATTCATTTAAAATCCTCCTTTTTAATATCTGTTCGAAAAGCATAAGTATTTGTTTCTTCAGTCAGATGAAAAACATCTAAACTGTATGTATTCCTAATGATACACGGATGGTCAATTAAGGTCAAACGTTAAAGCTTGATTCCCTGAAAATATCATTCGACATCTTTTTCATTATTGGTGATATAGAAAGCTATTATCAAATACCATCTCTTTATTCCGGTTACAATCCTTTCTCCATGATACCCACTGCACCTTTTTTTAAACATCTTCTATTGCAATATACGGAAAGTTCGCTTATAATATGAAAGCGTAACTTTAACATAATGCCCTCGTGGTGCAACGGATAGCACGTAAGATTCCGGTTCTTAAAATGGGGGTTCGATTCCCTCCGAGGGCGCTAAAATGTTGATAAATAAGGATTTTTTTGAGGAGTGTTTTTTTGTCCGGCTCTCCTCGAAAAATCCTTATTTTATTTCACTTTATTTGCTTTAACCCTTCCATCCCTTGTATCTTATAGGCTCTTAACCTAATCTTGTAATGGTTTTTGAGAGGGCATATTGTATTTCTTCGCCAATAATTTATAACCAAAATTTACATGTAAATACTCATTAACAAGCTTTATTTTAAATTCCTCACTATATTTGGCCATAAAAACACCCCCAAAAGTGAATTTTCTACTCTAACTTCTGGGGCCCGGTATTTGGGGACTCTTTTAATTAGGTTCTTTTATAGGCTTTTTTTTATGCTCAAGAGGAGATGGATGAGATGGAGTTGGAATTAATCAAATATTTTTCTACACTAGATCCCTTTGGTTTAAAGAGCGATATGATATATGCAGGTAAAACGGTAAAAGTACTTACATCAAAGAAAGTGGCAACCAAGACTGCTGCTAAATACCATACAGTAAAGAGTGGTGATACTGTCTCTACTTTAGCAGTAAAGTATGGAAGTACAATTGTTCAAATAAAATCATGGAATAAAATTGGACAAGAACTATACAATTTCTAAAATTCGAGTGAAAAAGCTTTACTCTTCAGAGTAGGGCATTTTATGGTAAGTATTTAGATGTTATAGACCGTATATGTATGATTAATGTTCGAGTTTCTTAACAAACCGTGCGGGAACTCCAGCGTATAAACTATTTGGTTCACAATCTTTATTTACAACACTGCCGGCTCCTATTATAGTCCCTTTACCAATAGTTACATTACCCAAAACCGTACTGTGAGCGCCAATCCAACAACCATCCTCAATTATAATAGGTGGGTTAATTGATTTACCTGCTCTTCTTTTGGGTGAGCCAACTAAATGAGTATCTGTCATTAACATCACACCGGGACCAATACTAACTCTCCTACCAATCTTTGTATTGGGTCTTATTACACATCTCTGATTAATATAAGTATTATCACCAATGTAAATTGGAAGTTCTGGTTTGCCTAAAATTTCAGTATATCGTAGTATAGTAACATTATTTCCAATATTGATACAGTCTTTTTGTCGGCCGACTAAAGTGATTTCTCCAAAAGAAAAATTATTTCCTATATTAAAAGCCTTAGAATATCGTCTAGAAAGTACACTTGATTTTATCCTATTTAGAAAATTCATGTATTTTTTGTTCCTTTCTCTATTTTTTGAATGTGTTCCTATCTAATTATATCGACTACTTTTTGCCATTTTGTAGATATTAAAAAGGATTTTGAATTAGTTATAGGATTGTAGAACTAATTAAGGAGGAATACTTTATGAAAGACACATGTACCGGTAGTTGGAGAGAAGGATCCGTTCGGTACAATTGAGCAAGCCGAGCGATTAAAGAAAGATATTCACCATGCCATATATAAGCTTATCCCTAATATTGGTCATATGATCCTTGATTTTCATCCAAAAGTAGTTATGGATAATGTAAATATTATTAATCCTATGTACCAAAATGATGGTATATAGGTTCCATCATTTTGTTTTTTGTGATTTATTCAATTAAGTGCGTTGCACCCAAATTTTTGATACAAAGATAACCCATTTTTGTTTAGATTGGCTTTAGTCAAGATAGATTTATATTGAAATGAAGACTGATCTCGGTGGAAGGCATAGAGTTTTGCTTCCTTATTAATAATTAGTACATTTTAATCTAAGGGACAATAAATAAAATTATAATGTTGACGAACAATAATCATTTAATTCCAAATAATATGAAAAGATAGAACGACACTTTTTCGCCAAATTTAACAAAAAATAGACACATATCAGTTGAATTCATACTATACTGGTGTTAGAATTGTTCTTGTAGCAAGGAATTATTTTTTTGTAGTACCCGGGACGGAAAATGTCTATGTGGGACTTCTGACGACCACTGTAAGTGAAGGAGCGCATCAAAAGCATGGTTTCATTTATTGAGATTCAAAAAAGATTATTACCTGATTTACTTACAGTTATGCAAAAAAGGTACTATATTCTGCAATATATCAAGAATATGCAGCCTGTCGGAAGAAGAAGTCTGGCAGTGAGCCTAGGACTGACCGAAAGAGTCTTGAGAAGTGAAGTCGAGTTTTTAAAGGAGCAGCAGCTTATACATATTTCAAACATCGGCATGACAGTCACTTCGATAGGGGAAGAAGTGTTGGAAAGTCTTTCTAGTGTAATGAGAGAAGTAACGGGTATTAACGAAATGGAGCAGCTACTGCAAAGAAAACTAGGTATTAACCGAGTTATCATTGTAGCTGGAGACAGTGATCACTCTCCATGGGTAAAAAAAGAATTAGGACTTGCCACAGCAAATTGTATGAAATCTCTTCTAAAGGGAAATAATATCATCGCAGTTACTGGTGGGACTACTATGTCCTCTGTTGCAGAGGCACTGACGCCTAATATTGCAGATGGGGAATTATTATTTGTCCCGGCACGTGGTGGAATAGGAGAAGATGTCAAAAATCAGGCGAATACAATTTGTTCCATGATGGCAGATCATACTGCATCAAAACATCGGGTTTTATACGCTCCTGATGAGGTCAGCGAAGAAATGTACAAAAGCATTTCCACAGACCCTCGTATCAGCGAAGTGTTAAAACTCATTCGTTCCGCAAATCTTTTAGTTCACGGCATTGGCGAGGCGCTTACAATGGCGAATCGCAGAAATACCAGCAAAAGTGACCTAGAAAAGATTAAAAATGCAGAAGCTGTTGGCGAAGCATTCGGGTACTATTTTAATGAAGAGGGAGAAGTTGTCCACAAGGTACAAACAATTGGCCTTAGACTGGAAGACTTATCTACTGTACCTAATATCATCGCTGTAGCAGGTGGAGCATCGAAGTCAAAGGCTATTCGTGCTTATCTAAAGGAAGCACCAACTTCAACTATTTTAATAACAGATGAAGGAGCCGCAAAAAAGTTGATATAATGGGAAATCCCTTTATATATTTAATACTCTTAAAATTAGAGGAGGAAATTTACAATGACAGTAAAAGTAGGTATTAACGGTTTTGGACGTATCGGACGTTTGGCATTCAGAAAAATCATGGAAAACCCAGAATTAGAAGTGGTTGCAATCAATGATTTAACTGATACTAAAATGCTAGCACATCTTTTAAAATATGATTCATCTCAAGGAACTTTCCAAGGTGAAATCGAAGTACACGAAGGTTATTTCTTAGTAAATGGTCAAAAAGTTGTTACAACTGCTGAAAGAAACCCAGCTGATCTTAAATGGGGAGAACTTGGTGTAGATACAGTTATCGAATCTACTGGTTTCTTCACAACAAAAGAAAAAGCAGAAGCTCATATTCAAGCAGGTGCTAAAAATGTAGTTATCTCTGCTCCAGCAACTGGCGAAATGAAAACAGTTGTTTACAATGTTAACCATGATGTTCTTGATGGAACTGAAACAGTTATTTCTGGTGCTTCTTGTACTACTAACTGTCTTGCTCCAATGGCACAAGTTCTTCAAAACAAATATGGTATCGTATCTGGTTTAATGACTACAATTCACGCTTACACAGGCGACCAAAATACTTTAGATGCTCCACATCCAAAAGGTGACTTCCGTCGTGCTCGTGCAGCTGCTGAAAACATTATTCCTAACTCAACTGGTGCTGCAAAAGCAATCGGTTTAGTATTACCTGAATTACAAGGTAAATTAGACGGTGCTGCTCAACGTGTTCCAGTTAAAACTGGTTCATTAACAGAGCTTGTAACTGTTCTTGATAAAAAAGTTACAGTTGAAGAAATCAACGCTGCAATGAAAGAAGCTGCTAACGAATCTTTCGGTTACACTGAAGAAGAGCTTGTTTCTTCTGATATTATCGGAATTAGCTATGGTTCATTATTCGATGCAACTCAAACAAAAGTTATCACTGTTGGTGATCAACAACTTGTTAAAACAGTTGCTTGGTATGACAACGAAATGTCTTACACTAACCAATTAGTAAGAACTGTTAAGCACTTTGCACAACTTGCAACAAAATAATTTCCCTTTATAAATGGAATTATGTGCGAGTTAATAAGCACCCCCTTTAATCTAACAGCGGAAACAACTTTGTTTCCGCTATTTTAAAAATATGCAGTGGAGGGTACCTATAATGAACAAGAAAACAATTCGTGATATTGATTTAAAAGGGAAAAAAGTATTTGTTCGTGTTGACTTCAACGTACCGATGAAAGATCAACAAATTACGGACGAAACAAGAATTCAAGCTGCACTTCCAACAATTAAAGAATTAGTTGAGAGTGGTGCAATTGTTATTCTAGCAAGTCACTTAGGACGTCCAAAAGGTGAAGTTGTAGAAGAGCTACGTTTAACTCCTGTTGCAAAACGCCTTTCTGAATTACTAGGGAAAGAAGTTGCTAAAGCAGATGAGTCATATGGCGAAGCTGTTAAAGCACAAATCAGCAAGTTAGCAGAAGGAGATGTTATCCTTCTTGAAAACGTACGTTTCAATGCTGGTGAAGAAAAAAATGATGCAGAGTTAGCAAAACAATATGCAGAACTTGCAGATGTATTTGTAAATGATGCATTTGGTGCTGCACACCGTGCTCATGCTTCAACAGAAGGAATTGCTCATCATATTCCAGCAGTATCTGGATTATTAATGCAAAAAGAACTAGATGTTCTTGGCAAAGCTTTATCTAATCCTGATCGTCCGTTCACAGCTATCATTGGTGGAGCGAAAGTTAAGGATAAAATTGGTGTAATTGAAAATCTTCTTGATAAAGTAGATAACTTAATTATCGGTGGAGGATTAGCTTATACTTTTGTTAAATCTCTTGGCCATGAAATTGGTAAATCTTTATTAGAAGAAGATAAAATCGATCTTGCTAAATCTTATATGGAAAAAGCAAAAGAAAAAGGTGTTAAATTCTATATGCCAGTTGATGTGATCGTTGCAGATGATTTCTCAAATGATGCAAACATCAAAGCTGTTTCTATCGAAGAAATCCCAGCTGATTGGGAAGCATTAGATATCGGACCTAAAACACGTGAAATCTATGCAGATGTTATTAAAAATTCTAAATTAGTAATTTGGAATGGACCAATGGGTGTATTCGAATTAGATGCATTTGCAAATGGTACAAAAGCAGTAGCTGAAGCACTTGCTGAATCTCAAGATACATATTCAGTAATCGGTGGTGGAGATTCTGCAGCAGCAGTTGAGAAATTTGATTTAGCAGATAAGATGAGTCATATTTCTACTGGCGGCGGTGCTTCATTAGAGTTTATGGAAGGTAAAGAACTTCCAGGTGTAGTGGCTTTAAACGACAAATAATATCTTTATAGATATGCATGAAAGGATGTTTAACATGCGCAAACCAATTATTGCAGGTAACTGGAAAATGAACAAAACACTTCCTGAAGCTGTTGAGTTTATCCAAGAAGTAAAAGCATCTGTTCCATCAAGTGAAAAAGTGGATACAGTTGTTTGTGCTCCTGCGTTATTTTTAGGGCAATTAGTAGAATTAACTGATGGCACAGATGTAAAAATCGGTGCACAAAATATGCATTTCGAAAAAAATGGTGCATTCACTGGCGAAATCAGCCCAGTTGCATTAGAAAATATCGGTGCAAAATATGTAGTACTTGGACATTCAGAGCGTCGTGAGTTCTTTAATGAAACAGATGAGTCTGTTAACAAAAAGACAATCGCTGCATTTGAAAATGGTTTAACTCCAATTGTTTGCTGTGGTGAAACACTAGAGCAAAGAGAAAATGGTGAAACAAATGACTTTGTTGCAACTCAAGTAACAAAAGCACTTAATGGTTTAACTCCAGAACAAGCAAAAGCAACAGTTGTTGCATATGAGCCAATCTGGGCAATTGGAACAGGTAAATCTTCTACTTCTGCAGATGCAAACGAAGTATGTGCACATATTCGTAAAGTAGTAAGTGAACAATTTTCACCAGAAGTTGCAGAAGAAATTCGCATCCAATACGGTGGCAGCGTTAAGCCTGAAAACATTAAAGAATATATGGCACAGCCAGATATTGACGGAGCATTAGTAGGCGGAGCTAGCCTAGAAGCTCAAAGCTTTTTAGCTTTATTGGAGGCAGGTAAGAATGAGTAAATCTCCAGTAGCTTTAATCATTTTAGATGGTTTTGCTTTAAGAAGTGAACGCATGGGTAATGCGGTAGCACAAGCAAATAAGCCTAATTTCGATAAATATTGGAATTCTTATCCTCATGCTACTTTAGTAGCTAGCGGGGAAGCTGTTGGTCTTCCAGAAGGACAAATGGGTAACTCTGAAGTTGGACATTTGAATATCGGTGCCGGCCGGATCGTATATCAAAGTTTAACAAGAGTAAATCTGTCTATAAGAGAAGGCGAATTTTATAAAAACGAAACTTTTGTTAATGCAATTAAGCATGTAAAAGAAAAAGGCAAAAATCTTCATTTATTCGGATTATTATCCGATGGTGGAGTTCATAGCCACATTGAGCATATGTTTGCACTTCTTCGTTTAGCTAAAGAAGAAGGAGTAGAAAATGTATACATTCACGGTATCTTAGATGGCCGAGACGTCGGTCAAAAGACTGCTGAAAAATATATTAAAGCTACACAAGAAAAAATCGCTGAATACGGTGTAGGTGAATTTGCTACTATTTCTGGACGCTACTATTCTATGGATAGAGATAAGCGTTGGGACCGAGTAGAAAAATCATACCGCGCAATGGTATATGGAGAAGGACCAGCATATTCTGATCCATTACAAGTAGTGGAAGATAACTACAATAACGGAATCTTTGATGAGTTCGTGCTTCCATCTGTTATCACAAAAGAGAACGGCGAACCAGTTGCAACGATTGAAGATGAAGATGCTGTAATTTTTTATAACTTCCGTCCTGACCGTGCTATTCAAATTTCGAATACATTCACAAATGAGGACTTCCGTTCATTTGATCGTGGAGAAAAACATCCAAAAAATCTTTACTTTGTATGTTTAACTCATTTTAGTGAAACAGTAAATGGGTATGTTGCATTCAAGCCAACAAACCTTGATAACACTTTAGGGGAAGTTCTTGCACAAAATGGCTTGACTCAGCTTCGTATTGCGGAAACGGAAAAATATCCACATGTTACATTCTTTATGAGCGGTGGACGTGAAGCAGAGTTCCCTGGTGAAAAACGTATTTTGATCAATTCACCAAAAGTGGCAACTTATGATTTAAAACCTGAAATGAGTGCATATGAAGTAACAGATGCGCTATTGAAGGAAATTGAGGCAGATAATTTTGATGCAATTATTCTAAACTTCGCAAACCCTGATATGGTTGGGCACTCCGGAATGCTTGAACCAACAATCAAAGCGATTGAAACAGTGGATGAATGTTTAGGAAAAATTATCACTTTAATTGAACAAAAAGGTGGTAAAGCTATTATCACTGCTGACCATGGTAACTCTGATGAAGTGGTAACACTTGAAGGAAAACCAATGACAGCACATACAACAAATCCAGTACCTGTTATCGTAACAGATAAAAATGCTGAATTACGTACAGATGGTATTTTAGGAGATTTAGCTCCTACAATGTTAGATTTATTAGGTGTTGAAAAGCCAGCAGAAATGACTGGGACATCTATTATTAAAAAATAAGATTATTTTAAAAGGAGAGAATATTATGCCTTATATTCAACAAGTATATGCTCGTGAAGTATTAGATTCACGTGGTAACCCAACAGTAGAAGTAGAAGTATTAACTGAATCAGGATTCTTTGGTCGTGCACTAGTTCCATCTGGTGCTTCAACTGGTGAATACGAAGCAGTTGAATTGCGTGATGGTGACAAATCTCGTTACCTTGGTAAAGGTGTTCTTAAAGCAGTAGAAAACGTAAACGAAGTAATTGCTGAAGCAATCATCGGTATGGACGTTACAGATCAAGTTGGAATCGACAGAACAATGATCGAACTTGATGGTACAGAAAACAAAGGTAAATTAGGTGCTAACGCAATCCTAGGTGTATCTATGGCTGTTGCACATGCTGCTGCTGAAGTAGTAGGTCTTCCATTATACCGTTACCTTGGTGGATTCAACGCGAAACAATTACCAACTCCAATGATGAACATCATCAACGGTGGTTCTCATGCTGATAACAATGTTGATTTCCAAGAATTCATGATCTTACCAGTAGGAGCTCCAACTTTCAAAGAAGCTCTACGTACTGGTGCTGAAGTATTCCATGCATTAAAAGCAGTTTTACATGCAAAAGGTTTAAACACTGCTGTAGGTGACGAAGGTGGATTCGCTCCAAACCTTGGTTCTAACCGTGAAGCATTAGAAGTAATCATCGAAGCAATCAAAAAAGCTGGATACGAGCCTGGTAAAGATGTATTCTTAGGTATGGACGTTGCTTCTTCTGAATTCTACAACAAAGAAACTGGTAAATACGATCTTGCAGGAGAAGGCCGTACTGGTTTAACTTCTGAAGAATTAGTAAGCTTCTATGAAGAATTAGTTAACGAATTCCCAATCATCTCTATTGAAGATGGTTTAGATGAAAACGACTGGGAAGGTCACAAATTATTAACTGACCGCATCGGTTCTAAAGTACAATTAGTAGGTGACGATTTATTCGTTACAAACACTAAAAAATTAGCTGAAGGTATCGAAAAAGGAATTGCAAACTCAATCCTTATCAAAGTTAACCAAATTGGTACTTTAACTGAAACTTTCGATGCTATCGAAATGGCTAAACGTGCTGGTTACACAGCAGTAGTTTCTCACCGTTCTGGTGAAACAGAAGATGCTACAATCGCTGACATCGCTGTTGCTACTAACGCTGGTCAAATCAAAACTGGTTCATTATCTCGTACAGACCGTATCGCTAAATACAACCAACTTCTTCGCATCGAAGACGAGCTTGGCGAGTTAGCAGTATACGATGGTCTTAAATCTTTCTACAACCTTAAAAAATAATTGAAGTTAAGTTTGACTTAACTTGATAAACACTCTAGCTTTAGGAGTTTTCCTTTAAGCTAGGGTTTTTTTTATAGTTGGGAATGTGTTTTTATTAGAAGAGAGGGAGGATCCATCAGTGACATAAGCTGGCTGGGATACCTGAAAAAGGGAACAGAGAGCCATTGTCTGTGCCCGCAAACAAGAAGAAAAGCTGAAGAAGGGAGCAGAGAGCCGTTCTCTGTGCCCGCAAACAAGAAGAAAAGCTGAAGAAGGGAACAGAGAGCCATTCTCTGTGCCCACAAACAAGAAGAAAAGCTGAAAAAGGGAACAGAGAGCCGTTCTCTGTGCCCGCAAACAAGAAGAAAAGCTGAAAAAGGGAACAGAGAGCCGTTCTCTGTGCCCGCAAACAAGAAGAAAAGCTGAAGAAGGGAACAGAGAGCCATTGTCTCTACTCGTAAACATAACAAACAACATATATCTTGTTTAAGAGACCTTTCAATCATTATTAACTATCCCAAAGTGTATTCTACTAATTATTATGACAAAGACGCGACATACTATTGTGACAAAACATAAAATATGATACATTTAAACTAATGTAGGTTGGTTTTAATGGAGGTGTTTGATATGATACACACAGTTTTGATTACTTTATTGATTATCGTTGCGATTGCATTAATCGTAGTAGTACTTCTTCAAAATGGTAAGAGTGCTGGACTATCTGGAGCAATTTCTGGTGGTGCAGAGCAGTTATTTGGTAAACAAAAAGCACGTGGTTTAGAATTAATCCTTCACAATGCAACAATCGTTTTAGCAATTTTATTCTTTGTCTTAACGATTGCAGTTAGTTATTTTGATCTATAATAACGAGATTCGGTATAGATGAAAAAACCTGGCCAAGAAAGGTCAGGTTTTTTTTCGGAAAACAAATGGAGTTGTACATAAGATTTATAAAAGACCTATAGTATGATGTAATCATATGACTGGATTCTTTCTTTTCTTTTTTACTAAAATAGAAGGATAGTTCTTTTTCAAATAAATTGGTCACTTTATATTATAGAATAGGGCGAAGGAGAAAATAATAAGACAAAGGAGCGTTTATCTAATGAAAATAGTAGAACAGAAACCATTAACCTTTAAAGGAGATAATAAACGTGCAGTGCTTTTATTGCACGGCTTTACGGGGAATACATCAGATGTACGCTTGCTTGGTAGATATTTAAATACAAAGGGCTACACCTGCTATGTACCTTTATATAAAGGACATGGAGTACCACCAGAGGAATTAGTGGAATACGGGCCAAAGGATTGGTGGAAGGATGTAACGGAAGCATACCAGCATTTAAAGGAGATGGGATTTGAAGAAATTGCTGTCGGAGGTCTTTCTTTAGGAGGGGTATTTTCCCTTAAATTAGGTTACACTGTACCTGTAAAGGGTATCGTAACCATGTGTGCTCCAATGTACATTAAAAGTGAAGATGTCATGTATGAAGGCGTACTTGAATACGCTCGTAATTATAAGCAGCGCGAGAAGAAATCAGAAGAAGTTATTGAGCAGGAAATGGCTCAATTTAAGCCAATGAATACATTAAAAGAATTACAAAATTTAATCAAAGAAGTAAGAGAATCGATTGATCTTATTTATTCACCAGTTTTTGTTATTCAGGCACGACATGATCAAATGATTGATACAAATAGTGCAAATATCATTTATGAAGAAGTGGAATCGATTCAAAAAGATATTAAATGGTATGAAAACTCTGGACATGTTATTACACATGATAAAGAAAAAGAACAAGTTTTTGAAGATTTCTATCAGTTTTTAGAAAAACTAGATTGGAATCAATAAGATGCAAAGGAGGTTTTTTGTTTGGAAGATATAATTAAAGAAAATGTCGAGAAGCTATTAACTTATATGAAAGATGAAGCCTATAAACCACTAACCGTGCAAGAGCTAGAAGAGGCTTTCGGAATAGAGGATTCTTCTCACTTTAAAGATTTTGTCAAGGCACTTGTACAGATGGAAGAGAAGGGGCTAGTTGTTCGGACAAGGAGCAATCGTTATGGATTACCAGAGAAGATGAACCTTATTCGGGGGAAATTAGCTGGTCATGCGAAAGGATTTGCGTTTGTTATCCCTGAAGAACAAGGCATGGATGATATTTTTATACCGCCTAATGAAGTTAAAACGGCGTTAAATGGTGATATTGTATTAGCACGTGTCACTTCGGAAAGTTCTGGCCAAAGAAGAGAAGGAACAATCGTACGAATTATCGAAAGAGGAGTCCAGCAAATTGTTGGTACATATTCAGAGAGCAAGCATTTTGGCTTTGTTATCCCTGATGATAAAAAAATCGCGACAGATATTTTTATCCCAAAAGGCAGCACAAAAGGGGCAATAGAAGGGCATAAGGTTGTCGTGAAATTAACTTCTTATCCTGAAGGCAGAAAGAATGCGGAGGGAGAGGTTGTTAAAATACTTGGACACAAAAATGACCCAGGTGTTGATATTTTATCGGTAATACATAAGCATGGATTACCACTTGCTTTTCCAGATAACGTGTTAGAACAAGCGAATAATGCACCAGATACGATTGATGAAGAGGAAATTGCCAATAGACGTGATTTGCGCAATGAAACTATTGTCACAATTGATGGGGCAGATGCGAAGGATTTGGATGATGCCGTTACAGTAACGATGTTAGAGAACGGTAATTATAAATTAGGGGTGCATATCGCAGATGTTTCTTACTATGTAACGGAAAACTCTCCAATAGATGTAGAAGCCGAGGAGAGAGGAACAAGCGTTTATTTAGTTGACCGAGTTATTCCAATGATTCCGCACCGTTTATCTAATGGAATTTGTTCTTTAAATCCAAAGGTTGATCGCTTAACTCTTTCTTGTGAGATGGAAATTACGTCTGATGGTGAAGTAGTTTCCCATGAAATTTTTCAAAGTGTCATTAAAACAACGGAACGCATGACATATGCTGATGTGAATTCGATTTTACATGATAAAGATGAAGAACTAAGAGCCAAGTATGAAGGGCTTGTCCCGATGTTTGAACGAATGGAGGATTTAGCAGCTATTCTGCGCAAAAAACGGATGACTCGTGGTGCCATTGATTTTGACTTTAAAGAATCTAAAGTAATTGTAGATGAAGATGGAAAGCCACAGGATGTTATTTTAAGAGAACGTTCTGTTGCAGAAAAACTAATTGAAGAGTTTATGCTTGTTGCCAACGAAACAGTCGCGGAACATTTTCATTGGATGCAGGTTCCATTTATTTACCGTATTCATGAAGATCCAAAAGAGGAAAAGTTAAGAAGATTTTTCGAGTTTATTACAAATTTTGGTTATATCGTGAAAGGTACTGCTAACTCTGTTCATCCAAGAGCATTACAAGAAATTATTGAGTCAGTACAGGGAACTCCTGAAGAGATGGTTATTTCGACTGTCATGCTGCGCTCCATGCAGCAGGCTAAATACTATCCAGAAAGCTTAGGGCATTTTGGTTTATCAACAGAATTTTATACGCATTTTACATCGCCGATTAGACGGTATCCGGATTTAATCGTACATCGTTTAATTCGTACGTATTTAATTGAAGGGGATATTAGTTCTGCTACACAAGAAAAGTGGAACAGCCGCCTAACAGAAATCGCTGAGCACTCCTCTAGTATGGAAAGAAGATCAGTAGAAGCAGAACGCGAAACGGATGAACT
The DNA here is from genome assembly GCF_050971705.1 of Niallia sp. M35. Taxonomy (NCBI): domain Bacteria; kingdom Bacillati; phylum Bacillota; class Bacilli; order Caryophanales; family Bacillaceae; genus Niallia; species Niallia sp. M35. The sequence continues at coordinate 161,984 of NZ_JBPCEP010000004.1, forward strand.
GAAAAAATCAGAGTACATGCTTGATAAAATTGGCGAAGAATATGATGGTATTATTAGTTCTGTTACAAATTTTGGTATGTTTGTGGAACTTACGAATACGATTGAAGGACTTGTCCATGTAAGCTATATGACGGATGATTACTATCGTTATGATGAGCGTCATTTTGCTATGATTGGCGAGCGAACAGGGAAGGTTTTCCGTATTGGAGACGAAATTACTGTTCGCGTTGTGAATGTAAATAAAGAGGAACGTGCCATTGACTTTGAAATAGTAGGAATGAAGGGAACTCGCCGCAGAGATCCGAAAAAAGAAGGGAAGGTATTTTCTACTGGCAGTGTCTCTCGTGCCCCGCGTAAAGGCAAATCAGATAGAGATACGGATCGTAAAGGAAAAACAGGTGAATCAAGACGTAAAGGAAAGAATGAGAGAAAACACTTCGAGAATGCTCCAAAAGCAAAGAGAAAGAAAAAGAAACGCTAACAGATAAATAGATGCATTTATGCATGTGGTTTCTTTTGGATGAAGAAGCCACATGCAGAGGATGTTTGTATATTAAGCGTTCTTTTGATAAAATTATTGGCAGAGTAGGGGGAAGAGACATGCCAAAAGGTGAAGGGAAATTAGTAGCACAGAATAAAAAAGCAAACCATGACTATTTTATTGAAGAGACTTATGAGGCAGGGATTGTTCTCCAAGGAACAGAAATTAAAGCGATTCGTGCAGGAAGAGTAAATTTGAAGGAATCATATGCGCGGATTATTAATGGCGAGGTATTTCTATTAGGGATGCATATCAGTCCATATGAACAAGGAAATCGCTATAATCATGATCCATTAAGAACAAGAAAGCTTTTATTACATCGCAAACAAATTAATAAGTTAATCGGGGATACAAAAGAAGCGGGCTATGCTTTAGTTCCACTGAAACTTTATTTTAAAAATGGCTATGCAAAGGTTTTGATTGGTCTAGGTAAGGGTAAAAAGAACTATGACAAGCGGGAAACTTTAAAACGTAAAGAAGCAAATCGCAGTATTGAACGTGCTTTACGTGAAAGGCAAAAAATGTAATCCAAAACTTTACAATTGAAATACGCTCCAGTTATGTTATAATAATTTATGTCGATAAGACAACATAACTTTAAGCTCCTATTTCAGAGCTTCCGAAACGTTAAGCTTAAATGCTAAGAATCTTGTAATGTAACAATTACTTGATTTTATCCTTATAATGGGGACGCTACGGATTCGACAGGGATAGTTCGAGCTTAGGTTGCGAGTCGAGGGGATCGGCCTCGTTAAAACGTCAAAGCCTATAACTGGCAAACAACAAAACAACTTCGCTTTAGCTGCTTAATAGCGCTTAGCGGTTCCTCCCTCCATCGCCCATGTGGTAGGGTCAGGGACTCACTTTAAGTGGGCTACGCCGGATTCCACCGTCTGAGGAAGAAGGAAGAGAACAACCAGACTAGCTTATCGGACGCCTGTCAACAGGCAGAAGAATAAGCGAAATGCGAATATGTTGACTACACTCGTAGAAGCTTAAGTGCCGATATTTCTGGACGAGGGTTCGACTCCCTCCGTCTCCACCAAATACATATTTGGTGGTTTTTTATTTTTTATTAATACTACATACAATGGAATGTATTTTTCATTTCACTTTTATTTTTGGTCTAAAAAGATAGTGATTTCCGTATTATGGGAATTTCTGTCTTTTTATTTTTGGTTAAGCAGAAAGAAATTTAAATTGAGTGGAACTATGGTTTCTATAACATGTTTCCTTGTCGTTTATTAATTATGAGAGTCTTGCGTGTTATCATTCCTTTCTTCGTACTCCTCTTTTAATCTTTTCCATCAAAGCATTCCAATTCAATTCACTACTAGCAGCCAATACATTTGCACTTACCTCTACACGAAGTTTCGTTGTATCTATCATTAAAGTTTGCCATTATCATTAGGAAGAGTTTTGTTGTACTCTTTCCTTTCCTTACTAATAGGAAAAAGAACAAAATAGCGTGAAAGTGCTTTCTTTTTTATGATGTAGATACAGGAGGTATTCACTATGAGAGATAGATATACCAAGCTTCTTCACATACTTCAAAACTCAGATGGGTTTGTAACGGGAAATGATATTAGTGAACAGCTAAATATTAGTTCCAGAACAGTGAGAAATGACATTAAAGATTTGAATGATAACTATCTCATTGGGGCACGCATCATTTCAAATAAACGCCAAGGTTATCAACTTGAAGGTGAGTTAGTTGGTTTTAAACAGAGACATCATATTGAATTTGAGGAGCGTGCATTTTATATTGTAAAGGCACTTCTAGATACCAAGGAATGGACAACATACGAACAATTATCCCAAATGATTTATTTCTCTCCACAAACGATTCGATCAGATATTCAACGAATTTCTCAAATGATTACCTCCCAAAAAAGAAATTTATCCGTGGAAGCATTAGTTTTTCAAGGGATTCGATTAGAGGGGGATGAATTTGACAAAAGATTATTACTTGAGAGTTTAGTAGAAAAAAACTTTATGACAATAAAAGAGCTGTATAAAGAATTATTAGTTCGTTTCGGTGGTTGGGTTTTAGAAGAAGAATTAAATTTACTGTCAACAGTGGTGATTGAGAATCTAAATAAGTATATCCACGATATTCCCACAGGGAAATTAAGTAGTTTGTTAGTGCATTTAATTATTGCGATATACCGTATCCGACATGGATATGAGATCTGCGAAGTAAAGGAAGTAGAGCAATCTTTAGATTATGAAGAATTTGAATTGGCATCTAAGATTTTAGAGGATGTTCAGGAGATATTTCAAATAGATATTGGAAATCAAGAGAAAATGTACTTTAGCCTACACCTAATAAGCCAGCGTATAATAGTTAGTTTTTATAATAATGAAACCAATATTCCTCAGGAACTGAAACAAGAGTTAGAAAAAAGCTTAGTTGATCTTGGGAAGCAATACGATTTTCGCTTTAATGAAGATCGCCTACTTGTGTCTGGATTACTTTTTCACTTAGCAAAAGCCCAATATCCTCTTCAATATCAGCTTTATGTAGAAAATCCTTATATTTCTCATATTAAGATGGAGTACTTATTAGCTTATCATATTGCAGTTCTCTTAGCACATCGTTTGGAGAAACATTTAACCTTTGTTGTGCCAGAAAGTGAAATCGGATACATTGCTCTTCATATTGCTGCACATATTGAACGAACAAAAAGAAAAAAAGTAAGAGTAGCAATCGTATCTGGAAGTGGGATTGGTGCTTCAATGATATTGAAGCAGAAAATTCAAAGACATTTTCTAGATATTGAAATTGCAGGAGAATATACCTTACAAATGTTAGATCAAATAGAAGAAAATATTTCATTAATTATTTCAACAATGGATGTGAAGAAGAATGGTATTCCCATTATTCATGTTAATGAGTTTCTGGATGAACAAGATTTAAAGAAAATAGCAGTAGCAATTAATCAGGGCTTTCTTGATCGGACTTTAAGTGAAAACCGATTCATTCTTTTAGATGAAAACAACAAACATGACTTCTTATTAAGATTAACAGAAAAAGTGAAAATGGAATATTTGTTAGATGGTATTTTAACAAGAGAAGAGATGTCGTCAACAGAAGTTGGGAATTACGTAGCTATGCCACATCCTATTGCAAGAACGGAAAATGAAGAAACGATGATTTATATAGCTATCAATCATAAACCTATCCCATGGGGAAAAACAAATGTGCAACTTGTCTTTTTGATTTTACCAAGTGAAGTAGATCGAGAAAATCACTATAAGGTTTTTAAACAACTTTATCAATTGGTTAAATCTAAAGATAAAGTTCAAGAGTTAATTCAAACAAAAGATTTTCAATCATTTATGGAGGTGCTGCACACTAATTAATAATTGGATTAACACAAGTGTTTATTATTTTATTAGAAATGTGAATGTGAGGAGACAATCATGGTTTTAGACTTAGTAAAAGTAAAATTAAAAGTAAATAGCTCTGAGGAAGTAATTAAGATTTTGGGAGAGATGTTATTAGAATCTGGTTATGTTACGGACACTTACATTGATGCAGTGCTTCAACGAGAGATGTCTTTACCTACTGGTCTGCAAATTGGCCGTATTAATGTAGCTATTCCACATACAGACTCCACACATGTAAAGGAATCAACCATTGCTTTAGCAACCTTAGAAGAACCTGTCAATTTCCAATTAATGGCTGATCCTGCCCAGAAAGTTGATGTGAAATTAGTCTTCTTACTAGCAGTTAAAGAACCAAAAAAGCAAGTGAAATTATTAAAGCAGCTAATGGCTATATTTCAGAACGAAGAGCTTTTAAATAGAATGGAAAAGGCTGAAGATAGTCGAGTTATCTCTGATATTTTAAGTAGTGCTTTAGCTTAAATAAATTTGAATTGGGGGACTTTTAATGAAAAGTTACAACATATTGTCCGTATGTGGTTCAGGAACGGTTACGTCATCGATGGTAGCTGAGAAGCTGAAAGAGGAAATGGAGACTAGAGGCTTCCATGTTAGAACTACAGAAGCAAAACCAACAGAAGCTCTAAATTATGCTCAAAGTGGAAATTATGACTTAATTACACATACTAGTCCATTGCCAGTTGCGGATTATGGTATCCCAACCATTAGTGCTAGCAGCTGTTTAACTGGAATAGGTGAAGATGAGTTTTATGAGGAAGTGGAAAAAGTGCTTAAAGCGCTAAATAAATAATAGACTGGGGGAATGGGAATGTTTTTAGAAACGTTGAAAGAAGTTTTTGATACGTTTGGCGCTCCAATTATAGTTCCAATCATTATTTTTATTATTGCATTATTACTTAAAGTATCGATGAAGAAAGCATTTATTTCCGCTCTCTATGCCGGTATTGGATTACAAGGATTTACAATGGTTCTAGGCGCCTTTACACCAATTATTTCACCTGTAATTCAAAACATGGTTGATATTACTGGAATGGAATTAACAGGTTTTGATGTGGGATGGCAAGCCACAGCAATAGTAGGCTTTTCTACCGAACCGGGGATGATATTCCTAGCTGTTGGACTAATTTTGCAAACGGTACTATTCCTTGTGAAGTGGACAGATGTTTTCCAGCCATCAGACTTATGGAATAATTATTCCTATGTGATTTGGGGATCAATGGTTTATCTGGTCACAGATAATATGATTTTATCGATTGGATGTATGATTGTTCTTAACCTTTATAGCTTATTGAATGCAGAGCTGATGGCAAGAAGATGGTCAAAATATTACAATTATCCAAATGCAACAATTATTGCGATGCATAATATTGAACCTACTATATTTGGAGTTTTAATGGATCCCCTTTTAAATAAACTGGGATTCCATAAAATCAAATTAAATCCAGCAACCTTGCAAAAGCGGTTAGGATTTTTAGGTGAACCTATTACTTTGGGGTTGTTTCTAGGAATATTCATTGGAGTATTAGGTAATTTAACAACATTAAATAGTTTGGATGCATGGGGATCCATTGCTTTAGTTGGAATTGCAACAAGTGCGGTAATGGCAATTTTCCCGCGCGTTGCGGGGCTTTTTGCTCAAGCATTTAGTCCAATTACAGAGGCAGCTAGAAAAAATACGGTCAAAAAAGAAAAAGGATCTAATCGAGAATGGTATTTGGCTGTCAATGATGCAGCAGGTTTTGGAGAACAAGCAACATTAATGACAGGAGTATTATTAATTCCAGTGATGGTATTTCTAGCGATGGTTCTTCCAGGAAATAAAGTGCTACCAGTTGTTGACTTATTAGCTATTCCCTTTATGGTCCAAGGCCTGGTGGCTATTTCAAATGGTAATATCGCTAAGATTATGGTCAATGGAGCTATCTGGTTTGGTCTTGGATTATACATGTGTACGTATACAGCACCCTTATTTACCGAAATTGCCAAAGACGTCGGCATTGCTTTACCAGCTGGAGCATTGTTAATAACAAGTTTTAATATACTGGGAAAGCCATTAATGGGATTAATTTTTTTAGCATTTTTAAGTCAGAATCCTATATTTATTGGATTAACGATTGTCGCTTATTTCATTCTATGGTTCTTTTTTAGAAAAAATAAAATGGCAATTTACGATTATTTAGATCGTCAAGCTGAGAAAAATTCTCAAGACAAAGAAACCTCTTCCGCAGCATAGATAGAGAGTTCTGCACTGTATTGGTGGCTAGTCAGCACGGAAGAATAAGAGGACATGAAAGTTCTCAAATGATTTCGAGTTGGCTAGGATACCGGATAAATGGGTGGAAATTACAATTTTATATAATTGCAGAAAGTGTCCATAAAAATAGAGAAAGGAGTTTGAAAATGCAACAAAAAATGCAAGCAGCAGTTTTATACTCATTGGGAAATATTCAAACAGAGTTAATAGACATACCGCAAATCAATGAAGATGAAGTTTTAATCAAGGTAGTTTATTGTGGTATTTGCGGTTCTGATGTACCGCGTTCTATGATAAGTGGAGCTCGGACATATCCACTTATTTTAGGACACGAGTTTACTGGAAAAGTCGCTGAAATTGGGAGAAATGTAACGAATGTAAAACAGGGAGATAGAGTGGTAGTTGCGCCACTTGTACCGTGTGGGGAATGTAAATTTTGTCAGGCAAGTGATTATGCACTATGTGAAAATTATAACATTATTGGAACGGGAAGTAATGGAGCGTTTGCTGAATATGTAAAAGTACCCCAAAGGCATGTTCTGCAAATTGATGATCGACTAAATTATGAAACGGCTGCAGGAGTTGAACCTGCTACAATTGGTTACCATGGCTTACAAAAAGCACAAATTCAACCAGGTGAAACGGTAGTCGTAATGGGGTGTGGACCCATTGGACAGTTAACAATACAATGGGCAAAAATCTTTGGGGCATCTACTGTGATTGCGGTAGATATATTTGAAGAAAAACTTGAACTAGCTAGGGATTTAGGAGCAGATATTGTAATAAATGCTAAAGTATCTGATGTTATTCAACAAATCCGCAAGTTTACTGATGGAGGAGCAGATGTTGTTGCTGAAACAGCCGGAAGTAAAATTACTCAGCAACAATCCATATTAGCAGCCAAGAAAAAAGGACGTGTAGTTTTTTTGGGTATTGCACATTCAAATCTTCCATTAGAAGAAGAGGCAATAGAGCATGTTCTTCGAGGTGAGATAAAAATTCAAGGTACATGGAATTCATATACAGCCCCCTATCCGGGGATTGCTTGGAAAGCAACTTTAGATTTCATGACAAAAGGCACTCTGAAATTTAAACCAATGATTTCTCATAAGATTACTGTTGATGAAGTTGGTGCCTATTTAAAAAAAATGGCAGATCGAACATTGAAATACAATAAGGTTTTAGTATCTTTTGGTGATAACTAGTAGTTGATAGATAAATTTTCGCAAAGTATAAAAAATAGGGAATCATTAAGGAGAGGTGAAAAAAACTATGCTTGAAAAATTAAAAGAACAAGTCTTAGAAGCAAATCTAGGTTTACCTCAACATCATTTAGTGACATTCACTTGGGGAAATGTAAGTGGTATTGATCGTGATTCGGGACTAGTTGTTATTAAACCAAGTGGAGTAGAATATGAGGACTTGAAGGTAGGTGACTTAGTTGTAGTTGACCTTGAAGGGAAAGTAGTTGAGGGTCATTTAAAACCTTCATCGGACACTAGTACTCACATAGTGTTGTATAAAAACTTTAAAGATATCGGCGGAATTGTTCATACACATTCCCCATGGGCCACTATCTGGTCTCAAGCAACTAAGGAATTGCCTGCTTTAGGTACTACACAAGCAGATACATTTTATGGTTCTGTTCCATGTACTAGAAGTTTAACAGAAGAAGAAATCAAAGGGGACTATGAGCGAGAGACAGGAAATGTCATTGTAGAAACATTTTATAAAAACGGAATAAATCCCAATGAAATTCCATCAGTTTTAGTATCTAGTCATGGTCCGTTTGCTTGGGGAAAGAATGCAAAAGAGGCACTTCATCATGCCGTTATTTTAGAGGAAGTATGCAAAATGGCTTATCATACACTTAATCTAAATCCGACTATTTCTTCTATGGATCAGCATTTATTAGATAAGCACTATCTTAGAAAACACGGAGCATATGCTTACTATGGTCAAAATTAACTTATAAAGAGAAAAGCTTCTATTCGAGGATATCCCGAACAATTTTATGTATAATTGTTCGGTTTTTTATTAAGTATAAAAATGTTTGTGCATTTAGTACTCCTACAAACTGAATATACCTTTTTTCATAGTGTGAGTGTCGAAACTCCCTCTCCAAATATTCGTGCGAACTAGTTTTCAAAATTAATTAGAGAAATAGTTGAAAGAGGAGATATTTTCCGTTATAGAAAATTCCGTTGTCCAGTTCCATCCTCTTTTCACAAAAAAAGTAGCTTTTCTAGATTAAACTCCTATTAAAAAGTGTATAAGTTAATATAGTGTAACGGTAAGTTATGGGGGTTAATAAGTCGCTCAAGAAAATCTAATTGTTTTTATCGTTCTCACTGTATATACCTTAACAACCTAATTCATACTAATGAAGTAAATAATTCCTACAAGGAGGAGTCGGAATATGCAAACAGGACCAATTACTATACATGCCATTATCAATGGAGAGAAAGTACCAACTGAAAAGCAAGCTCCACGTGAAAATCCAACACATCCGGATGAGATTGTAGGATATGCACCTCTTAATACGCAAGAAGAAACGGTACTAGCGATTGATGCAGCTTATGATGCGTTAAAAGGCTGGGCTTGGACGGATGTAGATGAGCGGATCGAAAGAATGGAACGAGCTATTCAAAAATTAAAGGATGCAACACCTGAAATAGCTACTTTGTTATCTCGGGAACATGGGAAAGCTTTATATGATTCCAAAGGTGAAATAGCAATCTCTATCATGTGGATGGAATTTGCATGCAAGAATGTAAAGAAAGTTGTTGCTCCCCAAGAAAAAGAGCATGAAAATGGGAGAACAATCATTACATTTGATCCAGTAGGTGTGGTTTCCGCTATTTCTCCATGGAATTATCCTATTTCTTTATCCACTATTAAAATAGCACCAGCCTTATTAACTGGAAATACAATGGTTGTAAAACCAAGTCCATTTGCTCCTTTAGCTGTCAGTAAAGTAGTAGAAATTATCGCAGAAGAATTTCCTCCAGGTGTGCTCAATCTTGTCCATGGGGATGCAGAGGTAGGGGTAGAGCTTACATCGAATCCAAAAGTTGCAAAGATTGCCTTCACGGGTGGAACGAAGACAGCTAAGAGTATTATGAAGGCTGCTTCTGAAACGATTAAAAAGATGACGCTTGAGTTAGGAGGAAATGATGCCGCAATTGTGCTAGAAGACTTTGATGTAAATGATGAAAAAGCGATGCGAAGAATGGTTATTTCAAACTTCCTTACCGCAGGACAAATTTGTATGATAGCGAAACGCATTTATGTTCATCGATCAATCTATGATGCTTTCGTAGAGAAATATATCGAAGCGGCGAATAAGTGGATTCGCGTTGGCGATCCTTTTCATCCTGATGTGACGGTAGGCCCAGTAAATAATAAAAATCAGGTGAAATATGTTAAAAGTCTTGTAGAAGATGCAAAAAGTAAAGGGGCTAAAGTGATTCCATTAGGGGAAATTCTCAATCCCGAATTAATGGATAATGGATATTTTCTGCAGCCTACATTAGTATTAGGCGCTGATTTTCATGATCCAATTGTTGTAGAAGAGCAATTTGGACCGACTGTGCCAATTTTGCCTTTTGATGATGAAGAGCAAGTAATTGAGTTACACAATGAGAGCATTTATGGTCTAACAAGTTCTGTTTGGGGCGAAGAAGAACATGCAATTAAAGTTGCCCGTCGCATTGAGGCAGGCACAACAATGATTAATACTGCAGCTGTTCAAGGCTTGGATGTGCGATTCCCATTTGGCGGGGTGAAACAATCTGGAGTTGGAAGAGAGTATGGAGAAGAAGGATTAAAATCTTATGTGGAGACCCATGTAATTAATATCCCGAAAACACTTGAATTACCATATATTCCAGAGTAACAATTTCTTAGCAAGCATAGCATAGGCATGAAAAATAGAAAAAGGATGCTTTCTCTCAAAAGAATGCATCCTTTTTCTATTTGTTATTTAGTTCTTTTCTTCCCTATCTCTATATCCTCGCCATCCACATCATCAATTACAGCACCAATTTCTCCTTCTGTATAAGTATCAGTAGCTTGTTCATGAGTAGTTGCCAAGCCAGAAGAAAGTTGGTCTTTTTTTTCATAATCACTTGGATCAAACATGCGTCCTGCAACTTTTGTAGTTTGATCATTATTCTTTTTATTCAACAGAAATCCTCCTTTTTTGTAAATAGCTCCTACAGATGTATTTTCTTCTATATTGACCAAAATTACTCATACAATTTTGGAACTTTTCGATTTGACTTAGTAGTTCCAAAAGATGTATGGTCAAATATTTGTTAGATAAGCCTAGAAGAGACAGGGATAAACTCTTTTTTTAGTGATTAATTTTTGTGAACTAATATACACACATCCAAATTCATCACTTCTGATGGGTTGAAAAAAAACGCTTATTACATCCGTACATTTTTTTGGAAAAAATAAAAAAGTGCGTATAAGAATTACACATAAAAATTTGAGGATGGTAATATACCTATTTGTGAAAGCGTTTTAACTATCAGGAGGTGATCTTTGAAATACGTAAATTCAAAAATACAAAAAATCGAATGGGGGCAGAGATTATGGGGTTACCCAAAAAAGGCTTTTCCTATTTTGTAATTCTTCTGATGGCTGTTTTAGTTGTTGGTTGTTCGAATTCCTCTGGGGGAAAGGGAAGTGACAAGAAAGAGGTAGAAGCAGAGGTTACGACAGTTGGACCAGAAGATGGTGCGAAGTTGGATATGTGGTTATTCGTGGATTTACACCAAAAATTTTACACGGAAATGTTGAATAAATGGAATGAAACGAATCCAGATAAGCAAATTCAAATTAAATTTACTGTCTATCCATATGCAGATATGCATACGAAACTAACTTTATCCGTCCAATCAGGAGAAGGGATTCCTGATTTAGCAGATGTAGAAATTGGCCAATTTCCTAACTATTTAGATGGAGAAGTTCCATGGCTGGCATTAAACAGTTATGTAGAACCGTATAAGGCTGATTTGGTGACATCTCGATTAGATGCTTATGAAAAAGATGGCAACTATTATGGAGTACCGACACATGTTGGGGCTACTGTCATGTACTACAATACAGAGATTCTCGAAAAACATGGAATTGATTATACCAAAATTAAAACATGGGATGACTTTGCAGCAGCTGGTGAGAAGTTAAAAGAGGCTACTAATGGAGAAGTTTATATGACCTCTGTTGATACTGGCGGTGCGGATTGGCTGACATTAGCAATGTCGGAACACGGAGAATCTTGGGTAAAAGATCCATCCAATGCAAATGTGAAGCTGGATTCATTAAACAATATGCTAACAATGCAGCAAGGCTGGTTAGAAAGCGGGATTGCCGAAGTAACTCCAGGGGGACAAATTGATACAGAACAAGGCTATGCGACAGTGGCAAAAGGTGAAGTGGCTGCCTTCCCTAAAGCTATTTGGTATATGTCTCGTTTTACAGATTATATGCCAGAGATGTCTGGCAAATTTGCTATTGCCCCAGCACCTGTGTTTGAGGAAGGTCAAAAACGTTCAAATGGTGCAGGTGGTACAGGTACAGTCGTATATAAAGACTCTGAAAATGCTGAGCTAGCAGCTGAATTTATGACTTGGGCAAAGTTAACGGAAGAAGGCGGGGAACAAATCTGGAATATTCTTGGTTTTGATCCGGTTAATACAAAGGTTTGGACTAATAAAGATATCACTCATAATCCAGACAATGAGTATGTAAAGTACTTTGTTAATAATCCATTTGATACATTATTGGAAATTCAAGATGAAGTAAATTTGATTAAAACGGTGCCAATTACGACTACTATCAATGAAGTATTTAATTTAACCACTTTAAATGAGGTTCTAGAGAATGGTGCAAATGTAAAGCAAGCTCTTGAAGATGCACAAGCGGAGGTCGACTTTGAGCAAGAATAAGTGACGTCTTTAAGATTACCTTTACGAGGTAGTCTTAAAGACACTGACGAAAAGGAGAGGAATGAATTTGAAGAAGATCCAGGCTTTTTTATTCTCTCAGAAAATAGCACCCTATGTGTTTATATTGCCGTTTATTGTTAGCTTGTCATTCTTCTGGATATATCCAATGTATTCGACTATAGAGATGAGTTTTCATAATATTGGGAACGGATATAGCGAATTTGTTGGACTTGCAAATTATGAAAAGTTGTTAGGCGATAAGGTATTTCATATCGCTGTTAGAAATAGTGTTATCTATACAATATTAACGTTAATCATTTTAATTCCGATCCCTATGCTCTGCGCATTTTTATTAAATTCAAAAAGTGTAGTAGGGAAAAGAGTCTATAAATCGATTATCTATTTGCCAGCATTAGTTTCAGTCGTAGTAGCAGGTATTTTATTTCGCTATATGTTTAGTGAAATGGATTCTGGTCTCATGAACCAAATCCTTCATTTTTTTGGACTGGAGTCAAAACAATGGCTGAAAAATTGGGGTACGGGCATGTTTGCACTCCTTTTATTAGCAACATGGAGATGGATGGGAGTAAATACTCTATATTTTGAGGCGGGACTAAGCTCAATTGATGAGGTTCTTTATGAATCGGCAAAAGTAGATGGCGCAAATGCTTGGCAAAGATTTTGGCATATCACTCTGCCGTTACTTAAGCCGACAAGAATTTATGTGACAACCATCAGTATATATGCCGGATTAGCCATGTTTCTTGAAAGCTTTATGATATATGGAAGCAATAATTCTCCCAAAAATATTGGGTTAACGATTGTTGGTTATTTGTATAGAAGGGGAATTGAAAAGAATGATTTAGGATATGCCTCTGCTGTTGGCTTAGTATTATTAATTGTTGCTTTATCCATTAGCATGGTGTACTTGCTTTCAAGCGGCATGTTTAAAAAGGAGGCCAAATAAGTATGGGTAAGAATAATCATTTAGCAAGCTCCTCATTAGAAATTAAAAAAGGGAAGAAAGAAGGCAAAAATCCTCTAGTAAAAGTTTTAATTAACGGCTTTTTTATTATTATGTGTGCTAGTGTTGCCATCCCCTTTATCTCAGGACTGTTTGCATCCTTTCGCCCAGGCCAAATGTTAATTAGAAACGGCTTAAATCTAAACTTAGATTTTGAAAATTGGTCATTTATCAACTATAGCTATCTGTTTGATGGAAGTACTGGGTACTTGGACTGGTATAAGAACAGTTTGATTATTACCATTGTTTCGGTAGTTTTAACATTAATTATCTGTTATTTTGTTGCCTATGGCTTTGCGATGTACCATTTTAAGTTTAAAAACTTATTGTTTTTCCTCGTTATAGCAACAATGATGGTTCCCTTTGAAATATTGATGCTGCCATTATATAAGCAAATGATCAGTTTTGGACTAATAGACACCTATGCTGGCGTTATCCTTCCTGGATTAGTACATGCTTCAACCATTTTTTTCTTTAGACAATATCTTTCAGGCATCCCAAAAGAATTATTAGATGCAGGAAGAATCGATGGCAGTAGCGAGTATGGAATTTGTGTGCGCATTGTTATGCCAATTTCAAAACCTGCTTTTTCAGCAATGGCAATTCTGAGTTCTATGGGGGCATGGAATAGTATGTTATGGCCATTAATTGTTTTACGGTCAGCAGAAAAATTTACATTACCTATCGGGTTAAATACATTATTAACTCCTTATGGAAATAATTATGATGTCCTAGTGGCTGGATCTATTTTCTCTATTCTGCCTTTATTTATTTTGTACTTGATATTTAATAAGTACTTTGTAGAAGGTATGACAGCAGGCGCAGTAAAAGGATAAAGGAGCGGAGATAAGGAGGCGAGAGCGATGAAAATTAAATATGATTCACCTTTTTGGGAACGGATGGGAAAGCTCTATTCTATTATTGCTTTAAACTTCTTCTGGATATTGTTTAGTCTTCCATTAATTACAATTGGTCCATCCACTGTCGCACTCCATCGGTGTATGTTTTCTCTAATTACTGGAAAAGAAACGAATGTTTTTACAGAATTTTACCAATCATTTAAGACGAATTTTGTTAGAAATATGATGGCTGGATTGATTGTTGTTGGTTTTGGAATGCTGTTACTATCTGTACGTAATTTTTATTTTGAAATGGCAGCAAATACATCACTAACCATTTACTACTTTTATATTCTCTTAGTTTTTCTTTTTGGTTTGTTCTTTGTTACTGTCTTTCCAGTTTTATTAACATTTGATGGGACGGTTTTAGAGCTATTACGAACCGCATTTTTTATAGCAATTAAAAATTTACCAATGAGCATCTTGATGGTAGTAGTAGCCTGCTTAATCATTTATTTTTGCCAAATGTTGATTCCATTAGCCTTAATCGGAGTTTCCCTAATCGTGTTTATCAACAGCCATATTTATTGGAGAAAAATTGATAATAATTTAGTTATTGATGAAGATAATTTTTGATGATATCAATAGCACTTGTTTATTTCTGAAAAAATTCATTTATGTAAATCAAAATACATCGGAAAAGGAATGAGAGAAGTATGACTGAAAATATCAAAACTGCAAAAATGGTAATCGATAAATCTTTTAAAATATCGGAAATAGATTCCCGTATTTATGGTTCGTTTATAGAGCATTTAGGACGGGCGGTTTATGGAGGTATTTATGAGCCTGGACACCCTTCTGCGGATAAGAATGGTTTTCGTCAAGATGTAATCGAGTTAGTTAAGCAATTACAAGTTCCTATTGTGCGATATCCGGGAGGGAATATGGTATCTGCTTATAATTGGGAAGATGGAGTAGGACCAAAGGAAAAACGCCCGCGAAAATTGGAACTAGCGTGGAATTCTATCGAAACCAATGAAGTAGGTACAAATGAATTTTTTGAATGGGCAAAACAAGTGAATTCGGAAGTAATGATGGCTGTAAATCTTGGAACGCGCGGCATTGATGCAGCCCGTAACCTTTTAGAATATTGCAATCTACCAGGAGGGACCTATTGGAGCGATTTGAGAAAAGAACATGGCTATAAAGACCCGCATAATATTAAAGTTTGGTGTTTAGGTAACGAAATGGATGGTCCATGGCAAATTGGTCATAAAACTGCCTATGAATATGGAAGACTAGCTGCCGAAACAGCAAAAGCAATGAAAATTGTAGATCCAAGCATTGAACTTGTAAGTTGCGGAAGCTCCAATACAGCGATGCCAACATTCCCTGAATGGGAAGCCACCTCATTGGATCAGACATATGATTACGTTGAGTATGTATCACTGCATACGTATTATGGTAATAGAGACAATGATACAGCGAATTTCCTCGCAAAATCATTAGATATGGATGATTTTATTAAAACAGTTATTGCAACCTGTGATTATATTAAAGCGAAGAAGAGAAGTAAGAAAAAACTTCATTTAAGCTTTGATGAATGGAATGTATGGTTTCACTCAAATGATCAAGATAAGCAAATAGAACCTTGGAGTGTAGCGCCACCACTTTTAGAAGATGTTTATAATTTTGAAGATGCATTGCTTGTAGGCAGTTTATTGAATTCTTTAATTAACCACTCAGATAGAGTTAAAATTGCTTGCCTTGCCCAATTAGTTAATGTTATTGCGCCAATAATGACGGAAACAGGTGGAGGGTCTTGGAAGCAGACTATTTTCTATCCATACTATTACACATCTGTTTATGGGCGTGGAACAGCAATCCAAGCGATTGTAGACTCACCAAAATATGATTCGACAGATTTTACAGATGTACCATATTTAGATCAGTCTATTGTCTATAATGAGGAGAAAGAGGAGCTTGTCATCTTTGCTGTTAATAGAAGCTTAGATAATCAATTAAATGTAGAGGTAGATATTAGGTCGTTTGAAGGATATTCCATTGTGGAGCATATAGTTCTTGCAAACGATGATCCTAAAGCAATTAATACACTTCACCAGGAAGCAGTTAAACCTGTTGCTTTTCAAGAATCTTATATGGAAAATGGCAATTTAATACTCATTCTGCCAAAAATGTCTTGGAATGTTATTCGGTTGGGAAGGAAGTAGTAAAAAAGGCAGGAAATTTAGAATTTTTAAAAAATAAAGTTGTGGTAATCAGCCTTAGACAGAAGAAACATCGCTTTCCAAGGGAGAGCGATGTTATTATTACTTCAAATTTCGACTCAAAAAAGCTTTTGTTCGAGGCGATTGTGGGTTTGTAAATAGGTTGATTGGCGGACCAGACTCTTCAATGACACCGTTGTCCATAAAGATGACTTTATTTGCTACTTCTTTGGCAAACCCCATTTCGTGGGTAACAACAACCATCGTCATTTTTTCTTTGGCTAAGTCTTTCATAACCTCCAATACTTCTCCAGTTAGTTCAGGATCTAATGCAGATGTCGGCTCGTCAAACAGTAAAATTTCTGGTTCCATCATTAATGCTCGAGCAATTGCCACACGTTGCTTTTGTCCTCCAGATAGTTTAGCAGGATAGACATTAGCAAAATTAGATAGACCAATTTTTTCGAGGATCGTCATACTTCTTTCTTGAAGGGAAGAAGCAGCTTCTTTCTTCACTAATTTTGGTGCAAGCTGAATATTGTCTTTTACAGTAAGATGTGGGAATAGATTAAAATGCTGAAAAACCATTCCCATTCTTGCTGTAATTTGTTTGACTTTTTGCTGCGGAGCATATATTCCATCTTTCACTAATTCGTCTCCAGAAACACGAATCGTTCCTCCATCGATTTTCTCTAAATCGACAAGACATCGGAGCATTGTGCTTTTTCCAGAACCAGAGGGACCAATAACAGCCACAACATCATTGTTATTGACATTAAAGGTAATCTCCTTCAACACTTCGACCTTATCGTATGATTTTTTTATATTCTCTATTTCAATGATTGCCATAAGTATCCGTCCTTCTTATTCAAATTTAAATCTGCGCTCCAGCCATTTAAATAATGCTGTTAATAGCAGGGTCATGATGAGATAAATAATTCCAGCAATGAAAAAGGGCATAATCGTAAAATCACGGTTTACTGCCGTTTGGGCAAAGTGCAGTAACTCAGGTACAGCAACAGCATAAAGCAAGGCTGTATCCTTCACTAGTGTGACAGATTCATTTGCTACAGCAGGAAGGGCAATTCGAAACATTTGTGGTAAAACAACGCGTGTGGTGGTTTGCCATTTACTTAAACCAAGCACTTGAGATGCTTCATACTGACCTTTATCAATTGCAAGTAAACCTCCACGGAAAATTTCGGCAAAATAGGCTGCATAATTCAAAATAAATCCTAAAGAGGCAGCGACAAAACGATCTAGGACTAAATATTCTCCAATTCCTGGAATCATTGGTAACCCAAAGCATATAAACAATAATTGCAGCAATAGCGGGGTACCGCGCATGATGTAAATATAACAGCTTGCCAGCCATGCGATTGGCTTGATGCTAGATCGGATGGCGAGTGTTAACAGGAAACCTAGTGGAATGGACACTACAATAGCAATAAGAAATAATAGGACGGTTGCTTGGGCTCCTTCTAACATTGGTTTTAGTATGGATATAATATAATCAACTGACATTTCTATTCCTCCAACAAAACAAAACAGGGTTTCGGAAAGAAATCCTGTTTTGTTTACGATTCATTTGCGATCTTAATTTAATACTTTATTTTCACCAAACCATTTTTCGGAAACTTCAGCGGCTGTGCCATCTTCATTCATCTCATCAAGTGCTTTTTGAAGCTTCTCTAATAATGCTTCGTTTCCTTTTTTAACCCCAATTCCGTACTCTTCTGGAGCAAGTGATTCATCAAGGATTTTAAAGGAATCTTGTTCTTTTGTCATATAGTAATCAATAACAACTTCATCAATGACAACTGCATCTAAACGACCTGACTTCAGATCATTTAATGCTAATACGTTATCGGAAAACTCGGTAACTTCCTTAATTTTTGATTTAATAGGACTACTATTTAATGCATCGGATGCAGAAGAAAGAGATTGGAGACCAACAACTTTTCCTTTTAAATCATCTAATTTGGTTATTTTTGAGTCCGCTAATGTTACAACAACTTGTGTATTTTTTAAATAGGGCTTTGTGAAAAGAACTTTTTCTTTCCGTTCATCAGTAATAGTATAGCCATTCCAAATTAAGTCAATCCGACCGCTGCTTAATTCTGACTCCTTTGTTTTCCAATCAATTGGTTGAAATTCAACTGACATATTCATTTTTTTTGCTGCAGCTTTTGCATAATCAATATCAAAGCCGACAATTTCATTATTGTCATCTCTAAACCCCATTGGAGCAAATTTATCATCAATACCAATAACTAATGTATCTTCCTTTTTATCTTTAGAATTGTTGGAACATGCTGTAAAAACGAAAAATACAGATGCCAAAATAACTAAATTAATTGCTAAACGTTTCATCTTGCGAAAGCCACCTTTATAAATTATGTTTTCAGTACAATAAATCTATAAAACTAAAAAATCCTTTAGTTCGATAATATATTAGAGTGATAAACTAATGTATAAAATTTACCATACCAAAAAAGAGGTTGTCAATAAAATAATTTAACATATTAGTAGAGTAAAGGATTTCGTGGTGAAATATGTAAAAAGTTCGTACGAGCTTTTGGAGTCTAATGGGAATTATAGAGATCAGATTTAAAGTTTAATAGAAGTAAAAGATTGCAGGAAGAGGAATGGAGAATATGAAGGAGTAGGAGCAATTAATAAAGACTGTAATGGCTCCTACTCCGCTAAACGATTGATTACGTATCAATCAAGTTCAATTGTCGGTTTTTTATAAAAGGGTGTATCTGTTATGTATTTTTTTGATGACATAAGCTTATCACCTTTTAAAATATAAGGATGAGTCTCGTGTAAGATAGTTTCTAAGGCATTTGGAATTTTCCATTCTTCATACGCACAAATTAATGGAAAGGAAATATGGTTGAAAGCGTTATCAACTATTTTCTCAAAATTTCCGATTAAATGAAAAGGCTCTTCCATCGTTGCCCATTCTACATGTGCCCATGAGCGAAAGGGAATACTTTGATCCAGATAAGGCTGAACCATTTTATTAAAATAATCTGTAATAGCTGATGGATGATAACTTCCACTTGAAAAGTAAAAATCTAAGCTATTTACATAATGAACCTGTTTTAATTGCGTGGATGTAAGTTTGGTTTTTAATTGTTCGAATATCCTTTTGAAATTTCGATCATTATCGATAAGGATTACATATTCTCTTGCTTCGATACCAGCATAAATAAAGGGAAGGACTTCTTCCATATAGTTTCGCATGCTTGTATAAAGGAATAAAACATGTAATCTTTCCTTCCCTTCAAGAAATTGCTTCTTTTTATTTTCCAATTATGCACCTCTTTATTAAAGAATAATTCCATTATAGAGGATTTTCATGGAAAGATACTGATTAAATAGGAAAAATAGTTAAATAAATGGATAAGATGAACATCTCACAGTTTGACAAAATTATCGTACTTTTTTCCACTTAAGAGAACCGCAGCCGTTATGAGGATGTGTGCTGGGATAAACTTTGTTTAATGTTTCTTTTAATTCAGGAATAGAGAGATTTTGTAGCATTTCAGAGGAGAGACCGCTACTGCAAACAATCTTTTGGATCAATATATTTTTAACGGTTTTCGATTTATCATAGTAAACCATTTTATATCCTCCTATTAATAAGTGAATTTGAGTGCACTAGAATAATAATTATTAAGTTTGCCGGAACTTTCTTTTATTATATAACAAATAATCGACTATTCATAGTGGTTAAGAAGGAATTAAAATAAACAATCGTATTTTTTTGTATGGCAAAATTTCTATTGAGGCGAGTGGAACCATTCGTTATAATAGGACAAAAGGATGAGAAGATTGAGAATTTTGAGTTTTTTCAGTATAGAAAAAGAGGTGTCTTAATGGGGGATTATCAAATAATATTATTTGACTTAGATGGTACGATTTCAGATCCTAAAGAAGGAATAACAAAATCTATTCAATATGCCCTACAAAAGCTTGGAAAAGAAGAATCTGATTTACGTAAACTAGAAAGATTTATTGGACCACCTCTACAAGAATCATTTATGGAATATTATGGTTATACTCAAACGATAACGGATCAAGCCATTTCCTATTATAGAGAGAGGTTTACGCAGTTAGGAATGTATGAAAATGAACTATATCCTGAAATTATTCCATTACTTGAAAGCTTAAGAGCAAAAGGCTGTATTATGATTGTGGCAACTTCAAAACCAACTATATTCACAGAAAAGATTTTGAAGTATTTTCAAATAGAAACGTACTTTACCCACATAATCGGAAGTAATCTGGATGGTACTAGATCTTCGAAAACAGAAATAATTCAATACATATTAGATTTGTATCCTGCGTATAAGCCTGAAGAGTTTGTGATGATAGGAGATCGGGAACATGATATTATTGGAGCGAACAATGCAGGAATAGATTCAATCGGTGTTACTTACGGCTATGGGTCCTATGACGAGCTGAACAAAGTACAGGCAACATTTATTGCAGGAAGTATTTCTTCCTTAAAGGGTATCTTAATAGATAGGAAGCGAAAAGAGCGGATAAGGCTTGTGACAGAAGAAGATGCTCCGATTGTTCATAGACTAATGCTAGAAGCATTTGAAGATTATCGTTATAGCGAGGTACCTTCTAGTGCACTAACGGAACCAGCTGACAAATTTCTTTATGCTCTTAAAAATGGAACAGAGCAAGCAATCATATGTTGGATAGATGATGTTCCCCTTGGTTCTTCTCGTCTGCAGCTTCAAGATGATTCTCTCTATTTTTCCAGACTTTCTGTCATTCCGTCAGCAAGAGGGAAAGGAATAGCTAAAAAACTGCTAGCTTGGATAGAAGAATATGCCATCCAAAATGGCAAGCAGAAAGTAGTATGCAAAGTAAGAGCGAATGTCCTGAAAAATATCCAATTATACGAAAAAATAGGATTTGTTATAACAAAAGAAGAGACAGCTCCTAATCCTAATGGGCTGTCAGTCAAAGCGGTAACGATGGAAAAAAGGATAACAAAGATCACTCCATCCAAAATATAATTTTCTTTATAAGGCTATTCTCTATAGAAGAGAATGGCTTTTATTTTGCCATTAATCACTATTATCTTAAAAAACAATATATTCAAGATTAGAACATTACTCTATAATAAATGAATATACTGAAAATTCCGCCTAATAGGAAGAGGGGAATAGACATAAGGAGGATAAAATGAATTATAAATTTGCTAATCGAATAGAAAGAGTAAAGCCATCAGCTATTCGCGAATTATTGAGATTAGGGGGAGATCCAGCAATTATTTCATTTGGGGGCGGATATCCGGACCCAGAAATTTTTCCTATTGAAAAATTAAGAAAGGTATATGATCAGGTTTTGCAAGAAGATGGAAAATTAGCGCTTCAATACACAGAAACAGAGGGGCTGACGTCATTAAGAGAAAAGCTCGTAAGTCGAGTAAAAAAGATTGGGATAAGCTGTAGTGTTGATAATCTTTTTATTATTCAAGGAGGTCAGCAAGGTTTAGATCTTGCAGCTAAAGCATTTATCGATAGAGGAGATATCATAATTACAGAGAATCCGACTTTTCTAGGAGCACTTGCTGCGTTTAATCCATATGAACCGGAATATGTAGGTGTTTCGATGGATGAAAATGGGATGCGCATGGACGAGCTTGAAGCAGCATTACAGAAGCATCCCAATGCAAAGCTTATTTATACGGTTCCTGAATTTCAGAATCCTACAGGTGTGACAATGAGCTTAGAGAGAAGAAAGGCCCTAGTAAGCTTAGCAAATAAATATAATGTGGTTATCGTAGAGGATAGTCCATATCGGGAATTACGTTATGAAGGGAAGGATTTGCCAGCGATTAAAAGTTTTGATACAGAAGGAAGAGTGATTCATATTGGCAGCTTCTCAAAAATTCTTAGTCCAGGTCTCCGTCTTGGTTGGTTAATTGCTAATCGTGATTTAGCGGAAAAACTAAGCCTATTGAAAATGGCTTCCGATACACAAAATTCAACCTTAAATATGTATGCAGTGAACCGATTTATGGATATGTATGATTTAGATGAACATATTGCCCATATTCGTGAAACGTATAAACAGAAAAAAGAAGTAATGTTCCAAACATTACATGAAACTTTTCCTCCTAGTATCATCTATACGAATCCACAAGGAGGATTGTTTACATGGCTTACTTTTCCAGAGCATATCGATACAAAAATACTCATGCAGGAACACAGTTTACCAATCGCTAAAGTGGCCTATGTTCCTGGAGAGAGCTTTTTCCCTAATAAGCAAGAGAAAAATCATTGCCGAATAAATTATTCTTATATGTCAGAAGAAAAGATTATAAAGGGAATTACAAATTTGGGGGAAATAGTCAGGGGCATTTGCTAGAACTTTTAATTAACACAAGGTACAAGTTAGTTACTTTTAATAACTTTTTGAATAATAGTAAGTGTTTTTGCTTGCAATTAAATAATCTCAGTATTAGGATAAAAAATGTAATAATATTTTAAAAATTTGGAGGTTAGATGATGAAAATTGGAATTATCTTAGGCAGCACTCGTCAAGGAAGAGTAAGTCCACAAGTTGGGGCATGGGTAAAGGAAATTGCTGACAAGCGTGGCGATGCCGAATATGAAATCGTTGATATTGCCGAATTTAACTTACCGTTTTTAGGTGCAGCTGAAGGACAAGAGAATGTTGCAGCATGGAATGAAAAATTAGCAAGCCTTGATGGTTTCGTATTTGTTGTAGCGGAATATAATCACAGTATTTCTGGCGCATTAAAAAATGCATTAGATTCTGCAAGAGAAGCTTGGAATAATAAAGCAGCAGGAATCGTAAGTTATGGATCCACAGGTGGTGCACGTGCAGCAGAACATTTAAGAGGAATTCTGGGCGAATTACATATTGCAGATGTTCGCGTTCATCCTACCCTTTCACTATTTACAGATTTTGAGAACTTTAC
This sequence comes from Niallia sp. M35, assembly GCF_050971705.1. Taxonomy (NCBI): domain Bacteria; kingdom Bacillati; phylum Bacillota; class Bacilli; order Caryophanales; family Bacillaceae; genus Niallia; species Niallia sp. M35. The sequence goes on from NZ_JBPCEP010000004.1 coordinate 185,217, forward strand.
AACCTTTAAACCAGCACCTCTACATTTAGAAAATATGAATGCGATGCTTGACCAAGTAGTCGCTTGGAGCACTGCATTAAAAACCATTCGTGGATAGTGCAGTACAGAGAGTAAGCCTTTTAAAGACTACTCTCTTTTTCGAGAAATATCGAAGAGGTAAAGCCTTGTAAAATTTTTTAGAAGTCATTTTAAGAATAAGACAAATGGGTAATATATAGAAGAAAAAAATTTTTTACTGGAGGAAAAAATGAGTGCATTTTTAGAAGCAATAAAAAATCGTCGTTCCTATTATGGTATAAGCAAAGAAGCTGTTGTGTCGGATGAAAAAATCCAAGAAATAGTAAATGAAGCTGTGCTACATACGCCTTCTTCCTTTAATTCTCAAAGTTCAAGAGTGGTGATTTTATTACAGGAACAGCATGATAAACTATGGGATATGACAGCAAGTGAGTTAGAAAAAATTGTTCCTGCCGAGAATTTCTCTTCTACAAAAGAAAAAATAAATTCTTTTAAAGCAGGATATGGAACGATTTTGTTCTTCGAAGATCAGGAAGTGATAGAAGGACTACAAAAACAATTTGCCCTATATGCTGAGAATTTTCCCGTTTGGGCTAATCAAACAAATGCCATGCACCAATTAGTCATTTGGACAGCTCTGGAGGAAGTGGGATTCGGAGCTTCTTTACAGCACTACAATCCACTTATTGATGAGGCAGTACAAGGGGAATGGTCGATACCGCCTTCTTGGAAGCTTGTCGCCCAAATGCCATTTGGCAAGCCATTAGCAGAACCAGGAGAAAAAGAATTCAAGCCATTAGAGGATCGTGTGAAAATATATAAATAAGCCTGAAGGACTCCTGTAACAGGAGTTTTTCTATTGGTAAGAGATGGGCTGTGTGACCTAAAGCAAAATAGAAGTAATATTTCTATTGGTGTGATAGGATTATAGGATCATTATGAAGAAGGTGAAAAGATGAAAATAGAAGTATGGTCAGACTTTGTGTGTCCATTTTGTTATATAGGAAAACGCCGTTTAGAGATTGCTTTAGAGCAATTTCCTTATAAAGATCAAGTAGAAGTTGAATTTAAGAGCTTTGAATTAGATCCAAATGCTGAAGTCTACACTGGTAAAAGTATTCATGAAGCACTTGCTGGTAAATACAGAATGAGTATCGAAGAAGCCAAAAATGCTAATAACAATGTTGGAAGTCAAGCTGCAAGCACAGGCTTGAAATATGACTTTGATAATATGAAACCAACCAATACATTTGATGCCCATCGACTAACAAAGTATGCGAAAACGCTTGGAAAAGATAAAGAGCTAACCGAGCAGTTATTGCATGCCTACTTTACAGAAGGAAAACTAATTAGTGATCCAGATACATTGGTGGAAATAGGGAAATCAGTAGGATTGGAAGAGGAAGCTCAAAGACAAGTATTGGCTGATTCCACAAGCTTTGCTAATGATGTTAGAATAGACGAAGCGCTTGCTAGCCAAATCGGAGTATCTGGGGTCCCGTTCTTTGTAATCAATCAAAAATACTCTGTTTCTGGTGCGCAGCCTACAGAGACTTTCGAACGAGTGCTTGAACAAGTGTGGCAGGAAGACCATCCAGTCCCTAAATTTCAAGATCTTTCAGGAACAGATGCTGAAGGTGCTATTTGTACAGATGACGGTTGCGAAATTCCGAAGAAATAACCGATATTCGATAAGAATAAAAATAGAGAAGAGCAAGGGATAGTCGTATAAGAGACGGCTATCTCTTTTTGCTGTTTTTGAAGGCATTTTGAAAATAAGTATACGTTTTATAAAAAATGTACTATACTATAAATAGATATACTAAGGGTTAGTTTTAAAAGTATAGACTTTTAAATATAAATGTTTATAATTAAAATGGCGAATAACATATTTAGAATTATTTCTTCTTAATTAAGGTGGCTCGTGTATGAACAAGTATGAAGCAATTGCAGTCGAAGTAAAACGTCGAATTAAAGAAAATTATTACCCATTAGATCATCCAATACCGGATGAAATATCATTATCTAAAGAGTTTTCTTGCAGTAGAATGACAATGAAAAGGGCATTGGATAAACTAGTGATGGAAGGGCTGCTCTATCGAAAAAGAGGGCATGGAACCTTTATTGTGCAATCGGCTTTGCATACTAGCAGAGTAAATGTGTTAACAAATGAAATAACTGGCCTCTCCAAGCTATTGGATGGCGAAAAGATCGATAGTAAAATTATTAAATTTGAAGTCCATTTTCCTTCAGAGGAGGTTGCAGCCCATTTAGCGATAGATATTAAAACACCTGTATATTATATAATCAGATTAAGATCTGTAAATAATGAACCATATGTTTTAGAAATTACTTATATGCCAACGACAGTTATTACGGGATTAAATGATGATGTGTTATATGGATCGGTTTATGAGCATATTACTAAAAGATTAGGGTTAACAATAGCAGGGTCACATCGCAAAATAAGAGCATGTAAATCAATAGAATTAGATCATGAACATCTGGAATGTGAATTAAATGATCCAATTCTGGAAGTAGAGCATGTAGGTTATTTAAACAATGGTGTACCATTTGAGTATTCCTTTTCCCGTCACCGTTATGATAAATTTGAAGTAACAACTGTAAATTTAAAAAGATAAATTGATGGCTAACACTATAGGGGGAAATTTATTTAATCCGTTTTAATATCATTGGATACAAACAAGGGGAATGACGAAATCCTTTTCTCTAACTAATTAAATGAAAGATTGATTGTCTTTAATCAAAAAAAGTAGTTATCCTTCTATGTGATAACTACTTTTTTGTTTAAGTATGAAAAAAACTATTTGCATTAACGTTACGTTAATCTTTTATGATGGAATCGTCAGGAGATGAAAAGATGGAATATACCGTACAGGCATTAGGAAAGTTAGCGGGAGTAAGCACAAGAACATTACGATATTATGATGAAATTGATCTTCTCAAGCCGGCGAGAATCAATTCATCAGGATATCGAATTTATGGGCAAAAAGAAGTAGATAGATTACAGCAAATTCTTTTTTATCGCGAATTAGATGTTCCATTAGAAACAATAAAAAAAATGATGGCTTCCCCTTCTTTTGACGTCAAAGAAGCGTTAAAGGAGCATCACGAAAAACTTCTGGCAAAGCAAAAACAGTTAATACAATTGATTGGAAATGTCGAGAAAACGATGAAAACACTGGAAGGGAGAATGACAATGTCTGATAAAGAAAAGTTCGAGGGCTTTAAGAGTAAGCTGGTTTCTGATAATGAAGCAAAGTATGGGACAGAAATACGAGAAAAGTATGGCGATGAAATTATCGACCAATCTAATGCGAAACTCATGAATATGACTGAGGAAGATTACCGCCATATGATAGAGATAGAAAATAAGCTTTTTTCCACTCTTAAAGAAGCGCTAAAAGAAGGAAATCCTGCTGGGAAAACTGCTCAGAATGCTGCTGATTTACATCGCCAATGGCTAACCTTCAATTGGCCAGAATACAAGAAAGAGGCACATGCGGGACTTGCTGATATGTATATTGCTGATGAACGATTTACGGCATATTACGATAAAGTGCAAGTAGGTGCGACAGCGTTTTTACGTGAAGCTATTTTAATTTATACCGGTATGGCTTTTGATTAATAGCTAGTTAATGAAAAAAGCTCTTTGAAAAAATCAAGGAGCTTTTTTACCAAGTTATCGATTAAGAAGCGTTTCGAACTTTTTTTTCATCCGCTTTGCGCGATGCAGTATATCTCCAGCCGGTGAGAAGCAAACCAATGAAGCAAAGGCTGCTGGATACAAGAAATACGACATGCATACCGCTAAGAAAAATATCAGGTCTACCAGGAATCAGGGCGGTTACTCGGTATCCTGCTTTCATGCTCATAACTGAGAATAATATGCTTGTGGCAAGAGAAATACCAACAACCATTCCTAAGTTTCGAACAAGTGAATTAATACTTCCAGCTATTCCTAACTGCTTTCGCTCAACGGTTGACATAATGAGCGAATTGTTAGGGGATTGGAAGAGACCCGAACTTGCTCCAAGCATAATGATCCACAAAGCAAGGTTAGTTATAGAACTTCCTTCATGAAGAAATGTTAGGCCAATTTGTGCAACAATCATTACTAATAATCCAGCAAAAGTAATGGCCTGTCCACTAATTTTGTCCGATAATGAGCCGCTAATTGGAGCTACAATGGCCATCGTAATCGGAAAGAGCATTAGAATATATCCGGAATGTAATGCAGACATCCCAAGAATGTCCTGTGTGTAAAATGGTGATAGGATATTAAAACAGAAGTTAGCAATGAAAACAATAAAGGCACAAAAAATACTAATAGAAAAAAGTGGATTTTTAAAGATCGAGAGCTCTAGCATTGGGCTTTCTCTTCGATATTCCACCATGACAAAACTGATGAATGCAATCAAACCGATTAGGATAGAAGCAATAATCATCCAGTTGTTGTAGCCATATTGCTGACCAAGCAGTAAGCCGCCGATAAGGAGAATAATCGCAAGGCTGAATAATATACTTCCAGCTACATCGATTTTTGTCTTAGTTAGTGTCATATCTTTAGGCAAGGTCTTCCATGCTAGCGATATAGCAATAATACCAATTGGGATGTTAATCCAGAATATGTATTCCCATCCTAAACTCGAAATAATAATTCCCCCTAAGCTTGGTCCAGTAATACTTCCTAGAGAGACAAAGGTACCAATAAGACCTAGGGCTTTTCCTCTTTCCTTAACTGGAAAAATTTCCGTCACAATCCCTTGGCTATTTGCCATTGTCATAGCTGAACCAATTGCTTGGATAATTCGAGAAAAGACTAAAAAAGCAAGCGAACCACTCAAGCCACAAAGAAAAGAACCAATAATAAACAGAACAGATCCCCATTTAAAAACTTTGATTTTCCCAAAGACGTCCCCCATTTTTCCGAAAAAAAGGATAACGGTACAAATGGTTAGTAAATAACTAATCACAATCCATTGAGAGTTAGCAAAAGCAAGGCCTAATTCTTTTGAGATAGTCGGAAGCGCAATATTAACAATACTCGCATCGAGCGTCCCCATAAATGTGAATATATTTAAAACAATAAAAATGAGCCATCGGCGTTGATGACCTTCGTTTTTATTTTCAGTTACAGAAGCATGCAAATAATCACCTCATTTATTTAGTTGCATAAGCAACTATTATTGCTCTATTTTAAAATAAGTTAGTTGCATAAGCAACTATTATTTTGTATGCTACAATCAGTGATTTTAGTGTTCGCTTTTCAAAGCGAAACTATCCGAGGGGGGAGGAACATAGTGAGCGATATACCAATTGGAAGGATTATATCGATGATTCACAGGCAGAATCAGAAATTCCTTTCGAAGGAATTAAAACCTTATGAAATAGGAAATGGTGGGCAGCAAGCTTTTTTGAAAACAATTATTGCAAAACCAGGAATTAATCAAGACGAACTTTCCACTGTTTTAAAATTTGATAAAGCAACAACAGCTAGAGCGGTAAAACATCTAGAAAGCGTGGGATATATTGTTAGGCATACAGATGATAACGATCGGCGTGCCAATAATTTATATCCAACTACAAAAGCAATGAACATTTTTCCAGAGATACAAAAAGTGCTAGAAAGATTAAATAAAGAGATGACGAAACATCTAACGGAAGAAGAGGAACAGCAATTACTTTCCTTACTAATGAAAATTTACCCAGAATTAAGGAGTAATATGGTGACGACGAAGAAAGAAAAAAATGTGGAAAAAGAGGGGGAATAAAAAATTCCCCAGCTACTTTCATTGTTCTGCTAAATATTCGACCAAGCTTAGCCAATTATTCTCGATTAAGGTTGGAAGCAGGGAGGTATTTCCCTTTTCTATACATGCAATAATCTCTTGATGCTGTTCGATCGATTTTTTCCCATCAATAGTATTAAACTTTAATAATTCTAATCGCCGAATTTTAGGAAGAAGTCGTTCTAGAGCGATAACTATTTCTGGATTTTGAGATGCCTCTAAAATAACGGCATGAAATTGGTCGTCTTTTTGGATAGCTTTATACTTATCCTCAGATTTGAGTGCCTCACTAAATTCGTTATTAATGACCTTCATTTTTTCGACCTCGGTGGAAGACAAAGTAATAGAAGCTAATTTAGCTGCTAATGCATGGAGGGCGGCAACGACTGTTAAGGCATGCATTGCTTGGTCTACTTCTATTAGGCTGACAATGGTTTCTGATCCTGGAGAAGTTACAATTAATCCTTCATCCTCCAATTTTTTGATTGCTTCTCGTACAGGGGTCCTGCTTACACCAAATTGTTCAGCCAGTGCCTTATCGTTAATTTTTTCCCCTGGTGTTAATTCAAGATGAATGATTGCTGATTTTAACTGTTCGTATACTTGATCTCTTAATGATTGACGTGGGATTTGCCTAATACTTTTCATAGCAATAATATATCATAATTTGGTTATATTAGAGAAAAAGAGTATTTTTCACTAATTTGTCATACTTTTTCGTTTACATTTATACTATACGGGGGTATGATATAAATATAAGATGAAATATGGAGGAAGGGGGTAGACTTATTGGAGAAGAATGAACAAGGAATGGACAATTGCCATATTACGAGTGACCGAAAAAGTCATCATTCAGATAAAGTAAAGCAAAATTTAGTCACTAGGCTAAATCGGATTGAAGGCCAGATCAGAGGCATAAAAGGGTTAATTGAAAAAGATACGTATTGTGATGATGTTATTACGCAAATTTCTGCGACTCAATCTGCTTTAAATAGTGTAGCAAAGATTTTATTAGAAGGACATTTAAAAAACTGTGTTGTGGAACGTATCCAAGAAGGCGACATGGAAGTAGTCGACGAGGTGTTAACAACTATTCAGAAATTAATGAAAAAATAAGGAGTGTTTTAAATGGAAAATGTAACATTAACAGTAGAGGGCATGTCTTGTAATCATTGTGTTAAAGCGGTAGAAGGAAGCGTAGGAGAGCTTAGTGGAGTTTCTGCTGTCAAAGTTCATTTAAAAGAAGGTCTAGTTGATGTTTCATACAATGAAAATGAAGTAACTCTCGACACGATTAAAGAAACAATTGATGAGCAAGGTTATGATGTAAAGTAATTTAAAGAGGAAATGTGCTGTTTTTTGCACATTTTTATTTTCAATAAAATATACCCTATATAGGTATAAGGAGTTTTGTGATATGGCGGAACAAAGTGTCATGAAAAGTAAAGAGCAAGTAAAGGAACAAACCTTTGAAATTACGGGAATGACTTGTGCTGCTTGTGCAACTCGTATTGAAAAAGGATTAAATAAAATGCAAGGTGTAGAGAATGCTACTGTAAATTTGGCGCTGGAAAAAGCGACAGTTAAATATAGGGAGGATGAACTCTCCCCAAGTGAAATTAAAGAAAAAGTGGAAGGGTTAGGTTATGGAATTGTTACGGAAAAAATTGAATTAGACATTTCAGGAATGACCTGCGCAGCATGTGCAACAAGAATTGAAAAAGGACTTAATAAAATGGCCGGGGTGAATAAAGCAACCGTTAATCTGGCTTTAGAAAATGCCACGATAGAATATAACCCAGCAACTGTTGTACCTGATGAACTAATTGGTAAAGTAACAAAGCTTGGTTATGGGGCAACGAAGAAAGAATCCAAACAAGCATCCATCAATCAAAAAGAAGCAGAATTTAAGAGACAAAAACGAAAATTTATCTTCTCGATGATTTTATCACTGCCTCTTTTATGGACAATGGTGGGCCACTTTTCCTTTACTTCGTTTCTGTATGTTCCAGATTTATTAATGAATCCATGGGTCCAAATGGCGCTGGCAACTCCTATTCAATTTTTTGTCGGGAAGCAGTTTTATGTAGGGGCATATAAAGCATTGAAAAATAAGAGTGCTAATATGGATGTTCTAGTTGCACTAGGAACTTCCGCAGCCTATTTTTATAGCGTTTATTTATCCTTTGAGACACTTGGACATTCTGGTCACCCTGTAGGGCTTTATTTTGAAACAAGTGCGATTTTGATTACCTTAATTCTATTAGGTAAATTATTTGAAACCAAAGCAAAAGGAAGATCTTCTGAGGCAATAAAAAAACTAATGGGGCTTCAAGCGAAAACAGCGGTTGTTATTCGCAATGGGGAACAAATGGAAATACCGCTTGAAGAAGTCGTGGCTGGTGAGATGCTACTTGTAAAACCAGGTGAAAAAATCCCTGTTGATGGAGAAATTATTGAAGGGCAGTCAGCCATTGATGAATCCATGTTAACGGGAGAGAGCATTCCAGTTGATAAACAGGCGGGGGACACCGTTATTGGTGCCACCATAAATAAAAATGGCTTTTTAAAAATAAAAGCAACAAAGGTTGGCAAAGAAACCGCGCTTGCACAAATCATTAAAGTGGTTGAAGAAGCACAAGGTTCTAAAGCGCCCATTCAGCGTTTGGCCGATCATATTTCTGGTATTTTTGTGCCTATTGTTGTGAGTCTTGCGCTGATTACTTTTCTTTTCTGGTATTTTATCATTACACCTGGTGATTTTGCGGAAAGTCTCGAAAAGCTAATCGCCGTTTTAGTTATTGCTTGCCCTTGTGCATTAGGGCTTGCGACTCCAACATCTATTATGGCTGGATCAGGAAGAGCGGCAGAATATGGGATATTATTTAAAGGTGGGGAACACCTAGAAATGACCCATAAAATTGATACGATTTTATTAGATAAGACAGGAACTGTAACAAATGGAAAGCCAATCTTAACAGATATAGTAACGGAATGGCAAGAAGAAGAATTACTTTCGTTAGTGGGAGCGGCGGAAAGCAAATCCGAACATCCCCTTGCAGAGGCGATAGTCAAAGGAATTACAGAGCGAGGGATTGTTCTGCGAGAAACTGCAGACTTTGAAGCAATCCCAGGCTACGGAATCCGTGCAAATGTGGATGGCCGTGAACTATTAATCGGAACACGCCGATTAATGGATCGTTACCGGATAAATGTCGGGAAAATTCTTCCGATGATGAAAGACCTGGAATCCCAAGGGAAAACAGCGATGCTTGTAAGTGTTAATGGCAAATATGCTGGACTTCTGGCTGTAGCCGATACGATTAAACAAACTTCTAAAAATGCCATTAAACGATTAAAACAGATGAACATTGATGTCATGATGATTACAGGAGATAACCAGCAAACAGCGGAAGCCATCGGACGACAGGCAGGAATTGACCATATTATTGCAGAGGTATTGCCAGATGGAAAAGCAGAAGCTGTGAAAAAACTACAGCAACAAGGAAAAAAAGTGGCAATGGTTGGAGATGGAATCAATGATGCTCCTGCACTAGCATTAGCGGATATCGGGATGGCAATTGGAACAGGAACTGATATTGCCATGGAGGCAGCTGATATTACACTTATCCGTGGAGATTTACAAGCTATTGCAGACAGTATCTTAATCAGTAGAAAAACGATAACAAATATTAAACAAAATTTATTCTGGGCTTTTGGCTACAATACGCTTGGCATACCAATTGCGGCAATTGGTCTGCTTGCGCCATGGCTGGCTGGTGCTGCAATGGCTTTTAGTTCCGTATCTGTTGTGCTAAATGCTCTTCGCTTGCAGCGTTTAAAACTGTAAGAGTAAAACAATTTTCTATTTGCTTCATAATCTTTGCCACTTTATCTCATACTAGAATAGTACGTAATTATTTCTAGCGGGAGGTAATGAATAATGGCGAAGCAAAAAAAGTCTGAAGTAAATAACCAATGGGCAACTGCTAATACAGAAGTTACAAATAAAAAGCAGCATAAAACAGCAACAGATAACCAGTGGGCTTCAACTAATAAAAAGCAATAAAATTTGATGAAAATAGGTTGGAACAAGTCTCTTTAAGTAAAAAAAGTGAAGTCGCCGGGTGTGATTTCACTTTTTTTACTTACTCTAAGAATTTTTTGCAAAATATTACCTCTTAATGAATAGCACGCAGCTATTAAAGGTTAGATCAGTTTTATTTTTAATATCTTTTCGTAAACAAGTAATTGCATTAAGTAAAGAGAGAATAAACTCTTATCTGGTATAATATTGAAGAATGATCCTATGAAGAATGGATATAGATCAAGCGAAGAAAATTTTTTAGATTCGTCTCATTAAATAATTTATCTAATCTTAAAACTTCCTATTTTTCCATATCTTAGATATAAATTTTTTTGAAATAATAAAAAATTTACATGATTAAGATTTTTAGTGGTGAATTTATAGAAAAAATTGTTTTTAAATGCACTTTTAGGTAAAGGAGAGGTATAGTTTTAATGATGTTAAACCCAGATGAAGAAAAAAACAAAAATTGAAAGAAATTGATCGACAACTACCTTGGTATTTAAGAAGTGGTTGGTCCATATTTTTTGGCTTGATATTTCCACCACTTTTATATATTTTTATATATTTAAATTTAAAAAAGTTAGATAAAGAAACATTAGAAGATCGTTTAATTTGGGCTACATTAATTCTTTCAATATGGTTTTTGAAATTATTACCAAGGGATAATGTTTTTTCAATTATCCTTATATTCATAGCTTTTGCTTTCTCAGCATTATTAATAGTTATTAAATTTAGTGGAGGGCATTTAAAGGATAAAAAGTAACTATAAAATGGAGTAATACATTGATAAAACGATTAGAGAGATTCTATTGTACGTAGAGATTATGAGTGAATAAATAGAAATATCATTTTATCTAAAGAACAGGTAGTTTTTTTGGGGGATATTTCCGTAAGAAATAAATAGAACTCCAATTGTTAAGAAGGGCATATGTGCTTCCTATACAATTGGAGTCTTTTTATGACTTTCACATCTGCTTTAAAGATATATTTTGTCTTATAAATTGATTCATAGATTCCAATGTAAAATAACTAACTATCTTCCAGTCATTGATTCTATTTACCATTTATTTTTTTGATTAAGACGAATTTCGTTCATATTCAGGTAAATTCCGTCTTTAGACGTTTAGGAAATAACGAGAAAAATAGCTTGATAAAGATAATTATTCAAATACTTTGTAGCTACTTCTGGAACCTATCCGTTTAGTATATTCTTTTTGTTCTTCCCATTTTTTATTCACTATTAGCTTATGATTCCCTTTTCTTTTTTTAAGTTAGGATAAAAATAAGGATAAAGGGAAAATTTAAAATTTTCTAGAAATAATTAGCGATTTAAATTTAAAAGAATTAATAAGCATAGAAAAACAGCTTCAAAAGGTAACTGTCTGTCTTCTTTATTTAAAAAATAATGAGGGAGGAATACATAATGATAAACTCAGGTAGTTTATATCAAATTAGTAGCAGTAAAGGTTACCATCCTAAGGTTACTGCTTATTACTTCAAAGAGTGGGATGGATTTTATATGGCCTATCATACGCATTCTTCTATGGAAATTATGTATGTTATATCTGGTGAATGCCGGGTGGAGGTAGAAAGGCAAGATTTTCAAATGAAAAAGCACCAATTTATATTTATTGATAGTGATGTACCCCACCGTTTGATTGTTGAAAAAAATAAGCCTTGTAGAATGTTGAATTTGGAATTCGCATTAACTGAAATGAATCGTACATTTCCTCCTATTAATGAGCTTGCAGAAGAAAGCAAAGAATTACAAGAATTACTAGTAATGAAAGAGGCCTATCATTTTTTGAAAGATAGAAACGGTGTTTTTCACTCATTAAGAAATCTAGTGTTGGAGTTAGACAGTCAGATGAATGATACAAGCGACAATTATTTAATGGTTCATATACTTTTTACCCAGTTATTATTACTTATTGCAAGAAATGTAGTACAAGCTAAAAATGAATCCACACAGCTATCGAATCCATATTTAAAAAAGGTAATTGAATATCTTCATGAGAATTATGATTATGATATAAGAATAGAGCAGCTGTCTGCTATTACTCACCTTCACCCTAACTATATCCATCGAATTTTTAAGAAGGCAATGGGATGTACCATCATTGATTACTTAACCAAGATTAGAATAGAGAAAGCAAAAATGCTTATTACACAAACGGATATACCGATCACGAAAGTTGCTAGTTTTATTGGGATGAATAGTAGTCAATATTTTAGCAAGGTATTTAAAAAGCATATTGGTATAACTCCTTCAGCGCTAAGAAAGAAGGGGATCATAGACTAAATTTTAACAGGTTAGAATAGTACACAAAAATCTAAAGAAGAGATGAGATTTTTTAAAGCGTTTACATTTTGCCGATGTTAACATAAATATAACGAAAAGGAGGGTTAAAATGGCATTTAAAGTTACATTTATAGGCGCTGGAAGCATTGGTTTTACTAGAGGTCTATTAAGAGATTTACTCTCTGTACCAGAGTTTAGAAACATGGAAGTATCTTTTACTGACATAAATCAAGATAATTTGGCTATGGTAACGCAACTATGCCAACGTGACATTAATGAAAATGGTTTGAAAATCACTATTCATTCTACCACTAATCGCAGAGAAGCGTTGTTGGGTGCAAAGTATATTTTTAATGTGGTTCGTATTGGAGGACTGTCTGCATTTCAAAAAGATATTGAGATACCATTGAAATACGGAATAGATCAATGCGTTGGTGATACATTAAGTGCTGGCGGAATTATGTATGGTCAACGAGGAATAGCTGAAATGTTAGAAATTTGCAAAGATATTAAAGAGGTGGCAGAAGAGGATTGTCTTCTATTAAACTATGCAAATCCGATGGCGATGATAACATGGGCTTGTAATAAATATGGTGGTATCCGAACTATTGGCTTATGTCATGGTGTACAAGGCGGGCATAGACAAATCGCCAATGTATTGGGAATAGACAAAAATGACCTTGATATTATTTGTGCTGGTATTAATCATCAAACTTGGTATATCAAGGTGAGCTATAAGGGACAGGATCAAACTAGTAAACTATTGACTGCTTTTGAAAATCATCCAGAATACAGCCAAACAGAAAAAGTAAGGATTGATATGCTACGCAGATTCGGTTATTACAGTACAGAGTCCAATGGGCATCTCAGTGAGTATGTTCCATGGTATCGAAAAAGACCAGAAGAAATAAGGGAATGGATTGATTTAGGGTCATGGATTAACGGAGAAACTGGAGGGTATTTAAGGGTTTGTACAGAAGGGCGCACTTGGTTTAAAACTGATTTTCCTAATTGGTTAAAGGATCCTGCTCTTGAATATAAACAAGAGAATAGAAGTGAAGAGCATGGTTCCTATATTTTAGAAGGACTTGAAACAGGGAGAGTGTATCGGGGCCACTTTAATATGGTTAACAATGGAGTTATTTCAAACCTTCCAGATGACGCAATTATCGAAGCACCAGGCTATGTAGATAGAAATGGTATTAATATGCCTCTAGTTGGAGAATTACCACTCGGATGTGCAGCAGTATGTAATGTGAGTATTTCGGTACAACGATTGGCAGTGGAAGCTGCAGTGAGTGGGGATGATCAATTATTACGTCAAGCGATGATGATGGATCCACTTATTGGCGCGGTTTGTAATCCGAAAGAAATATGGCAGATGGTTGATGAATTATTAGTTGCGCAAGAAGAATGGCTTTCTCAATATTCAGAAGCAATTGCAGAAGCGAAAATTAGATTAAAATCTGGTAATCTTTTACCAACAAAAGAATATCGAGGAGCCGCAAGATTAAAAGTAAAAACAATTGAAGAAATGGAGAAGGATAGGGAAGCTGCAAATAAAAATGCAGGGGAAGCAGATAAAGCAAAAGAACGCCCCGTAAGTAAGCAGATAAAGGAGTTATAGTTTAGTTAACGGTAACTATAAGTTGGGAGGTAACTAGATGAAAATTAGTAATCCAATTAAAAGTGGGATTTGGATACTTTTAGTTATGTTTATTGTAATCGGTTGCAGCAATAATAGTACTTCCAGTGGTAAAACCAGTTCAGGAAATGGAAAATCAATTCAATTAACGATGCAAGCATGGGGAAATCCTGCAGAATTAAAAGTTTATCAGAAAGCAATTGATGGGTTTATGGATAAAAACCCTAATATTAAGGTGAAACTAGTTCCAGTTTCAAGTGATCAGTATGATCAAAAGCTAATGACTTCTTTACAAGGGAGTAAGGGGCCAGATGTGTTTTATGCACATGAGCCAACTATGCCGCAAATGATAGAGGCAGATGTGGTACAACCATTGGATGATTTTTTTAATAGTGAAGCAAGTTATGTGAACTTAAAGGAGTTTCCTGAAGGATTATTTGGTCCAGCAAGACAAGACGGAATTACCTATGGAGTTGCTCCAGATGCAAACCCGATGGTTATCTATTATAATAAGACCATTTTTAAAGAGGCTGGTCTAAAAACGCCACAAGAATATTATGAGGAGGGCAATTGGAACTGGGATACATTTATTGAAGTTACTAGTAAGATTAAGGAATCCGGAAAAGAAGGATTGATTATGGAAAACTGGCAGGGGCATTGGTATAGCTGGATTTGGTCAAATGGAGGAAGAATCTTTGATCAAAAAGGTAATTTTGTATTACCAGAAAATGAGAAAGCGAAGGAAACCTTTCATTTTTTACATGATTTAGTTTCCAATGGAAATGCAGTATATGCAGGTTCGCTACCACAAGGTCAAGGGGTTGATGCCATGTTTATGTCTAATCAAGTAGGTATGGTAGCAGGTGGTCGCTGGTTTACTCCCCAATTCGATCAAAATCCTAGTTTAGATTACGATTATATCTATTTTCCGAGTAACACCAAAGAAAAACAAGAAATGGTAAGTGTACCAGTGGCATATATGTCAGTAAATAAGAAAAGTGAACATTTGGAAGAAGCGATGAAATTTGTATCTTATTATGTTGGTAAAGAAGGGCAAGAAGCAAGAACTGGTAAAGGCGGAAATGCACTCCCATCTCTTCCTGCCGCAGATGAAAATGCATTAGAAGGTAATAGTGAAAAACATATGGAGTATTTATTTGATGGGCGGAATAATGGTTTTACACATGGTTCAAACTTTGCACGTGATGCCCAATTTGCAGGATTAACGACTGAAATATCGGAGACAATTGACTTAATGTTCCTTGGTAAAGAAGACGCTGATACTACTATTGATAAGGTAATTAAGATAATTAATCAGTATGTGGATAAATAATTCTATCTTTCTAAAAAGAGAGAATATACCAAGAAGATAAACCTTCTTGGTATATTTTCCTAAAGGGGTGTGGGGCAGTTGGCTAGAAAAAATGCGAATTTATGGGGTTTTCTTTTTATTAGTCCTCAGTTATTAGGGTTGCTGTTTTTTTCGTTAGTTCCATTAATCTATGCCTTTTATTTAAGCTTTACAGACTGGAGTGGATTTGGGAGTAGCAGCTTTATTGGAATATCTAATTATATTAATCAAATAAATAACCCTGATTTTTGGAAGGCAATGGTTAATACAATCTATTATATGTTTTTAGTTGTACCTATTGGAATTGCGTTAGCGCTAATTTTAGCTGTTGCCCTTAATAAAGTAAAAGGTAAAGCAATCTACCGTGTCTTTTTCTTTATGCCTGTAGTAACAAGTTCAGTTTCTGTAGGGATAATATTTATGTGGATTCTAAATGGGGATTTCGGTATTTTAAACGAATTGTTATCCTATATTGGGATAACTGGACCTCATTGGTTAACTGATACTAAGTGGGTAATACCTTCCATTGCATTATTAAGTATATGGTGGGGACTTGGATATAACATGGTAATTTTCTTGGCAGGACTACAAGGCATATCAAGGAGCTATTATGAAGCTGCAGAAATGGATGGGGCAAATGCTATTCAGAAATTTAGGCACATAACGTTACCATTACTAACACCAACTACCTTTTTTGTAACAATCATGACCATCATTTCTTCCTTCCAAGTATTTGACCAAGCATTTGTTATGACAAATGGTGGACCTGCAAAGGCAAGTTATACCATTGTCTTCCACATTTATGATCAGGCATTTGTTGATTTTACGATGGGAAAGAGTGCCGCTGCTTCCATGATATTATTCGTTATTATTTTAATCTTTACACTTATCCAATTTAAATTTCAAAAAAGGTGGGTGTTTTATGGAGAATAAATATGAATTAAATACTGGTACTAACTTTGACATCCCAAAAGCACGTAAGAGACGAACATTTATGCCAAAATTAGTTCTGCATTTTGTATTAGGATTTGGTGCACTAGTGATGATATTCCCGTTTATTTGGACGATCCTTAGTTCCTTAAAGGATATGTCCCAAATATTTGTTATTCCGCCAAAATGGATTCCTGACCCTTTTGTTTGGAGTAATTTTCTTAATTCTTTACAGGCAATGCCCTTTAATTTAGCGTATTTTAATAGCTTTTATATTACTGTTATTATCGTGGGCTTTACATTATTCACTGCTTCAATGGCAGCTTATGCCTTTGCAAAAATTAATTTTAAAGGTGCCAATCTTCTTTTTATTTTATTTCTGGCTACGATGATGATACCAAAGCAGGTTACAATGATTCCTTTATATTTGGTAATGGATAAATTAGGTTGGTTAGATACTCATTTAACATTAATTGTACCAGGAGCACTATTTAATGCTTTTGCAGTATTTTTATTAAGACAATTTGTTATGGGGATTCCAAAAGAGTTAGAAGAGGCAGCTATTATGGACGGTGCAGGATATGTTCGAATATATTGGAATATCATATTGCCATTACTTCGACCTGCTTTAGCTGCCATTGGTATTTTTACTTTTATGCAATCTTGGAATAACTTTCTTGATCCTTTGATATATCTGAATTCTCCTGAGAACTTTACTGTGCCTTTATTATTAAATTCTTTCAAAGGGTTATATACAGCTGACTGGTCGTTAATGATGGCAGGTACAGTCATATCTATTATTCCAGTATTAATTGTGTATATTATTGCACAGCGTCATATTATTGAAGGAATATCCATAACAGGCATGAAGGGATAAGTATATGGGGTTAATAATTTGATTGTTTGTTTTAATATATCTTAAGCTCCTGCAAAATCTTTTCCTGATAAATGCACAGAACTATATTGTGTTTGGTAGAGTGGTAGGAGGTTATACGCCTCCTACCATTCTATAATAGACTAAATATAGGGACATTATTTTGAAGCAGCTTCCTGCATTGCTTTAAACCGTTCGATATCATCAGGATTCCCAAAGCTCCGTTCGTTTGTATCGAGGGAAGTAATGGTTTTTATATCTTCTGAATCAAGTGCAAAACCAAATAAATCAGCATTTTCTATAATACGATGCTCATGAACAGATTTAGGAATAATGATGGTATCACGTTCTAAATGCCATCTTAGAATTACTTGAGCAACTGTTTTATTGTGTTTTTTAGCAATCTCCGTTAAAGCTGGTAAATTGAATAATCCATTCTTACCTTGTCCAAGCGGAGCCCAAGCTTCATGTGCAATATTGTGTTGTGCTAAGTAATTTCTTAGTTCCACCTGTTGGAAAAGAGGATGTGTCTCAACTTGATTTAGCATAGGGGTAATTCTTGCTGTTTCCGCTAATTTTTCTAAATGATGGATTTGGAAGTTGCATACACCAATTGCGCGAACTAACCCTTCTTCATAAAGATCTTCCATTGCTCTCCATGTTTCTTCAAATCCTGGTGCAGCCCAGTGAATAAGATAAAGATCTAAATAATCTAACTGAAGCTTCTTTAAAGATTCATGAAATGCCTTCTTAGTTTCTTCATAACCAAAATCTGTTACCCACACTTTTGTGGTGATAAACAATTCCTCACGAGAGACACCAGCAGCTTTTATCGCATTGCCTACAAATTCTTCGTTTTCATATCTTGTAGCGGTATCAATGGAACGATAACCATTTTTTATGGCAGTAAGGACACTTTCTTCACATTCTTTTGGATCTTTTACTAAGAAAACGCCAAAACCTAAATACGGAATTTCTACGCCATTGATTAGTTTCTTTGTTGAATTGATTGATAATTCCATCTTTTCACCTCGTTAGAATATAGTTTTTCTATTTTAAGAGTAGCGCTTTCTTGAAGGATTATCAAATAATTGAGATGAAATGGATCGATTGTACGATGGGAAGTCGCAAGCAAAAAGCGGAAAGTCGCAAGCAAAAGGTTTGGAGTCGCAAGCAAAAAGCGGAAAGTCGCAAGCAAGAAGTTCGGAATCGCAAGTAAAAAGCGGAAAGTCGCAAGCAAGAGTTCGGAATCACAAGCAAAATGCCGAAACTCGCAATTATATGCCAAAAGCAGCAAGCATTAAGGCAAATGCCGCAATGAAAATAATTCCGACAAAATAACTGCTACAGATTTATCATAAAAATACGTTTGTGTCTAATTCAAAAGGGGTACTGTATCAACAAACAACAGGTTGTAATCTTTTTAGTGTTACAACCTCCTCCAAATAGAAAAGAAAAACCCTCAAAAAAGAGGGTTTTTCGCCAATTATTATTATTTTACTGTTTCGGGAACACTTAGACCCAAGCCTTCAGCAACTTTTGTGCCGTATTCAGGATCTGCTTTGTAGAAGTGACCGATTTGACGAAGCTTGATTTCTTCTAATGCTACAGGCTTCATTGCACCAACAATGTTTGCGACTAATCTTTCGCGTTCTTCTGTAGTCATTAGACGATATAAATCTCCTGCTTGTGTGTAGTGATCATTATGATCATATGCTGCACTTTCGGCTACTCCAGATACTGCAAATGGCGTTGTTTTGTTTTCAGGTGTTTCTTTTGGACCACTAAAGCTATTTGGCTCATAATAAACAGAACCGCCGCCATTGCCATCAAAGCGCATTTGACCATCACGCTGATAGTTATTTACTTCGTTGCGAGGACGGTTAATTGGAAGGGCATTATGGTTTGCACCTACACGGTAGCGATGTGCGTCACTGTAAGCAAATAAACGGCCTTGTAGCATTTTGTCTGGTGACACTTCTACACCAGGTACTAATGTTCCAGGAGAGAATGTAGCTTGCTCCACTTCTGCAAAATAGTTTTCTGGGTTGCGATCAAGTACCATACGACCAACTTCGATTAACGGATAATCTTTTTGTGACCATACTTTTGTTACATCGAATGGATCAAAACGATACGTATCGGCATCCTCTAATGGCATAATTTGCACATAAAGTGTCCAAGCAGGAAAATCTCCTTTTTCTATTGCATTAAATAAATCTTCTGTATGATAATCAGGATTCTCTCCAGCAAGTTTAGCAGCTAAATTAACATCCAGGTTTTTAACCCCTTGTTCTGTTTTAAAATGATATTTAACCCAAACGCCTTCTCCCTCTTCATTTACCCATTTAAAAGTATGGCTTCCGAAACCATGCATATGACGTAATGTTGCTGGAATACCACGATCTGACATCAGGATAGTTACTTGATGTAAAGATTCAGGTGAATGAGACCAGAAATCCCATACAGCTGTTGGGTTTTTTAAATGTGTTTTTGGATCTCTTTTTTGTGTATGGATGAAATCAGGGAATTTAATGGCATCACGAATAAAGAATACAGGTGTATTATTACCAACGATATCATAATTTCCCTCTTCTGTATAAAACTTCACCGCAAATCCACGTGGATCACGAACAGTATCCGCAGAACCTAGCTCCCCTGCAACTGTTGAAAAACGGATAAACATTGGAGTTCTTTTTCCTACTTCAGATAAGAAGTTAGCTTTTGTGTATTTCGTTAAGTCATTTGTCACTTCGAAGTATCCATGAGCTCCAGCCCCTTTAGCATGAACAACTCGCTCAGGTACACGTTCTCTATTAAAATGAGCTAATTTTTCAAGTAAATGTACATCTTGGATTAATGTTGGTCCACGATGGCCAGCAGTAATAGAATTTTGGTTGTCCCCAACTGGTGCTCCCCAGCTAGTCGTTAATCGATTATTTGACATATAAAAAATCACCTCATAATTTAGTTCTTTAGCATATGTATATTATAATATCATCTATAATTAAAAAATCAATATAATTTTATAATAATTATAAATAAGTTCTAAAATAGTAATTTACAAATTGCGTTTAACCATTAAAACTATGTAATACTTGATAGGATTAGAAAATTGAAAAAATAGCTAATAGAGAAAAGAGGTGTATGAATGAGAATATAGGTTAGAAGAAGAACGGATTTTTCGAAAGAAGCTAGCCTTTATCCACTGCATTATATGTGAGATGAAACAGATTTATTCCGATAATCTGCTAGGATATAGACTCGATTTCCCTTATAATGAAAAGAAAGATTTTGCCGGATATAGTTATAGGGGGCTTCATTTCATGCTGCAGAATGAATCAATGAAAGAGAAAAGTATTTTTTTAATAGGGTTTATGGGAGTCGGAAAAACGACGATCGGAAAAGAATTAGCGAAAAAGCTTCAGCGCGAATTTGCGGATGTTGATCATCAGATAGAAGAAAAGTATAACATGACCATTCCAGAAATTTTTAGCCATTATGGAGAAGCTTTTTTTCGAAAAAAAGAAAAAGAACTAATTAAGGCGTTATCGGAACAGAAGGGGAAAGTGATTTCGCTTGGAGGAGGAGCTTTTCTACAAGAAGATATTCGCAATGTTTGTCTAGAAAAGGGGATTGTTATATATATCGATATGTCCTTTGAGGCATGGAAAAAAAGAATCCCATTTATTATTGATAGTAGACCTGTACTGCAAGGAAAGACTGAAGATGAAATAAAGGTATTGTTTAATGCGAGAAAAGAAATTTATAGGAACCACCATCTGAAAGTCAC
Organism: Niallia sp. M35; assembly: GCF_050971705.1. Taxonomy (NCBI): domain Bacteria; kingdom Bacillati; phylum Bacillota; class Bacilli; order Caryophanales; family Bacillaceae; genus Niallia; species Niallia sp. M35. The sequence continues at coordinate 206,033 of NZ_JBPCEP010000004.1, forward strand.
AACCGATGGAAACAAGGTAGAGGAAACTGTTGATACTATTATAGATTCTTTGGATATTACTTAGAAGAAAGCTGTTGGAGGGGAAAATGGTGAGTAAAAGCATAAAGGTAAGAGAGGTTATTATTGGAGAAGGAATCCCCAAAATTTGTGTTTCTCTTATTGGTAGAACAAAAGAAGAGCTAAGGGAAGAAGCAGCAGCCTTAAAGGAGCTGAGGATAGATATCCTTGAATGGCGTGCAGATTATTTCACAGAAATAAATAATAAAAAAAGGGTAATAGAAATGCTGCAGCAAGTAAGAGAAATAATTGGCAATATTCCTTTACTATTTACATTTCGTACAGCAAAAGAGGGGGGCGAAAGACAAATAGAGGAGCAAGAATATTTCTCGTTATACAAAAGTGTGCTAGAAACAGGACTGATTGATTTACTAGACATAGAGTTATTCATGGAGGCGGAAGCCATTAAAGAAGTTGTAAATATGGCCCATTCTAAACAAATTGCCGTTGTCGTATCTAATCATGATTTTGACAAAACACCATCTAAGGAAGAAATTGTTTCACGCCTACAAATGGCGCGCCAGCTAGGTGCTGATATTCCCAAAATTGCGGTCATGCCAAAATCAGTTAAGGATGTTATAGCATTATTAGATGCGACTGTTACGATGAAGGAAGAAGCCCCCAATCAACCGATTGTCACGATGTCAATGGGAGGAAAAGGAGCTGTGAGCAGGATGGCAGGAGAAGTATTTGGGTCTGCAATTACATTTGCTGCAGCAAATAAGGCATCTGCACCAGGACAAATTCCATTAGAAGAGTTGAGAACTATTTTAAATGTTCTACATAAAAGCTTATAACAAGGATTTCGTGTAAGAAACCTCATTCTTATACGAAATCCTTGTTGTTATTTTTTAACTGTGTTTTTTTAAACTTGCTTATAGGAAGAATTACTTGATACACTCATCATTAAAATAATACCCATTAAGGGAGCGTAAATAGAAAATGGAAGTAAATCAAAGATTAGAACAAACAAATTCATTCTTTTCGACGCAAGCAACATTGCCCCTTGCTTTTCGAATAGAACAGCTGGAAAAATTAAAAAATGCTATTTTAGAAAAAGAACCTCTTCTTATAAAGGCATTGCAGAAAGACTTGGGAAAGCATCCTTTTGAATCCTATGCCTCTGAAATTGGCTTTGTACTTCAGAGTATTCGTCATACAAAGAGACACTTAAAGAGATGGATGAAGCCCCAAAAAGCAAAAAGTACATGGAGTCTATTTCCTTCAAGGGGGAAAACTGTATATGAGCCATATGGAACGGTGCTTATTATCGGTCCATTTAACTATCCTTTTCAATTATTAATCGAGCCTTTAATTGGGGCCATCGCCGCAGGAAATTGTGCGATCTTAAAGCCTTCAGAGCTTGTACCAACAGTTTCAGCTGTTGTAACAGACATGATAAATAATATCTTTGAGCCTGCCTATATTAGTGCGGTAGAAGGGGGGATAGAAACGAATCAAGCATTGATACAGGCTAATTTTGATTATATTTTCTTTACAGGCAGTACGAAGGTAGGGAAAATTGTGATGGAAGCAGCGTCTCAGCACTTAACACCTGTAACGCTTGAATTAGGTGGGAAAAGTCCAGTAATCATCGATGAGACTGCAAATTTAAATATAGCGGCCAAACGTATTATTTGGGGAAAAACGTTAAATGCCGGACAAACATGTGTAGCACCAGATTATATTATGGTACATGAGTCAGTTAAAGAACCCTTGATTGCTGAAATGAAAAAGACACTAGGGAACTATTTTGGAGAAGAGATTGAAGATAAAGAAGACTTTGGCCGAATTGTGAGTGATCGACATTTTCAGCGTTTAATAGCAATGCTAGAAGCTGATCGGAAGACCATCCTTTTTGGCGGGAAGAACAATCGAGATACACGTTTTATTGAACCCACGCTACTGGATGCTACGTGGGATTCCGCAACAATGCAAGAAGAAATCTTTGGACCGCTTTTGCCTATTTTAACTTATACAAATCTAGATGAAGCAATGAAGTCGATTAGGAAGCTGGATAAACCGTTAGCACTCTACCTTTTTACAAACAATAAGGAAACAGAAGCAAAAGTGATTCGTTGCCTATCATCAGGAGGTGTTTGTATTAATGATGTGTTAACCCACATTGTCCCGCCTAGTCTGCCTTTTGGCGGTGTAGGCGCCTCGGGAATGGGAGCTTATCACGGTAAATACAGTTTTAAAACATTCTCTCATCAAAAAAGTATCCTTAGGAAAAGTACTAAAGTAGATATTCCGTTTCTTTTTCCACCATACACGAAAAGGAAAGAGAAGGTAATTCGCAAAGTACTTAAATAATAATGAAGTGAAGAACCCCAATGACATGTATATAAAAAACTGAAAGAGAGTGGAACTTCTTAAAGATTAGTTCCCTCTAAATTCAGTAATTCCAAAAGTCTGCTCATAATTATAGCCATTAAAATAAATATCTAAATCGTGGAAGTAGCGATGCAGATTCCGCATGGCGACACGATCATCTTTCTCTGCCACTATTTGAGCATTTGTGCTAATATCACTAATATCCTGCTTAATTTGCTCATTGTTAACCTTTATATTCTTTATAGCCTCAAGGATGGCTAAAGCTGCTTCTTTTTGTTTATCATAGTTTGTTGTTTCCAGTCTGCCCCAACCTAATGTTTCATTATAAAAATTATGCCATTTAGAAATAAAGGTGTGTCCACTTGTACCATCTGCCAGAACAACCACTTCCTCATTGACTGGTGTATTGACCTGTTCTTTATCAAAGCTTTCTTCTGTCTCCGATGAAGCTTGTTTTACAACTGGACGGTCGTTTTCTTTCTGCATGGGGGATTTGCTGTCAAATAATGATTGGAAAATAAAATAGGAAGAAACTCCTATTGCGGTAACAGATAGTAAAATTATAATAGTCCAAGTCCAAAATTTCATATGTAAAATTTTGCCTCCCTAAGTAATATTCAACTATCAGTCTATCATTTGCGAAAAGGGAATACAATCATGCAAAACCCTTTGAATGATTATCTTGCTTGTATAAATTCATTAAAGCTGGACAAGGTAACAAAAAAAGGGAGTGTTGGTATGGAAGGAGACAACCATTTACCTAATGAGTTTAATCAGGAGATGCATCAATTATTGGAGGATTTAGAGGCGGAACTTAGCGAACTAAAAAATACGCTGGATGAAAAAGATTGCTGTATTTTAAACGATTTTGAGGAAGTAAATAAGTTATTTAAAAGTATTCATCATCGTGCAGCTACATTTTATTTACAATTATATTTAAAGCCATATACTAAGAATTTAGAAATCCTTACTGCTAGCGCCCAAGCTCTTTCTGATAAACGACATGGAGCGTTAATAGCTATTAAGCGTAAGGATTCTTTAGACAGATTGATTCATTCTGGAATCCCCTTACACGCAAAATTATCTGCTTCTTTACTAGAAGCAATTTTTTATCCTGGAAACCCATTGCACGATGGGGGAGTGTTAATCGAAGAGGATTCGATTATTTCTGCAGGCAATATATTTCCAACTGCAAGTAAATTTAACGGTAAGGATAAATTAGGAACAAGACATAGAGCAGCCATTGGGTTAAGTGAAATATCAGATGCATTAGTGATTGTTGTATCAGAGGAAACTGGGAGAATATCGTTTACATTGGATGGAGTATTATATCCCATTCAGCCAGGTGAGATAAATATAACCTAGCAGTATAGGAGTAGAATTAAAAAATTTGCATGGGGAAATACCATTCAAAAATAAAGAAACCTAAATACACGGTCGCCCTCCATAGAAGCTGTTAGAATGTCCGAATCCTTTTAGTATGAAGCGAACTAGCCTTCGCCTCTTAGGAAGCAAGGTGTATTCAGGTTGAAGAGTTGAATTTCAACTTATATTCAGATTACTATTTACAGATGATTACTATCTACAGTATTTTCAATAGAAACCTTAAAGAATATTCTTTAAGGTTTCTTGGAGGGTGCCTCTAGTTTCAGCATTTTTTTCAAAATGAATACCGGCATGCACCATTTTTTTTACTAACTCTGGTCTTAGTCCAGTAAGGATGGCATTACAACCCATCATAGAAATACCAGCTAATACTTTTTCAAAATAATCAATTACATCCATTTCCATTTTTGCTGTACCTGAAAGATCTATTACTAATGTTTGGATTTTTGAATCTGATATATCGTTTAAAACTTTCTCCTCAATTACTTTAATTCTATACGAGTCAATGGTACCGATTAATGGTAAGACGGAAATAGACTGTTTAATAGGAATAATGGGAACAGATAAATGTTCAACCATTTTTCTTTGTTTATTCAGCATCTCATCTTTATAATGCGTATAGCTAAGGAAAAAATTATTTAAAAATTGATCTATCTTTTCATTAAATAATTTTTCCATGCCATAATAATCCTCGCGATTATGAATGATATCCTTATCCTCATCAATCATTCTAATAAAATGCCATAATGTTCTTCTGATGGCTTGAACCCATTCTAGCTTTAACTCTAAGGTCAAAGAGTGTTTAGCCCATGCAATTCCTTCTACTTTGGCAAAAGAAATTAAATCTGCCTCTTGTTGATCTACTGTGTAAAATATCAATTTTTTGGCGTTTTTTAATAAATCAATATTGCCTTTATTTAATATATCAGTAATTTTTATCGATACGTTTGTTGCTTCTGTCAGTAATTTTTGATTGAAGGTGTTCCCATTCTCATTAATGAAATTTTTTAATTCGTCCTTTATGTACATTATTGTGTTCATTTTCGTTACTCCCATGGATTCAATTTAAGTATGAAAAATACTAAACTACACAAATAATAGTTTTTAATAAAACATCTTTACCCTATTATAAACATATTTAAACCTCAAATATTAAAATATTGATTTAAAGTTTAAAAAAGAAGGAGATAAGCTGACTATATCACTTATCTCCTTTTTTTATTTATTTTACTAATTCTAATGATTGGTCTAATTTTTCTTTATCATGCTCTAATTGTTTATCCACATCATAGGCATAGTACATATTATTTTTAATCATATAGTTGGCGATTTTAGCATGATTGTCAATCGCTTCATTGAGTTGTTTCTTAAGGATTTCTCTTACTTGTGGAGAAGCTGTCTCTGTTAAGGCAACGGCGTACGTTCTTACCGTTGCTTTAGCAGAAACCAGTAGCTCCGTAGCAATTAACTCATCACTCATTTTTCCAGTGGCCTTTAATTTATCCATGAAACTCATTCTAATCACCTTCCCTTTATTGTTTTAGAATTTGCTGCAGTTCTTTGATTGCTTTCTCTGAACTGGATACATCATTATCTAGAATTGCTTTTAAAGTATCATCTTCAACCAGGGATTGTAATGCATAGGATTTTACTAGACAACTCTGTTTTAACGTCAGTACTTCATGTAATTCTAACGTTTCATGTATTGCTAATTTAGTAGAAGCCATGTTTCCTCTTCCTCCTCCTGCTGGACTTGTCTTTTCTGTACTTGATATAGCCGCAATTGGATAGATTTAAACCAATTGCGTATCCGATAGGAGTGAAATGAGCCGGTTAATTATTTCTATAATTGGTATATTATAGAAATTTTTCGATTGATTTTCCTTATCTTTACACTAGGATATGTAAAGGCTTACAAAATTAGTGTACAATAGTTAAAAATATAATAAGGGAGATGGGAGATTGGTACACAGTTTAACAAATGGTGTCTATAAGTTTTGTGAATGGGTAACGCGACTAGCTTATGTAAATTTACTATGGATCTTCTTTACAGTTTTAGGATTGGGATTTTTTGGATGGATGCCAGCAAGTATTGCTCTGTTTTCCATTACAAAAAAATGGGTGAATGGGGAAAATGATATCCGCATTTTTCCTCTATTTTGGGCCAGCTATAAACAAGATTGGTGGAAAGGTAATATTCTTGGGATGATTTTCATGCTTATTTTTCTGTTGCTTTATTTGGATTTTCGGATTATTGGTATATTGGATGGCCCCACAACACTTCTTCTTTTTTTTATTTTTGGATTATTTCTTTTTTTTAGTACGACTTTTTTATATCTTCTACCAGTTTATACATACTACGATCTCAAGTTGTTACAGTGCATAAAATATGCATTTGTTATCGGATTTCTACGGCCTGCCCATACAGTAGGAATCTTTATGGCTGTATTTAGTATAGCTTTTCTGGCATCACTTCATATAACGCTTCTTCTATTCTTTAGTATTAGTACCCTTGCATTTGTTATTACCTGGCTGGCGTGCAAAGCTTTTGGCAGTATTGATCATCGTTTAAAGAAAGTGACCCAACAAAGGATTGGTTAAAAGGAAAAGGGGTTAACGATGAAACATTTCATTTTATCTATTTTAAATAAATACCGACAGTTAAAAATAAAGAAAAAGCTGACGTTAACCATTTTATTCATAATGGTTGGTTCTCTATCCTTTTTATTAATTGGATTTCAATATGCCTTTCATGTATATGATCAATTATATTATCAAAAGACAACAGAAGCATTGCATATGTCATCCAAGCAACTAGAAAAGGAATTAAAAAGTATTGAGGAAGTTTCCTTTTCCCTTATGACAGATAATAAAATTCAAACCATTTTATCGGAAATAAAGCTGGATTCCAATCCATATCAGCGATATCAGCTGGATAATCAGCTTTGGGATCTGCTGACAGAGTATGTAGGATCTTCAAAATATATACATTCGATTCATATATTTGATGCTAATGGGAGGGAATATCGAGCTGGCGGGTATACATCATCCATTATTTCGAACAAAAAGGAGAAATGGATCGAGATAGGAGAAAGAAAAAAAGGAGCTAATCAGTGGGTAACAGAGACAGACAGCAATAAGATCTTTGCTATTCGCAAAATCAGAACCCATCAGAACTTGAGTTTAGATAATTTAGGCACACTCCTTATTCAAGTCAATGTAGATAAAATTGTAGAAGACAGTGTATCAGAAAATAATAAAGTGACAAGTAATATGATGATTAGCGGAGAAGATAATCAATTCTTTTATAAAGGAATATTCAAAGAAATAGAAAATATCCCCTATTTGCCGAATCAGAAGGTCGGCTATGAAATTCAGTCAATAGGCGGTCAGAAATACTTTATTACCCATACTTCTTCCTCCTATGTTAACTGGGTTTATTGGAATATTGTGTCATTTGATTCGATTATTGCAAAAGTGCAAACAACAAAATACACTATGCTGGCGATTTTCTTTTTGCTGAACTTAGTTGTTTTATTTATGGCAATCGTTTTTTCTAGTAAACTGACAAAGCCGATAGAACAGTTAGTGTCTGCGATGAAAAATGTCCAAAAAGGAGATTTGTCCATAAAAAATACATTGCAGCCTATGCAAGCGAAAGATGAGATCGGCATTCTTACTGATCATTTTATCTTGATGATTGAACGTATTAATACATTAATCAAAGAAAACTATGAGAAACAATTATTAATTAAGGATACAGAATTTAAAGCATTACAGGCACAAATAAACCCCCATTTTTTATACAACACATTGGAATCGATTAATTGGCAGGCAAAGATGAATCGGCAAACTGATATTTCCAGTATGGTGGAGTCATTGGGTTACTTATTGCGGAATGCCATTAGTGCAAAAAATGATGCAGTTCTGTTAGAAGAGGAGATATTTATTGTAGATCATTATATAAGAATACAAAAATATCGATATGGTGACCGCTTAATTTTTCATAAAATGATACCTCCAGAGACGAAGAATTGCTATATACCTAAATTGATGATTCAGCCGCTCGTAGAAAATGCTATTCATTATGCACTCGAACAGATGATAGAGCCTTGCAAAATAACGGTCCATGCTGTTCTTAGAGAAAATAATTTGCATATTACAGTAGAGGATAATGGACCAGGAATGGAGGAGGAATTATTAGCAAAAGTTAGAAAGCAGGAAGTAAGAACAAGAGGAACTGGAATCGGCCTCTATAATATTGATTCACGGATAAAGCTTCTATACGGTGAGGAATTTGGTTTAATAATTAAAAGTAAACGAGGAACAGGAACACAAGTACATCTAATTATTCCAAATAAATGGCGGTGAGAACATGTATAGGGTAATTCTAGTAGATGATGAAAAAATCATTTTAGATGGCATTTCTAGTATTATTGACTGGGATATGTTACATACAAGGCTCGTGGGTAAGGCTGCCAATGGGATAGAAGCCTATCAATTAATTAAAAATTTACAGCCTCATATTGTTATTAGTGATATAAAGATGCCGGGATTAAATGGCATTGAGTTAGTTTCTAAAATTAAAAAGGAATATCCTTCTATCCATTTTATCCTTCTATCTGGATTTTCCGAATTTCATTTTGCGAAAAAAGCAATGGAGTATGGAGTTAAACATTATTTATTAAAGCCTTGTAACGAAAAGCAAATTATGGAAGCGATCCAACAGACGATTAGTGAAATTCGGATTAAAGAAAAAAGAAAGCGTTACTTGCTAGAAATGAAAAAGAAAATGGATACTGTGCAGCCTTTTGTAAAAAAGCAATTGCTGACAGAGCTTGTTACTAGTAAAAAATCAGAAAAAAACGTTTTAGCCTATTATCAGAGAATTTTTCATACTAGATTAGAAGATAAGAAAGTTTGTGTTGTGCTGTTTCATCTCGAAGGAGATTTTAACTATGAACATTTATTTATGTTAGAGAATGTTGGAAGCGACATTTTTGGATCACCCATTTTTTCGTCTAATATCGGAGAATATATATTGTTTCTAGTAGATGAAAATAATGGACAGGAAGAATTACAAGAGAGAATTGAAGAGATCCGTAAAAATTTCTATGCTGTCTACGAAATGGATATGACGGTTGCCGTGAGTGGAGCAGGTCCTATTACATTAACGCGAAAACTTTATCAAGAAGCGCTTGAATGTCTAAGTCATCGTTTTTATTTAGGAGAGGGAAGCATAATAACAAAAAAAGATATTCAGCAGGAACAGGAAATAAATAACTTGGAATTTGGGGATTTACCATTGTTTTTAGAAATAAAATCAGGAAATTGGAACAAAGTAAAGCAAGAGATGGACGATATATTCCAGCAAATTGCGGTTAAAAGAGATCCAATTCATTTGACAAGAACCTATGTTATTCAACTTTTTCTCACCATGATCCAAGCATGCTGTGCAAAAAGCCTGTCTGACTATATGGGGAAAATCACCTATTTACTAGAAGTGGATAGTATTCAGGCCATGAAGGAGTTTCTACTCCATCATACAAAGGAAATCACCTTTATCTATTATGAAAAACATAAATCTTCTCAGTCGCATATAATCGAGCAAATGAAAGAAATAATTAATAGTGAATTAAGCAATCCAGCCCTTTCCTTAAAGTGGGTTGCCAAACAGGTTTATATGAATGCAGATTATTTAGGCAAATTATTTAAGCAAGAAACAGGGGAAAAGTTTTCGACATATGTGACGAAAATGAGAGTGAATAAGGCAATGGAAGAAATTCAGAAGACGGATGATGTAAAAATACTAACACTGGCAGAAATGATTGGATTCGGCGATAATCCGCAATACTTTAGCCAGGTATTTAAAAAACATACTGGCTATACTCCTTCTGAATATAAGAACGCACGGTAGAAAAGCTCCTCATCTCTTTGAGAAAGAAGAGATGAGGAGCTTTTTTACTGATGGATTTTCTAAAATGAATACCTCTGTTTTTTAAACAGGATTTCTCTATTTTTTATATTCCATCATGTGATAATAACAATTAGAATCATAATGAAAGCACTTACAATAAAGAAGGAAGAGGGGGATTTGGTGAGGAAGATTCTCATTTTAGCCTTAAGTCTGTTTGTGGTAACAGCATTTAGCGGTTGTAGTGCATCTAGCAGTAACGAATCAGATGGAAAAAATGGCAGCGACAAGATTACCATCCGGTTTGCGTGGTGGGGTGGACAGCCTCGTCATGATTACACAACAAAAGTTATTGAGATGTATGAGAAGGAAAATCCTAACGTGAACATCGAGCCAGAGTTTGCTAACTGGGATGATTATTGGAAAAAGCTAGCTCCGCAGGCTGCAGCAAACCAATTACCTGATGTAATTCAAATGGATATGGCCTATTTATCTCAGTATGGAGAAAAAGGACAATTGGAAGATTTAACACCTTATCTTGAAAATGGAACAATAGATACAGCAAATATTCCTGAAAATAATATTTCAGGAGGAAAAATTGATGATAGCCTTTATGGGTTACCTGCAGGTGTGAACGTATTATCTGTTATTTCAAATGATCGCTTATTAAAAGAGGCTGGAATTGAGTTTGACAGCCAAACTTGGTCATGGGATGACTACGAAAAAACAGCCTTGCAGCTACAAGAAAAACTAGGAATCTATGGTTCGAATGGGATGCATCCCCCAGATGTATTCTTCCCATATTATTTAAGAACACAAGGGGAGCGTTTTTATAAGGAAGATGGTACAGGGTTAGCTTACAAGGATGATCAATTATTTATTGATTACTTTGAAAGACAATTGCGCTTAATCGAGGCAGATGCATCGCCAACTCCAGATGAACAAGCACAAATAAAAGGGATGGAAGATGACTTTATTGTAAAAGGTGCTACTGGATTTACATGGAATTACTCTAATCAATACTTAGCATTTTCTCAATTAACCGATGATTCACTTACTATTAACTTCCCTCCAGCACAAGAAAGTGCCTTATTCTTAAAACCAAGTATGTTATTCTCTATTCCGAAAAGTTCGAAGGTAAAAGAAGAGGCAGCAAAATTTATTGATTACTTTGTGAATAATGTGGAAGCAAATAAATTGATTAAAGGAGAAAGAGGGGTACCAGTTTCTACTGAAGTATCTGAGGCAATCAAGCCAGAGTTAAGCGAGTCAGAAACAAAAATTGTCGAATATGTGGAAGCTGCGGCACAGCATGCAACCGAGGCAGATCCGCCAGATCCAATTGGAAGCGCAGAAGTAATTAAATCACTGAAAGATGTTTCTGATCAAATATTATTTAAACAAATTAAGCCAGCAGAAGGGGCAAAGAAATTTAGAGAACAAGCAAATGAAATTCTAGGAAGAAATAAATAGGGAGCTGCTTAACCACACTATTGAAGCACATAATTTCGTTAAATCATAATATGTAAAACTTGAACTAGGCAAAAAACATATGCACGAAAAGTTCTATTTTGAATGATTCGTGCTTTATTTCTGATTAGAAAGGAGTTGGATTCGAAATGAAATCACGTGCATTAAAAGATAATTTATCCGGATACGCTTTTATATCACCATTTATTATTGGATTTACGACATTTACCGTTGTGCCGATGCTTATTTCCTTATACTTATCCTTTACTAATTATGATTTATTTACAACCCCGACATGGATAGGGCTTGGTAATTATAAAGAAATGTTCTTTGGAGATGAAAAGTTTTGGAAATCATTAAGTGTTACTTTTTATTATGTACTTGCAGGCGTTCCTCTTCGTTTAATGTTTGCTTTATTTGTAGCGATGCTTTTAAACCAAAACATGAAAGGAATAGGGATTTACCGCGTACTTTTTTATCTTCCATCGATTATCGGAGGTAGTGTGGCAGTTGCGATTATGTGGCGTAATATTTTTGGAAACGAAGGAGTAATCAATGCGTTATTGTTCTTTATGGGGATTGATAAGAAAATTCTGTGGTATCAAGATCCTACAAGCGCGTTATGGACATTGATTCTACTTGCTGTATGGCAGTTTGGTTCTTCCATGCTTATCTTCCTGGCAGGGCTAAAAAATATTCCGCCAACATACTATGAAGCGGCAAGTGTAGATGGCGCAAATGCCATTCGCAAATTTTTCAAAATCACATTACCACTCTTAAGCCCCATTATTTTCTTTAATTTAGTCATGCAAACAATATCTGCCTTTATGACTTTTACACCAGCTTATATTATTTCAAAAGGGGAGGGTGGTCCTTTAGATGGTACTTTACTATACCCGCTTTATTTATTCCAAAAAGCATTTAACTTTTTCCAAATGGGATATGCATCTGCCATGGCCTGGGTAATGTTGATTATCGTAGGTCTCACCACACTCATTCTATTTAAAACATCATCCTTATGGGTTTATTACGAGTCAAAGGAGGATTAATAAAGGTGGAGACAATTAAACAAGCAACAAATAATGTTATCGAACCAGACATCAGGCCAACAATAGAAAAGAAAAGGAAAAAAATCAGACCGAAAAAAATACTTTTTCATCTGATTACTAGCATCATTGCTATTATCATGCTCTATCCTGTCATATGGTTAATTGTGAGCTCCTTTAAAGAAAGTTCTTCTATCTTTGTTACTGCTCATTCGCTTATTCCGGAAAAATTTATTTGGACCAACTATGCAGATGGATGGCAGGGAATTGCTGGACAGTCCTTTGGTACTTTTATTAAAAACTCCTTGATTATTGTTGGACTTTCCACCATTGGTGCGGTAGTTTCGTCTGCGCTAATCGCTTATGGATTCGCGAGAATTCAGTTTAAAGGCAAAAGCTTTTGGTTTGCATGCATGATGGTGACGATGATGCTTCCACATGAAGTATTAATGATTCCTCAATATATCATCTTTGCCAAAATAGGCTGGATAAATAGTTTTAAACCAATCGTTGTTCCACAGTTTTTTGGGCATGCCTTTTTCATCTTTTTAATTGTCCAGTTTATTCGTACCATCCCTGTAGAGTTAGATGAAGCAGCTAGAATAGATGGATGCGGCCGCTTTAGTATCTTCTTTCGCATCATATTACCTTTGATAACACCGGCGTTAGCTACCTCTGCTATTTTTTCGTTTTATTGGAAATGGGAAGATTTAATCAATCCGGTTTTATATTTAAATAAAGCAGAATTATATCCAGTTTCCCTAGCTTTAAAATTATTTTTAGATACAGAATCAGCATCAAATTGGGGAGCAATGTTTGCCATGTCTGTTGTCTCATTATTACCAGTTATTTTGATATTTTTCTTATTCCAAAAGTATATTGTGGAAGGTATCAGTACAAGTGGCTTGAAATAGCACTGGGAAAAGAAATCTTTATAACTGAACATTTTCTTTATTCTTTACATGGAGGGAAAGAGATGGTTGATACAGGACTTTTGTTAGAAAAACAAAAAGTGGTTGGTTCGATAGAAAAGTTGATGGAGAATTTAGCGAGTATTAAAGATCAAACAGGTGAGTACTTACTACATTTTGATGGAGTTGTGGTGGATGATAAAAGCTGGGAAGTATGGAATTGGCCACAGGGTGTAGGCTTATATGGAATCTATAATTATTGGAAAATCTCGAATGATCAAAAGGCAAAGCAAATAATCACAGAATGGTATTACCGAAGATTAAAAGAGGGAGTTCCACCTAAAAATGTCAATACGATGGCGCCTCTGCTTACCTTGGCATACCTCTATGAAGATACAAGGGATCAAACGTATTTACCTTATTTAGAGAAGTGGGCTGACTGGGTGCTATATGAAATGCCAAGGACAAAAGAAGATGGACTTCAGCACATGACCTATGGACCTGAAAATAAAAATCAGCTATGGGATGATACACTAATGATGACTGTTTTACCTCTTGCAAAAATTGGAAAACTGCTTCGTAACCAAATGTATATAGAAGAAGCGAAAAAGCAGTTTCTTATTCATACAAAATATCTTTGTGATCGAAAAACAGGATTATGGTTCCATGGCTGGACGTTTGAGGGGGATCACCATTTTGCAGAGGCTCTATGGGCACGAGGTAATTGCTGGATTACCATTGCTATTCCTGAAATAATCGATTTGCTTGAACTGCCAAAGGGAGATTTCTTTCGTGAATATTTATTAGAGACACTAACTAGGCAGATAGAGACATTAAAAGAATATCAACATGAAACAGGTATGTGGCATACCTTGATTACCGACCGATCCTCCTATTTAGAGGCATCCGCCACGGCTGGCTTTGCGTACGGAATATTGAAAGCAGTTCACAAAAGGTACATTGGCTCGGAATATAAAGAGATTGCTTTAAAGGCAGTACAGGCAATTATCCAAGAAATAAATGAACAAGGTGCTTTACAAAAAGTATCAATAGGAACTGGAATGGGAGAAACACTGGAATTTTATCGCCAAATTCCGATGACTACGATGCCATATGGACAGTCATTAGCTATTTTATGTCTATCCGAATTTTTATACACTTATTGTTAGCAGACAGTTATAAAGAGGAGGAAATAAATTTGCAAAAGCTATATCATGGTGCGGCTTTCTATCCTGAGCTATGGGATCAAAAAATTATAGAAGAAGACATCCAACTAATGAAAGAAGTAGGAATTAATGTGGTGCGTATAGGTGAATTTATTTGGTCCTTTATCGAGAAAGAAGAAGGAAATGTGAATGTATCTTTTTTGAAAGAAGTGATTAAGAAATTGAAAGATAATGGTATTGATACTATCCTCTGCACACCGACTGCAACACCACCAATTTGGATGTCCTATCAACATCCAGAACGTATGCATGTAGATAAAAATGGTACTATTATGAGCCATGGAGCAAGGCAGCACGTTTGTACAAATAATGGCTATTTTCGTGAAAAGGCAGCCATTATTACGGAGACACTGGCAAAGGAGTTAGGAGAGTTGCCTGGTATCATTGCCTGGCAGTTAGATAACGAATTTAAATGTCATGTTGGAGAGTGCTTTTGTGATACTTGTAAATCTGAATGGCATCGTTGGCTAAAACAAAAGTATGAAACGATTGAAAATTTAAATGTAGCATGGGGCACACAAATATGGAGCCAATACTATCAAACATTTGAACAAATTCCACAGCCTAAACAAACACCTTTCTTGCATAACGCATCTTTATCAACAATGTATAAATTATTCACACATGAGAAAATAGCAGAGTTTGCAACAGAGCAAGCAGCTATTATTCGTCAACATTCAAATGCGCCTATTACACATAATGCAACAGTCTTTTTTGATCTGGATCAAGCATTGTTGTTTGAAACTCTAGATTTTGCCTCTTTTGATACATATGCGGTCCAGGAAAATGCTAGTTCCTTTATGATGCTGTGTGATTTGTATAGAAAAATAAAGAAAGATAGACCATTTTGGCTGATGGAAACAAGTACTTCTTTTAGTGCCTCACTGGAAAGATATGCAAACCCACATTTAGATGGTTATTTGCAGGCAGAAGCAGCATATGCTTATGCTGCAGGAGCTGAAGGTTTTTGCTACTGGCTTTGGAGGCAACAGCGAAGCGGTTGTGAGATTTCTCATAGTTCTGTTATTAGTGCTTGGGGAAAACCAACAATTGGTTATAAAAATGTATTAGAAGTAGAACGAATTCGAAAAGAATTAGAACCGCTTCTGCTTCGGACGAAGCCAAAGCAAGCAGAGGTGGCGATTTGCTATTCGGACCGGGCTAAAGCCTATTTTCAAACAGAGCCATTTAATGGAGTTCAATATAAACAGATGTTAACGAGTTTTTATGAACGCTTCCTTTCTTTAGGGATTCAACGTGACTTGATTATGGAAAAAACAGACTTAGACGATTATAAACTATTGTTTACCCCATTTATTCCTTATCTTTCAACAGAGTATATAAAAAGAGCTGAAACATTTGTTGAAAAAGGAGGAATATGGATTGTCGGCCCCCTTACCGCAGGACGTACGAGTGAACATACTATCCATACGAATTGTGCACTTGGCGAGCTCGAAAAGGCAGCAGGTACGGAGGCTTTATTTACAAATCCATTAGATGGAACGAATACAATAGGGGAAGCGTTTGGAATCACGGCAGAGTTAGGCTTATGGAGCTCAATTTTTAATACTGATAAAGGAGGAAATATTGGCTTAATCAAAGAAGGACTTGGTGCTGGAAGGGCATTTATCAAAGAGACTAAAAGGGGCAAAGGGAAAATAGTCATGCTTGGCAGTTTGCCACTTGGCAAATCAGGAGAAGAAATGCTTGAGGCATTAATTCAACATTATGCAGAAACAGCAGCTATTAAAAGGGAAATAAAAGCCACTCCTGGAACGGTTCTTATCCCGAGAGTTGGAGGGAATGCCACCTACTGGTTTGCGATAAATATGGATGGAGGAACTGGTGAAATAACCGTACCAGAAAATAGTTGGGAATGGGAAAGTAAGAAAAAGTTAGAGGAGGGAACATATAAAATTCCGGCATATAGCTACAAAATAATAAAGTCCTAAATATGATGATTATAGCTCCTAATAACCAAGTAGTATTAGGAGCTAGCAATTTAACTATGTTGTATTTTTTTTTAAGGATATGACAAAAGGATACTTTTAGAAGATTGATATTTAGGGATAGTTCCTTTATAATCAAAATAACAACGTTGTTATTTTGGTTATTCTCTCTATTTTTTGATATCCTCAATTGTAGATGGTGCACATCAGATAGCTTCATTATTTATCTATAAAATGTAATCGTTTTCTTTGTGTGTGTTCCGTATATGCAAAGTTTCTGATGATTATTGATGTGGCTAAAAACAAAAAAGAGTTCATTTAGTTTATGTTAGGCAATAAGCAAAATGGTTAAACAATAAGGAGGAAAAATCATGAAGAAGAAAACATATGCATTAGTTGGTACAGGTGGACGGGCAGAATTTTTTTATGGAGCAATAGCGCGGGATTTTCGAGATACGGCCGATTTAGTAGGTTTTTGTGATTTAAATCAAACGAGAATGGCTTATGCCAACCATCTATTAGAATCAAAGTATAATTATAAAAAGGTACCAACATATACAGCAGATCAATTTGAACAAATGCTGAAAGACCAAACCCCAGATTACTGCATTGTTACAACAATGGATCGCACCCATCATACATATATTATAAAGGCGATGGAATTGGGATGTGACGTTATTACAGAAAAGCCATTGACGATTGATGAAGAAAAGGCACAGTCTATTTTAGATGCAGTGAAACGTACAAATAGAAAACTACGAGTAACTTTTAACTATCGCTATGCTCCCCATAATACCAAAATTAGAGAATTAATTGAAGATGGAGTAATTGGAGATGTGCATGCTGTACATTTTGAATGGCTACTGAATACAGAGCATGGAGCAGATTATTTTAGAAGATGGCATCGAGATAAACGGAATAGTGGCGGCTTGCTTGTTCATAAATCAACCCATCATTTTGATCTTGTTAATTTCTGGCTGCAGTCCTATCCAGATACTGTTTTAGCAATGGGGGACTTGATGTTTTATGGAAGAGAAAATGCGGAGAAACGTGGGGAAACTAAGTTTTATCAAAGAGCTTATGGCAGTAAATATGCAATATCGGATCATTTTGCCTTACACTTAGAAAAAAATGAACACTTAAAGGAAATGTATCTGAATGCCGAAAAAGAAGATGGGTATCAGCGAGATCAAAGTGTGTTTGGAGATGGCATTAGCACCGAAGACACATTAGGATTAATAGCTAAGTTTAAAAACAAAGCAATTCTTACGTACTCTTTACATGCTTATGCACCGTGGGAAGGGTTTAATGTTGCCTTTAATGGAACAAAAGGAAGAATTGAAATGAAAGTAATCGAAAAATCGTATGTTAATTCTGGTGGGAATAAAGAGGAGGAAGGGGCGCTATCCTCCATGAGTATAACTGTTCATCCAATGCTAGGAAAGCCTTATGAGGTAGAGATTAATGAGGGGGAAGGGGGGCATGGCGGTGGAGATCCTGTTTTACTTCGAGACATTTTTGGGGAACCAATCGAGGATCGGTTTCATCGTGCCGCCACCCATATTGACGGCGTGAAATCTATCTTAACAGGAATTGCCGGAAATATTTCTATAAAAACTGGCATGCCGGTAAAACTAGATTCATTGGTGAGATTTTAGATAAAGTGATAGTTTGTAAGAGGAAATTTCTAATTTCATAGAAGTCTCCTCTTTTTATCTAGGATAATTTGTGCAGGAATTTGTAATTTTTAATTCTGGTTCCATAAAAATTTTAGTTTCTACTTCTTCGTCATTAATCACTTTCATCAATATTTCAATCGTTTTTTTACTAATTTTGTCTAATGGAACTCCGACTGTCGATAAGGGCATATCAAAATGCTCTAGTGCTGGAAAGTTATCATAACTAATAATAGAAATATCATTTGGTATGGATAGTTTAGATTCAGAAATAGCTTGAAGAGCACCGCGCGCAAGATCATAACTTCCTGTAAGAATGGCAGTTGGCCGTTTAGGTAAAGTAAGTAATTGCTTAGCAGCCTCATAACCGTCATATTGATCAAAATTATTCACTCGTATTTTTTGAAAAGAAAAAGTCGGTAATTCTAACTCTAAAATCGCCTCTTCAAAACCCTTGACCTTTTCTTTTTGCAGTTCATCACTTTCTACATCTCCAATATAGCTAATATAATGATGACCAATCTTATGAAGATATTGTACCGCATGATAAGTTGCTTTTTGGCGATTTACATCAATAACAGGATAAGGCGTTTGCTTATTTGCTAGTCCATGCATAACAATAGGAACAGCTGAATGAGAAGAAACAATGGATTGACTAGTATCAAATGCTAGTATGGCATCTACTTGATAGCGGCTGAAGATTTTTAAAGCAGACTCTACTTCATTTATAGATATCAATGTTGTATAAGAAAGCTCCTCCAATTCCTTGTTAATAGTTGTAATAAGCTTTGAGAGAACGGTTTGTTCAATGGTAGGCCAAACAACACCAATAGTAAAAGATTTTTTGGAAACGAGGCTTCTTGCTGCAATATTGGGTTGGTAACCTAATTCCTTAGCAACTGCCATAATGAGATCCTTCGTAGGTTTTTTTACTAATGGACTATCGCGAAGTGCCTTTGAAACAGTGGAATAGCTTACTCCCGCGCTTTTAGCTATATCTTTAATGGTGACACTCATCTTCACCCCTCCGATTCATTCATAAATAAAAATAACAACGTTGTTTTCATATTATTATATCGACTGCTTTGCCTTTTAACAAGAAGGCATCTTCGATAGAAAGATACTTGATAAATTAGTGAATATTATTTTGATTCGAAGTTTACTGATTTTTCTTGTGAAGTATGTCTGATAAAGGTATAATAAATTTATCATACAAAGAAAAGAGGTGGGAAAGGATGTTAAGTTCAACCGTTTTAGTGCAAGGTTATATGATGGAAAGTCTCTATATTAACCGTGCGAAATTTGCGATTGTAGTTGTTAACGGGATAAGTGTGCCCTTTTTTAAACAACTAAATAGCAAATTAAAACGGTGAAAACATCTCTTACCCACATCTATATGGACGGTAAAAGGAGTGCATTTTCATGCGCTCCTTTTTGCATGGATTTTCGAAAATCAGAAGTCTTTAGAAAAGTACATGGAAATTTTTTATAGCCATAGATGTAGCAGGTTATATGGATAGAAAAGAGGATAGGTCTTTTCTATAGCAGATAAGTCATGGAGAAATTGTTTTTCCATGGCTTTTTGTGTTGCTTTAAATGGACTGGAATCGTCCGTTTAGAGGTTGGGAAAAGAGATAATCATAACAAAGGAGAGCGGTAAAATGATTATTTGCAGCGTAAATAAGATAGCGAAAATGTATGGAGGAAACACGATATTTGAAGATATTTCTATAGAGATCAAGGATAAGGAAAAAGTAGGTCTTGTTGGCAGAAACGGAAGTGGCAAGACAACCTTGTTTAGGCTTCTAGCTGGGAAGGAAACACCAGATGCTGGGCAAATACATTGGAAAAAAGGCATGAAAATTGGGTATTTAGAACAAATACCAGAATTTAAACCAGAATGGATGGCAAAAGATGTTTTAAAGCAAGCATTTTCAAATCTAGTTATCATCGAAGAGAAGATGAAACAGATGGAGCAGGAAATGGCGAAGGACAACTCTCCAAGCCAATTACAGCTTTTAATCGAGGAGTATGGAAAACTGCAAGAATTTTTTACAAATGCTGGCGGGTATGAGATGGATGCCAAGATTGAAAAGATTGTAAACGGGTTAAATATTCAGCATTTAGTAAACAAAAAATATGGAGATTTAAGTGGAGGAGAACGAACTAAAATTGGTTTAGCCATGATTCTTCTGGAAGAACCAGATTTCCTTTTATTAGATGAGCCGACAAACCATTTAGATTTAATGGCAGTGGAGTGGCTAGGAAGGTTTCTTCAAGATTATAGTGGAACCATTTTACTTATTTCACATGATCGCTACTTTTTAGATGAAGTAATTCAAAAAGTTATCGATTTAGAGGATGGAGAAGTAACGACCTATCATACTAATTTCACTAATTTTACGAAGGAAAAGGAAGAAAGGCTTTTAAGAGAATTTCAAGCATACGAGGAACAGCAAAAGAAAATCAAGAAAATGAGGGAAGCGATTAAACGCTTGCGCGAATGGGCCAATCGTGCCAACCCGCCTAATGAAGGACTTCATAAGCGTGCGCGAAACATGGAACGGGCTTTAGAGAGGATGGAAAAATTAGCCCGCCCAATTATTAATAGAAAGAAAATGAATTTTGAAATGGAATCAAGTGATCGAAGTGGGAAGGACGTAATTCAACTTCGCAATGTTTCAAAAAGTTTTGGAGGGCAAATCCTATTTAAAGATGTACAGATAAAGATTAACTACAAGGATAGGGCAGCTATTATTGGAGAGAATGGTACAGGGAAATCAACTTTATTAAAAATGATTCTTCAGCAAATCAAGGCAGATGAAGGAGAAATCAAGATTGGAAGTAATGTTAAAATCGGTTATCTTTCTCAGCATACCTTAACAGAAATGGAAGGAGAAACAGTTATCGAGGCTTTTCGAAATGCAGTATCTGTGACAGAAGGGGAGGCACGACATATTTTAGCGCAATTTCTCTTTTATGGATATTCTGTTTTTCGAAAGACTGCCAATTTAAGTGGCGGAGAAAGAATGAGGCTACGATTAGCCCAGCTGATGCATCAAGAAATTAATCTGCTTGTTTTAGATGAACCAACGAATCATTTAGATATTGATTCTCGTGAAGTATTGGAAGACGCTCTTGAGAATTTTGATGGTACTATACTGGCTGTTTCCCATGATCGCTATTTTTTAAATAAGCTTTTTCAGAAGATTTATTGGATTGAGTCACAAGAGATTCAATGCTATGAAGGAAATTATACGTATGCACGAGAAAAGTCACAGGAAAGGAAAAGGACACAAGTGCATATAGACGAAACAATAACATCGAAAAAAAAGATGCAGCCGATTAAGAAAAGCCAAAGAACCGAATCAGCCGTTAATCTAGTGGATTTGGCAAATGAACTGGAAGAATTGGAGAAGGAGATATCAGAAGTAGAGAGAAGAATAGAAACAGAGACGGAATGGGAGAGCTTAGCACAATTTTTATCGGAAAAGGAAGGGCTGGAAAGAAGATGGGAAGAACTATATAGCCTTATGAATAGCAAATAAAAAGGAGAAAGGCTGCCAATAATCAGCCTTTCTCCTTTTATTTCACATTAATTATTTTGCACAACGCTTACGAATATATCCTTTATCTTTATGATAGAGAACTAATGCAATAATTAAAATGATGGCAGATATCCAGATAGCTTTAGTGCCAAATTGAGAGGTTGTAAATGTTCCTAGTAACGCTCCGAAAATAAAAGAGCCGATTATAAGGGAAAACTCTTTAAATTGGGTTCTTGCCTCTTGACTTTGCTTGATAAAAGCAGCATAAGCCGCTTGCGTCGCAGTTCGTAAATTACCTGTAGTCATTGTAGAATTATAGGCCCATTTATCGAGTTTATTAAAAGTAGATATTTGTAAGGATGATACAAAGGAAATACTTGTTGTCACAATAATGTTTGGTACAGATGCCGGCAAGAAGCCGACGATAATTAAGACAATACATTCCAATATTAGAATCGACCGTCTATAGCTGTATAAGATCTCTCTTAAAGAAGGAATCTTCACAATTTCTGAGACTAGCACTCCTAAAACAAAAGCTATTAATGGGGGAATATAATGAAGGGATTCTCTCCATTCGCCAGTTGCTGCGTTCACTGCAAACAAAACAATATTCCCTGTTTGCGCATTGGCGAATACGCCGTCCCTGCTAATAAAAGTATACGCATCTAAAAAGCCGCCAACCATTCCCAATAAAGCGGCTAAGAATACGGAATTAGAAGATAAAGAGGGAATTGGTTTTAATTTATCAATCATGGTATTACGCTCCTTGCAAGATAATTCTTTCCTGAAATCTATAAGGAAAAACATTACTATCTTAACATAAAACATTTCAAGAGGAATTGGATAAAAACCGAATTTTTTATGGATTTATATATTAAACGCTTTCTCTGTGTTTTAAACAAAGTAAAAAATGTCAATTATTCTTTTAAAAATTAAATGTAAATTTTTCGTAAACGATATTAATTTCATGTAAATAATATTCAAGGATAGTGTAAATTCTTGTCGAGTGTTGTTATGATAACTTGGTATCTGTCTTAACAGTATAAGGATTTAGGGGGGGACAAACATTTGGAAATAAATTATCAAGAGATGATCTTCCAGTTTCTTGGAGGGTTAGGGGTATTTCTTTTTGGTATTAAATATATGGGAGATGGTTTGCAGAATGCTGCAGGTGATCGTCTTCAAGAAATTTTAGACCGGTTTACGACAAACCCGTTTATGGGAGTATTGGCTGGGATTTTTGTAACGGTCTTAATTCAGTCCAGCTCAGGAACAACAGCCATAACGGTAGGATTAGTAAGTGCTGGCTTCATGACCTTACGCCAAGCCATTGGGGTTATTATGGGGGCAAATATAGGTACGACGGTTACGGCTTTTATTATTGGAATTGATATTGGAGCATATGCCTTACCAATTATTGCAGCGGGTGCTGTTCTTTTATTCTTCTTTAAAAATACAAAAATTACTTCATTAGGACAAGTTGTATTTGGTTTTGGAGCATTGTTTTATGGATTAGAATTAATGAGTACAGGCATGAAGCCGTTACGTTCTTTAGAAGCATTTCATGAATTAACAGTAAATATGAGTAACAATCCAATTTTAGGAGTAGTAGTTGGAACAGTCTTAACATTAATTGTTCAAAGTTCTAGTGCCACTATTGGAATTTTACAAGAGTTATTTGCAACCGATGCTATATCGCTGAAAGCCTCTTTACCAGTATTATTTGGAGATAATATCGGAACAACAATTACAGCAATTCTTGCTGCCATTGGTGCTTCTGTAGCTGCAAAAAGAGCGGCGATGGTGCATGTACTCTTTAACATTATTGGGACAGTGATATTTGTAATAATTTTGGTGCCATTTACGCATTTTATTTCGTATTTACAGGGTGTTCTTGGATTAAATGAACCAATGACAATTGCCTTTGCGCATGGGATATTCAATGTATCCAATACAATTATTCAATTTCCTTTTATCTTTGCACTAGCTTGGCTTGTGACAAAGTTAATTCCTGGAGACGATGGAGCAATTATTACGAAGCCTCAGCACTTAAATACAACATTTATTGAGCATTCTCCTTCGATTGCTTTAGGACAAGCAAAGGAAGAGCTAGAGAGAATGAAGGAATTCTCGATAAAAGGTTTAGAAGAAACATTTAAATATTTGCAGACTGGAGAAAAGAAATATAAAGAAAAAGCACTGCAATACGAACAAGGGATAAATAATTTAGATAAAGAAATTACCAAATATTTAGTCGAACTTTCATCTAAAGCTCTTACACCTCATGAAAGTGAAGAATTTTCTATTTTAGTTGATTCTATTAGAGATATTGAAAGAATCGGGGATCATATGGAAAATATCGTAGAGCTTGTAGAGTATAAAATCAATAAAAAAGTAGAATTTTCAGCAGATGCAAAAGTAGAATTAGAAGAAATGTATGATTTTACAGTGGAAACGCTAAAAACTTCATATGAAAGCTTTTTTGCAAATGATAAGGAGCTTGCTAAAAAAGCTATTACGAATGAAGAAGAGATTGATAAAATGGAGAAAAGATATCGAAAAAAGCATATCAGTCGCTTGAATGAACGAAAATGTAGTGGGGATGCAGGAATTGTTTTTGTCGATATCATTAGCAATCTAGAAAGAGTAGGAGATCACGCTGCAAATATAGCAGAAGCGATAGCTGTTTCTAAATAAAGATAGTATTGGATCACATCGTTCATTTACATGTGGTCCTTTTTTTAATAGACATTAATAGATTACGAAATTCTCTATTTCAATTGATAAATTTACAATTGACTAATATAAATTTCACATGATTAAGTTATCTTTAGTATAAGTAATTACCATTTATACAATAGTAGAGAAGGAAAGCTATTGCCAGATACTGTAACAATAGCTTACAATTTAATCAAAGTAGCAATAGTATTGTTCGTAATAAGAAATAGTTGTTTTAATAAACTATAAAAGAAAGGCATAGGATGATATGAAGTGGACTAGATGGTTATCCCTCCTGCTTATATTAGGTGGAGTACTTTTTATTGGATATGGCGTTTGGAATATTATGGATACGAAAGCGCAAACTAAGAATTCTTTATCCGAAGCTAAGGCAGCCATTAACAAAGGGAATGAAAAGTGGGTGGATAAAGAAAGTAAACGTTTTGTCCCATCTATTGGAGATGCTGTTGGACTATTAAAGATCGACAAAATTGATGGGGAATTACCAATTGTAGAAGGAACAGATCCAGATGATTTGGAAAAAGGGGTTGGACATTATAAAGGCAGCTTCTATCCAGATGAAAATGGACAAATCGTCTTATCGGGCCATCGTGATACGGTCTTTAGGAGAGCAGGAGAATTAGAAATAGGCGACGAGCTTAAAATTGTTTTACCATATGGAGAATTCTCTTATCAAATCACTGCCACTAAAATAGTCGAGGCCGATGATCAATCAATTATTACACTAGATGATACACAAGAAGAACTTATCCTGACAACATGCTATCCATTTCGCTTTGTTGGCAATGCACCGCAGCGCTATATTATTTATGCTAAAAGAATAGAGTGATTATACCAATTCTTAATTCCCATAACAAGGGAATTAAGAATTTACACATATTATTTTATGCGTACACCACTTAGCCATTAGTGGTGTATTTTTTATAAGCTTCTAGTTAAATGTTTTAATATTAATAAAATATTAAAAAAATGTAAAGGCGGAACTTTACATAATAAAGTTCGTATTATTAATCTCTAATTTAATCTTTATAAATTAGATAATGCCGTTAATTGGAAGGGGAGAGATGAGATGGCATGGCTGCTTCTACTTACCGTTATTATGATTTGGATTATTCTATTTTTGCGCACAAGACTCACCTTTAAATTTGGCGCATCTCCTAAAGTATTAGAGATTCAGCCAATTAAAGGATTAAAAAAACTAAGTGATGACCTAGAACAATCTCTTACTAGAAGTTATATGGAAAATGTAGAAGAACGAGTAAGGAGAGAGAACAAGTTAAGAGAAAATGAGTATGAATGGCGCTTACTTGATTTAAAACGATATTTTGTTTTAACCTCTCTTTTAAAAGAATCTCCTATGTTTAGTGTGAAAGTTGATGAATTATGGCATCAGATGCTCATGTTTACCCGAGAATATAAGGATTTCTCCCATAAATACTTAGGCTCAACTCTCCATCACAGTCCTAATGTAAAAGGGAAATCTAATCCTGATTTACGAGGATTTTTTGATTGGGTTTATGCAGAACTTTTTCTTATAAGAAAAGAGAATATCTATTTATATAAGGGATTTTTTCGATATCCTGTTCATCCAACTATTATCGAAGACTTTAAAAACTTATCTGAAGACGAATTATTTAATCGATATTTTAAAACGGATACGAAATATCATACTACTATTTATGCGCTGATTACCGCTATGAAAAAATCGGTAAAGAAGGTTAGAGATTATCAAAAAAGTACCATCTATGACAAAATGAAAAAAAGTAAAAGGGAACAAAAATTCAATTCCATGCTTGTTCCTTATTTATCTGTATCTTATTTTCATTACGCAGAATTTTCCAGTTATATGAAAATGAGTAGTGATAGTTCCGCAAGCTGCACAAGCTGTGGAACTGGATCGGTATTCTGTTCATCAGACAGCTCTTGCTCCTCTGATAGCTCCTGTTCAAGCTGTGGTGGAGGTTCTGATTAGTAAAAGAAAAAGGATAGATTTAGCATATGAAGGATGCTTTATCTATCCTTTTCTTTTTTAGGAAAAATCTATTCTAAATTAGCATGCTTCCCATACATTTTACTGGAATCTAATTCTTTTATTTCCATGTATTTTAAAATTACACTATCCAAGACGATAAGGAGTAACTGTTCGAATAAGGAACCCATTGGCTGAATACTTTTCGCTTCATTATTTCCTCGATCTTTTGGTGAACCAGGCATTTTAATAACTTGATCAACCAGCTTCCCAATAGTAGAATCAGGAGAAATAGTTAGGGCTGTAATATTTCCACCAATACTTTTTGCTTTTTCTACGATGGTTATAATACTTTTTGTTTCACCAGAACCGGTTCCTACAATGAGAAGATCATCCTTTTCATAAGTAGCAGTAACCGTTTCTCCAACAACGTAAGCATCAATTCCCATGTGCATCATTCGCATCGCAAATGATTTAAGCATAAACCCAGAACGGCCAGCTCCATAAACGAAAACTTTTTTTGATTGAAGAATACGTTCGACAAGCTTTTCTAAGTCCTCATTTGCAATAAGTGCTCCTGCCTCCGTTAATTCTTGAATGACTTGGTCAAGATAATCGCTTGTTTTCATTTACTTATCCTTGAGCAATTAGTTCTTTAAATTTAGATGCAGCTTCACTTAAGTTCTCTTGGCTAGTAATTCCTCCGCCAACTATAACTAAATCTGGTTGAGCAGCAATCACTTCTGGCAATGTTTCTAGTTTAATGCCACCTGCAACTGCAGTTTTAGCATTTTTGACAACACTCTTAATTGCTTTTAAATCTTCAAAAGAGTTTTTACCAACTGCTTGTAAGTCATATCCAGTATGAACACAAATGTAATCAACACCAAACTCATCAAGTTGTTGTGCGCGTGTTTTAATATCTTTAACAGCGATCATATCGACAAGAATTTCTTTACCAAGCTTTTTCGCTTCAGCAACAGCACCTTTAATGGATTCGTCTTCAGCCACAGCTAAAATAGTGACAAGGTCAGCACCAGCATTAACCGCTTGGCTTACTTCATAACCAGCTGCATCCATAATTTTCAAGTCCGCTAATACAGACAAATTAGGAAAAGCTTCTTTTAATTGCTTAACAGCGTGAAGACCTTCATTTATTACTACAGGTGTACCAATCTCAACGATATCAACATATTGTTCAACCTGAGAAACAACCTCGATTGCTTGTGGTATATTAACTAAATCTAATGCTAATTGTAATTTCATTTTGATTAGCTCCTTTTCTTTTTTTCGTTTTATCTTGCACAAAGAAGACTGAAATATGTCTAATTTCTGTACAACCGTTATTATACGTTTTATAATCCATTTAAGTAAGTACGCACTTTTTTTTTATATAGTGTCTAAAAGTATACTAAGTATCATTTAAGGAAAGAGGAATGATGATGGAACGAATGGCAGGCAAAGAATTTAATTGTGAGAAAGAACTAACCTTAAGCATAATAGGCGGAAAATGGAAAATGCTAATCCTTTGGCATTTGGGTAAAGAAGGAACAAAGCGATTTGGTGAACTAAAAGCTTTAATTCCCGGAATTACACAGCGTATGCTTGTCAACCAATTGCGTGAGTTAGAAAATGACTATATAGTAAAACGAGTTGTCTATCCAGTTGTCCCTCCAAAAGTAGAATATTCCTTAACAGATGAAGGGAAATCGCTTATGCCCATTTTAGATGCTATGTATAGCTGGGGACGAAATTATATGGATACGGTACTTGAAAATCCTCCGATGATAAAGGAATTAGAATCGATAGACAAATAATGTTAGGATAATAAATTGACTGATTTTTTTCTAGAGAGTCAATAATGAATGAGAATATATGTGACAACATAGGCACAGAGAGTGATTCTCTGTGCCTATACTGTAAAAAAAGGGAATATAAATCCTGTCATCTAAATATTTTTTATTGATATAAAGCTCTTCCTATGGTATATTCTACATATGTTAGTGCAATCGTTTGCACAAAAGGTGAATGATAAAACAATTTTTTTAATATAAAATGATAGCGTTTACCATTGTAGTGCTGAAAATAACGGAGGGGAAAGTATGGCAGTAACCATTAAAGATGTTGGTAAATTAGCAAATGTTTCTCCATCCACTGTTTCAAGGGTACTGGCGAATCATCCGAAAATAAGTGATGAAACGAAGCGCAAAGTACGGGAAGCAATGGAGGAATTAGGATATCATCCGAACCTTCAAGCAAGAAGCTTAGTAGTTAAGAGTACGAAAACAATCGGAATTGTCATGCCACACTCGACAGAGAGAGTGCTAGAAAATCCATTTTTTCCAGAAGTTTTAAGAGGTATCAGCTTGGAAGCAAGAAAAAGTCAGTTTGGCATTTATTTAACAACTGGGGCATCAGAAGAGGAAATATTGCAGGAAGTAATCGAGATGGTACAGGGAAAAAGGGTAGATGGCATTATTCTATTATATAGTAAAATGAATGACAAAATTATGGATTATCTTTTACTAAATAAATTTCCATTTACTGTTATTGGGAGACCCTATCAAAATGCTGAAAGAATTACATTTGTGGATAATGATAATGTGTTTATTACGAAACAAATTACCGAGTACTTAATTCAATTAGGTCACCAGAAAATTGCCTTTATTGGAGCCAATATGGAAATGGTTTTTACGATTGATCGTTTGAAAGGTTTTAAGCAAGCATTAAAGGAAAATGGAATTGCTTATCAAAAAGAATTAATTATTTATGATAAGGAATTAGTGGATCGAACAAAAGAGAAGCTTATGGAGATTTTGAATTTGGAGAGTCGACCGACAGCGTTTGTTGTCTCAGATGATTTTATTGCGATTGAATTAATTAGCTATGCAGAGGAACTTTCCATATCTATTCCAGAAGATTTATCCATTGTCGCATTTAATAATATTTCAACTGGTAAGTATATGAAGCCTTCCTTAACAAGTGTCGATATTAATATTTTTCAGCTTGGTGTTGAAGCAACCAAATGCTTACTAGATGATATTAAATATCCTAATGCTGTAACTAAGCGAATTACCGTACCTGCGAAAATGGTGGAAAGAAACTCTTGTTGTCGAGTAGCGGAATAAAACAACCTTTAATGTGGTAATAAAACAGAAATTAGATGTAGAAAGGGAGAAATTATAGTGACTCAAAAGTGGTGGAAAGAGGCAGTAGCTTATCAGATTTATCCTAGAAGTTTCATGGATTCAAATGGAGATGGAATAGGGGATTTAAAGGGAATTATAACTAAATTAGATTATTTAAAAGAACTTGGGATTGATTGTATTTGGATTTGTCCAATGTATAAATCGCCAAATGATGATAATGGCTATGATATTAGTGATTATCAAGATATTATGGATGAGTTTGGAACAATGGATGATTTTGACTTGCTTCTATATGAAGTACATCAACGTGACATGAAGTTAATTATTGATTTAGTAATTAATCATACAAGTGATGAGCATGAATGGTTTGTAGAATCTCGGTCTTCCTTAAATAATCCGAAAAGAGACTGGTATATTTGGAGAGATGGAGTAGATGGGAAGGAGCCGAACAACTGGGAAAGTATATTTGGAGGCTCTGCTTGGAAACTGGATGAGGCAACTGGACAATATTTTATGCATATTTTTTCAACAAAACAGCCAGATTTAAATTGGGAAAATGAAGAAGTAAGAAAAGCTCTATACAATATGATTAATTGGTGGCTTGACAAAGGTATTGACGGTTTCCGAATTGACGCCATCAGTCATATTAAAAAAGAAGAAGGATTAAAAGATATGGATAATCCACTAGGCTTAGACTATGTCCCATCTTTTGATAAGCATATGAATGTAGAAGGAATTCAACCATTTTTAGAAGAGTTAAAGAATGAGACATTTGCTAAATATGATATTATGACGGTCGGAGAAGCCAATGGTGTAAAGGTGGAAGAAGCAGAGCTATGGGTGGGAGAAACAAAAGGGAAATTTAATATGGTTTTCCAATTTGAACATTTAGATTTATGGGATAACGAAAAAAATTATGGCGTCGATGTTATGGAATTGAAACAGGTTTTAAATAAATGGCAAAAGGGTTTAGAAAACAAGGGATGGAATGCTTTGTTTATTGAAAACCATGACAAAGCAAGATCTGTTTCTACATGGGGAAACGATAAGGAATATTGGAAAGAAAGTGCCAAGGCGTTAGGAATGATGTATTTCTTTATGCAAGGAACTCCATTCATTTATCAAGGGCAAGAAATAGGAATGACAAATGTTCAATTTCCTACGATAGAGGAATATGATGACGTGGCAACGAAAAACCTGTATAAATTGAAACGGGAAGAAGGATTTAGTCATAAGGAAGTAATGGAGATTATTTGGTCTACTAGCCGTGATAATTCCAGAACTCCAATGCAATGGTCAAGTGATGAATATGCTGGTTTTTCTGATCATACACCTTGGATGGGAATGAATCCAAACTATTTAGATATCAATGTGGAAAGTCAAAAGCAAGATCCAGATTCTATCTATCATTTTTATAAGAAGATGATAGAGTTGAAAAAATCAGGTCCAATTTTAACATATGGAACTTTTGATTTAGTGGATGAAGAGAATAAACAGGTTTTTGCTTATACTCGGACCCTAGATGATAAGAAGATGGTGATCATTTCTAATTTATCAGCAGAAGAGGCAGTGTTTGAAAATCGTGTCGTCGAATTGGAGCATGAAAATCTACTGTTAGCAAATTACCCAGTTGAAGAACATGAGCCAACTACTTCTATTTCATTGAAACCGTATGAAGCAAGATTGTATACTTGTAAATAAGATATAGATAAGAGAAAAGTGCACGTAAAAATCAATTTGCTGATTTTTACGTGCACTTTTTGTGTTGATTGGAAAAATAAGTGCTGAATGGGGGGAGAAAATTGAAGAAATCAGCCAAAGAGAGGGAGGAATCAGCCAAAGTGAGTGGGGAATCAGCCAAAAGGAAGAGAGAATCAGCCAAAGAGCCGAAATATCAGCCAAAAGGAGGGAGGAATCAGCCAAAGAGCCGAAATATCAGCCAAAAGGAAGAGAGAATCAGCCAAAGTGAGTGGGGAATCAGCCAAAAGGAAGAGAGAATCAGCCAAAGTGCCGAAATATCAGCCAAAAGGAGGGAGGAATCAGCCAAAGAGCCGAAATATCAGCCAAAAGGAAGAGAGAATCAGCCAAAGAGCCGAAATATCAGCCAAAAGGAGGGAGGAATCAGCCAAACTCCTGAAATATCAGCCAAAGAGAGGGAGGAATCAGCCAAAGAGCCGAAATATCAGCCAAAAGGAAGAGAGAATCAGCCAAACTCCCGAAATATCAGCCAAAGAGAGGGAGGAATCAGCCAAAGAGCCGAAATATCAGCCAAAAGGAAGAGAGAATCAGCCAAACTCCCGAAATATCAGCCAAAAGGAAGAGAGAATCAGCCA
Source organism: Niallia sp. M35 (assembly GCF_050971705.1). Classification (NCBI taxonomy): domain Bacteria; kingdom Bacillati; phylum Bacillota; class Bacilli; order Caryophanales; family Bacillaceae; genus Niallia; species Niallia sp. M35. Next base: position 237,743 of record NZ_JBPCEP010000004.1, read on the forward strand.
AAGAGCCGAAATATCAGCCAAAGAGAGGGAGGAATCAGCCAAAGAGCCGAAATATCAGCCAAAGAGAGGGAGGAATCAGCCAAAGAGCCGAAATATCAGCCAAAAGGAAGAGAGAATCAGCCAAAGAGCCGAAATATCAGCCAAAAGGAAGAGAGAATCAGCCAAAGAGCCGAAATATCAGCCAAAGGGAGTGGGGAATCAGCCAAACTCCCGAAATATCAGTCAAAAGGAGGGAGGAATCAGCCAAAGTGCCGAAATATCAGCCAAACTCCCGAAATATCAGCCAAAAGGAAGAGAGAATCAGCCAAACTCCCGAAATATCAGCCAAAGGGAGGGAGGAATCAGCCAACCGCCCACAAATATCAACTAAAATGAAATTTCACCTCCCAATTCCTTAAAACAACCTATTTCTCTAAAGAAATTACTGCCAGCGTACACCGTGAGATGCATATTAATTCCTTTTTATCATTCGCTAATTTAATTTCGTAAACCATACTGGATTTTCCTTGATGAATAACTGTAGCAGTTGCGGTTACAAGACCTTCTTTTACCGAGCGAATATGGTTTGCGTTTATTTCTTGGCCAAACACCGCTTGTTTTTTGGGATCAATTAGACTAGCTGCCCCAATGCTTGCAGCAGTTTCTGCTAAAGCTACGGAAGCTCCGCCGTGTAGATAGCCGAAAGGTTGTTTTGTTCGTTCATCTACTGGCATCGTCGCAATGCATACCCCATTTTTTACTTCAACAATATTGATTCCTAGACTTTCCATAAGTGTATTTTTCATTGAGATATTTGTAAACATATTCTTATTCTCCATTAATTTTTTACTTATTATAGCATAATCAATTAATGGAGGAAGTATTGCATTCTTAGTGCTATTGTTATTTCTTTTTTGGCATGAAAATTTTGTATTGACATAAAAATAAAAATAAAGTTAAAATGTTTAATAGTTAAACCCTTTAACTAAATAGATGTGGGGTGAATATTATTAATCGAGCAGAGATAAATCAGATTATTGATCGATATGTAAGTATAAATTTTTCTGTTAATCGTAAATTTGATCAGTTAATTAGACAAGAAATAGGAGATGTTCTAACAACAGAACAGCATTTTACAATGCGCCATATCAACAATGTGGAAGTATGTACATCTACAGAGCTTGCGATTGTATTTGGGGTGAAAAAAAGTGCCATTACTCCGATCATTAACCGCTTAGTTGAAAAGGGATGGGTTGAGAGAACAAGAGATGAAAAGGATAGGCGTGTGATTTATTTAACTTTAACTCCAGCAGGAAAAGTGATATTTGGCGAGATGGAGAAAAAAATTCAAAGTGTGATTGTGTCTGTTATTTCACAATTTGATCAAGCTGAAATTCAAAACTTTATAGACACGTATGCCAAGCTAGATAGATTAATTGAAGAGAAATAAAGAATAGAAGCTGGAGGGGAATAAAGTTGAATGCTATTTTAAAAGGAAAATGGTTTATCCTTGGAGCGTGGATTATCGCTATAGTCGGCTTATTTATAATAGCTCCAAATATGGGAGATTTAGTGAAGGAAAAAGGGCAGATTACCATTCCTGATGAGTATTCTTCTTCTGAAGCTGGAAAAATTCTTGATGAGATTCAGAATCAGAAAAATGCAGGAGAACAGTCAACAGTGGCATTAGTTTTTCATAATGATAAGAAGTTGACGGAAAAAGATATTGCGGAAGCGAAAAAAGCAGTGGATGCATTAGAAGCCAATAAGAAAAAGTTAGGAATTACAGATATACTTTCCTCGTTTGAAAAGGAGGAATTAAAGGACCAATTGGTTTCAGATGATGGAAAAACCATCCTCACATCATTGACTATTAGTTGGAACGATAGAGAAGCGGAAGAGGTTAGCAACGCATTATATAAAACAATTGAAAAATATGATGTGGATCACTATTATACCAGCAACTGGATGATTGATCAGGATTTAGTAAATAGTTCTCAAGAGGGATTAAAGAAGACAGAAGGAATCACGGTTGTCTTCATTCTGGCTGTATTGTTAATTGTTTTTAGATCGGTAGTTGCGCCATTTATTCCTTTAATTACAGTAGGACTTACATACTTAGCGTCCCAATCTATTGTATCTATTCTAGTAGATAAATTTAATTTCCCACTTTCTACGTATACTCAAATTTTCTTGGTTGCTGTTCTCTTTGGAATAGGGACGGATTATTGTATTCTACTATTAAGTAGGTTTAAAGAGGAAATGATACATCGGGAAAGTATTTGGGAATCGATAGTAGAAACATACAAAAATGCAGGAAGAACGGTCTTTTTTAGCGGTGTTGCAGTAATGATTGGTTTTGCCGCGATAGGATTTTCTAAATTTGTGCTTTACCAATCTGCCTCAGCCGTAGCAGTAGGGGTAGCTATTTTACTCATCGCCTTATTTACGGTTGTACCAATTTTTATGCTGTTATTAGGGAAGAAATTATTTTGGCCATCTAAAGGGTCGGCAGAGCATGGAGACAGCAAAATTTGGGAAATAGCAGGTAATTTCTCTATAAAAAGACCGCTGCTATCTTTATTGGTTGTAGCATGTATTTGTGTTCCATTCCTTGTTACTTATGATGGTGATATTTCTTTTAATTCTTTAGAAGAAATTGGGGATGATTATTCTTCGATAAAAGCATTTAATGCAATTGCGGACAGCTTTGGACCAGGAGAGTCCATGACAACAACGGTTATTTTAAAAAATGATGACGAATTAGATACAATAGAGTATTTATCTTTAGCAGATACGATTACAAATGAATTAGCTAAAGTAGATTTAGTCGATAAAGTTCGGTCTGTAACGAGACCAATGGGAGACTCCATTGAAGATCTTTATATTTCTAATCAAGCGAAATCCTTGGAAGAAGGTTTGGGCCAAGGAAAAGAAGGAATTGATCAAATAAGTAAGGGGCTTCACAGTGCCGGAGATGAACTGCAAAAGTCAGGACCACAGTTGAATGATGCAGCAGATGGGATTAATGGGCTCATTAAAGGCACAAATGATGTGAAATCTGGTTTGGGAGAAATTCAAACTAATTTAGAAAAAATTGAACAAGGCATTCGCCAAGGGTCTGCTGGTTCTGATCAAATAAAGTCAGGATTACAACAGGCAAAAACAGGGGCAGAAGCACTGTTGAATGAGCATAATAAATTACAAGCTGGATATAAAGAGGCAGAGAAGGGTCTATCCGCTATTCTAGGGGAATATCAAAAAATCAGTTCAGGTTTAGAGCAATTAGCACAAGGCCTAAATAAGGTCCCAAAAGAATCATTTGGTTCCTTAGAAGGAACTTATGCTGGAATAGCTGATAACCCAGCATATAAAGGAATTAAAGCAGGATTTTTAGGAGCACAACAACAATTACCCGTAATTAGTGCTGGTATCGATCAATTAAATTCAGAGTTAGCTAAATTACAAACAGGCATAAGTAAAGCGAATGCAGGCTATACAGAAATATTAAAAAATCAAGCAAATATTTCGACTGGACTGCAGCAATTACTAGATGGCATTGACCAACAGCAAAAGGGATTAGACCAATTAGCAGATGGTCAAGGGCAGATCGTGAACAATATGCCTAAATTAACGAATGGATTAAGTAGTATTAATGATGGGCAAAAGCAATTACTAGATGGCTTTAATAATATAGGTGGTCAGATTGGCCAATTAACGGATGGATTATCACAAAGTGCTGAAGGATTAGATCAAGTATCAGATGGCTTAGGTTCTGCTACGGATTATTTATCTGGATTATCTAAAAACGAAACAAACAGTTTCTACATTCCAGATGAAGTATTAGCGAGTGATGAATTTAAAGGGGCTTTAGATACGTACCTATCCCCAAATCGCAAAATCATGACATTTGATGTTGTATTCTCCGACAATCCATATTCAAATGAAGCAATTGATCAAATTGATAGGATAAAAGATAGGGTTGATCAAGTAACAAAGGGAACTAAGCTTGAAAATGCGGAAGTTGCTGTTTCTGGTATTACTAGTACCAACGCAGATCTTCGCACTATGTCCAATGGCGATTACACAAATACTGTTATTTGGATGATGATTGGGATTTCGATTGTTTTAATCTTTTTATTCCGGTCTATCATTATGCCAGCTTATATTATTGGATCGTTAATTTTAACATTCTATACAACACTTGGAATAAATGAGGCAATCTACGTGAATCTGCTTGGTTATTCTGGGATCAGTTGGGCAGTACCATTCTTTGGATTTGTTATTTTAGTAGCTTTAGGTGTGGATTATAGTATTTTCCTTATGGATCGATTTAATGAATATAAGAATTTAACGATAAAAGATGCGATGTTAGAAGCAATGAAGAAGATGGGAACAGTCATCATTTCTGCGGCTATCATCTTAGGGGGAACATTTGCAGCGATGATGCCATCAGGAATGTTATCTTTATTACAGATAGCGAGCATTGTATTAGTTGGATTATTCCTATATGCATTTATCATCTTGCCATTGCTTATACCTGTTCTTGTAAAGAATTTTGGAGAAGCAAACTGGTGGCCATTTAAACGAGTAAAGGATTAATAAGCAAGAGGAAGGCATTTAGGGGGATAACCTTAAAGCCTTTCTTTTCATATGGACTGTGATTTTGTTGCAATTGGAAATTGGATAAAGCAGAATGGATTAAATGGAAATTTTTCTTTAGATAATGGAATTGAAATTAATCTGTGAAAAAACAAACATTTTTTCTTGTTATTTTTCATTTTTGGATTAATAATAAAGGATAAAGAAAGGAAATTTTATTGTAGTTAGGTATTTTAAATCGTCAGGAGTCTTATGCATGGAGATGTTGCTTCATTTTTTTCAAAAAAAAGCAGTAAAAAGATTTTTAATTTTGTTTTTAATTGGTTTGATCCTTTACTTTGTACGTAGTATGGTAAATCTCATTTTATTTACTTTTATATTTTCTTACTTAATGGATCGACTTGTTCAGTTTTTTACAAGCAAATTTGCGATAAAACGAACGATTGCAGTTATTTTGCTATATTTTACTGTGTTATTTTTGCTCATATATGGGATTTCCACCTATTTACCTGTTGTCATCCAGCAAATCTCGATTTTGGTTATCCAAATCACAGACTTTTATATGCAGCCACATGACAATGCAGTCTTGAATTTTATAGTTAATACAATAAATAATCTTAGTGTAACGACCTATTTACATCAGGGCTTTACCTTTATATTTAAGTATTTTACAAATATATGGGGAAATCTGCTTCAAGTGTTTATGGCGATAGTATTAAGCCTATTCTTTTTGTTGGAAAAAGAAAGATTACGGGTGTTTGCTACTCGTTTTCATACAAGTAAAATAGCATCCATTTATTTTGAATGTAAATATTTCTGTAAGAAATTTGTGGCAACCTTTGGAAAAGTAATAGAAGCACAATTTATAATCGCTCTTATTAATTGTGTGTTAACGACCACTGCTTTGTATTTCTTAGGCTTTCCTCAATTATTTGGATTAGGTATTATGATTTTCTTACTAGGTCTAATACCAGTTGCCGGGGTTATTATTTCCTCTATCCCATTATGTATTATCGGTTACACGGTCGGAGGAATATCACATGTCATTTCAATTGTTATCTTAATTGTGGTAATTCATGCGCTTGAAGCATATATATTAAATCCTAAATTAATGTCTTCTAAGACCGATTTACCAGTTTTTTTCACATTTATTGTTTTAATATTTTCCGAACACTTCTTTGGAGTATGGGGATTAATTGTAGGCATTCCGATTTTTATATTCTTGTTAGATATATTAGAAGTGAAGAGTGAAAAACAACGAAAAGAATCTATAAAGAAAAATAGGTGGACATAAACAAAAAGTCATCTCAGAGGAGATGACTTTTTGTTTATAAATATTATTAAATAAACACAACAATGATAATGATAGCAAGCACAATACGATAAATCGCAAATGGTGTTAATTTAATTCGATCGATTAGCTTTAAGAAGAATCGTATAGAAATTAATGCGAAAATAAACGCACTGATAAATCCAACGATAAAGAATGGGAGAGCAGCAGATGTGATGTATTCCCAATTTTTTAGTAAAGAGATAAAGCTTGCACCAGCCATAATCGGTACTGCCATGATAAAGGTAAAGTCAGCTGCTACCCGGTGGCTTAGCCCCATCAGTACACCGCCAGATATCGTTGATCCAGATCTTGAAAAGCCTGGCCATAGGGCGATACATTGAAATAAACCAATAAAAAATGCTTGCTTATTTGTAATTTGATCCAACGAAGTCGTGGTTGGTTTCTTCTTCTTTTGCGTAAAGTCTGCGATAATCATTAGGATTGCACCCACAATTAAAGCATATATAACCGTTTTAAAATTAAATAGATGTTCATCTATGTAATCATTAAAAAGAAGTCCTAAAACAGCAGCTGGAATTAACCCAATAATAACTTGTACTAAGCTTAATTTATGTCCGACTACTTTTTCACCATTAATTGTTTTTTTCAAACCAAGAATATTTAAGAAACGATCTTTAAAGATGATTACTACTGCCAAAATCGATCCTAATTGAATAACAACTTTAAAGGTATTAGCTACTTCAGGTGAAAAAATTTCCCCTGACTTTAACCATAAATCATCGACTAGTATCATATGTCCAGTTGATGATACAGGTGCAAATTCCGTCAAACCTTCTACTATGCCCAAAATAAAGGCAACTATTAAATCCCATAAATTATCCAACATTTTTTCACTCCTATTTTATCCATTCATTCCCAAATTATATTCTTACTCGAAAACATACGCCTATCTATCATATCAAAATTTTAGCAAAAGCTGAATGATATATTGAATATAAAATTAGACTTAGTTGTAAATTCCATTTTTTTGATGAAAAAATACATAAAGTATAACGTAGAAAGAAATACAGAAGTTTCATTAATTAATATTAGCGAAAGAAATAAAAGAAGATATACTAGAAAGATAGAAAAAGATAGAGAGGAAGAATCACGAAATGGAACGAAAAGGAATCCTGTCTCTTGGCGATGCGTTTATCGATTATGTTTCACAATCGAGTGATAATAATTGTTTTGAAAGAAGTTTAGGGGGAGCTTCTGTGAATGTTGCAGTACATATCAGTAGATTTGCTATTCCCAGTTTTTATCTTACGAAACTAGGAAGTGGAGAAGATAGCCAATTTGTCGAAAAGGAAATGTTAAAAGAAAAAATAAATCTTAAAGACAGCGTTCGTACACCAACCAAGCAAATATCGAAAGTATATGTTCATTTAGATGCATCTGGAGAGAGAGAGTTTCATAAATATGAAAATGAAACGCCGAATGAAGTGGTATTAGAATCAGATCTTAAGGAATCATCTTTTGAAAATAAATCGATCTTTTATTTTGGTTCTGGGACACTCTTTCATCCAAGTGCAAGAGTAGCAACAAAGAAGGCGATTGAAATCGCAAAGGAAAAAGGCTTAATCATTGCTTTTGATGCAAATATTCGGATTAAAAGATGGAATAATGAAGAGGAATGTAGACAAGTGATCATGGAATTTTTGTCTTTTGTAGATATCCTAAAAATGTCAAAAGAAGAACTTCTCTTTTTATTAGAGATTCAATCGGTAGAGAAAGGCTTAGCAAATTTGGAGAAGTTCCAAATACCTTTCAAGTTAATTACTTTGGGTGAGAAAGGGGCAATTGGACAATTATACGAGGAAAAAGTCCAAATGGCTGGAAAGGTGATAAAGGCAATAGATACGAATGGTTCAGGCGATGCGTTTATGGCAACGATTCTTGCTTGTATTTATGAAAAGGGATTTCCAGCTTGTAAAAAAGAGATGGAGTCTTATATAGATCAAGCCAATAGGTTGGGGGCAATAGTAGCAACAAAGGTTGGTTCCTTGCCGATTCTTCCAGATTACCAAATGATTATGGGAAGAGCTGAATCACCATTACTCAATGAGAACGAAGTATAGGGAAATTGTGGTTACACAGATACTGTGCTAGAGTTGAAAACTGGCAAAGAAAGCATGATTTTTTAAATAAGGCACACTTACTTATAGAGAATTATTATCTTTCTAAGTAAGTATGCTTTTTATGTAACTTTTTTAAGTCTAAAGACGTAGATAAAAATAATACAAGAGTTTGTTTCCAGTCGGCGGTTAACTCTATATGATATCAAAGAGGAGTCTTAAAGATTATAACTTTTGCTTAAAAGTGTTTACAAAGGAAGCAGCTATTTCGATAAGAAAATTATAATGTGAAGGAGGGGTGTTTGTGTGACTGAAAGAAATGTATATATTATTTTAACGGATACAGGCACTTTATTTACACGTTGTATTAAATTTTTTACAAGAAAGCCCCATAATCATGCATCTATTTCTTTTGATCCGCAATTAAATGAAGTTTATAGTTTTGGAAGAAGAAAGCCAAGCAATCCATTTATCGGGGGATTTGTGAAGGAAAATGTGCAGCATAGTTTTTTTCGAAACAGTAGGTGTATTATTTATTCCATTTCTGTGACGCAAACACAATATGAAAAAATGAAGAATAAAATTGAGCAGATGGAGAAAGAACAAAGCAATTATCGATACAATTTACTTGGGCTTTTATTTATTTTACTAAAAATCCCATATAATCGTAAAAATGCTTATTTTTGTTCGCAATTTGTTGCATCGATTTTGCATGACAGTGGTGTTCTATTTTTTAATAAGCCTCCATGTTTAATGACCCCTTATGATTTATTAGATGAATACAAAATGCAAAAAGTCTATGAAGGGAAATTACATCAATACCCACTCGTTTTTCAAATAGCAGTAGCTTAATCCATTATTATTTATTATCATTTTCTAATGTAAGTGAATGTTTAATGGGACCGGATAGTTGTAAGAGTGCTGAGAAGAGGCAGCACTCTTTTTTTGCACTTATTTCTAAGATACAACACTTTGGTAAAACGACTTTAAGCAGAAAAAATATGAAAGAAAACTCAATCCTAGTTGTGAAGTCTCAATCAATAAAGGATTTATTAGCAAGGAGCTGTATGTTGGCAAAAAAGTGATGAATCCTCACTAAAAAGGCTCTTTCTTTAGATTCACTTCTTATATTTATATAAAGGAGCTCAAAAGAATGCAGTCTTTTAAGCAAAAGAAAAAAACTAATATCTTTTTCGTTTAGATGAACTTGGAATTCCCATTTCAACGCGATACTTTGTAACAGTACGACGAGCGAGGAGGATCCCTTCGTTCTCTAGTAATCTAACTATTTGCTGATCTGAAAAAGGTTTTTGTTTATTTTCTTCTCTAATGAGTTTTTCCATTTTTTTCTTAATGTCAAAGGATGATTCTGATTCGCTGTTTAAACCATCAATGCCTGTTGTAAATAAGTTTTTTAATAAATATAGTCCGTGGTTAGTTTTAATAAATTTATTACTTGTCACTCTACTGATTGTTGATTCATGAAAACCAGTTTTCTCTGCGATATCTTTCAATTTCATAGGCCTCAAGCGACCTAACCCAAATTGAAAGAACTCATTTTGTATTTCGATAATGGCATTGCTGACTTGGAAAAGGGTTTGTTTTCTATGGGTAAGACTGTTAAGCAAGAGCATAGCATCTTGATATTTCTTCTTTAGATACTCACTGGACTCATGATTATTTAAACTATTTTTATAATACTCGTTGATTGATACAGTAGGTAAGAATGTATCGTTGATTTTAATAATTAATTTGCCATTAACATTTTCAATAATTATGTCAGGTATAACATATTGTGTGAGATTTTTACATTCAAAAAATTGTCTACACGGTTTTGGGTCAAGAGTAGCTATGTAATCTGCGGCGTTTTGAATTTCATTTACGCTGACATGTAGTATCTTGGCCAACTTAGGATAGCGTTTGGCAGCTAAATCTTCTAAGTGATTTTCTACAATAGAATAAGCTAGTGATTGGTTTTGTTTATTTGCTCTCATTTGAATTAATAAGCAGTCCATCAGATTTCTTGCCCCCACACCAATAGGTTCAAGTGTTTGTAAAAGGTTAATTATCCTATTTACTTCATTTTCGCTTACAGATAAATAATAAGAGGCATCAGCTGAATTGATTTCTAAGTAGCCATCTGTATTCAAATTTCCAATAAGAAATTTGAATATTTTTATTTGAAGAGGGGATAAATTTTTTAATAACATAATTTGTTCGATTAAATATTCCTCTAATGAGATTCTTGTATCTGAATAAAAATCAAAAGGATCATATTCTGTATCTTTGTTGTAAGAATAATTGGAAGGGGTGTGATGACAGTTGAATATATTTTCAATTGAACTTTCTGATATTTCTAAGATGGGATTCTCAATAGTCTTCAATTGAATAAAATCAACTAACTCCTGTGATGAGTACTGCAATATGTCAATTGCTTGTTTAAGTTCAGGTGTTAATTTAAGTTTCAATGTTTGAGATTGGGATAAATCAAATCCTATTTGCATAGTTTTCACCTATTCAAAAAAATTTTTATCACTTATCTGTAACCGTTAAAAAATATTGAATAATCTGACTTTTGTTTTCAAAAAAATGCTCTTGAAAAGAGAAATTGCTTTTAAATTTTGAATTTCTTATAAATAAATATCACCGTAATCGGATTGGAAATTTTATAATTTAATTTTCTAGTATATTGGTTAATCGGCCTATTCCGTATAAATATTTCTATCAATATAACTGAAATAATTAAAATTTTCAAGAGTAATATTATTTTGTTTTATTATTTTAATATTCTATTTAAGTACAATAGCAGTTACATTATTTTTAATGAAACCATGGCTTAATGTGTTTTAAATGCAAGTGTTGAATTTGCTTCTTATTGTTAATAGGGAGAGAACAAAACATTTTATATGATTGTTTAGTTTTTTCTTCCGTTTCATCTTTTCCTAAAATCTTTTGAGTGCCTGTTCATTGGCCAACTTTGCTTTGTTGGTGTCTTTTTCGCATATGAAACAACAGAAAAAGCATGAGGATATCCAAAATAAATGTGCACCAACTACAAAGACAAATTTACTTTCTTCTTTATAGTTCCTCTCAAAAATAATCGATGCAGCATTTTCGTTGTTATCTGATCCAAAAGAAATTTGTCTTAGTTGATATCATTTTTCTCATGGTTGACATAAGTGCTTTTCAAGCATGAGAAAGAGTAATAAAACTGCCAATGAAATATCTAGTTCTACTGGGAATTTAAAAAAATAAAAATTTAAAAATATTGGCACGGATATTGCAAGGATAATTAATGAAAGGAGATTAATATATGAATTGGAAAGATTGCACAACCTTAATTCACGGTCAGCCAGATCATAAGAAAACAGGTCCTATTGTAACGAAGATTATTCCTGCTGTTGGGTATTCCTTTCCTGATACAGAAACTGCAATAGCAACTGTTTCAGGTGAAATTAAAGGAACCTATTACGGAAGATATGGAAATCCAACAACAAATAATCTCCAAAAAAAAATTGCCTCTTTGGAAAGGGGGGAGGCGGCTCTTGGGGTTAGTAGTGGGATGGCGGCGATATCAAGCACCTTATTAGCATTTCTTCAATGTGGGGACCATGTAATTTGCACGAAAGATGTTTATGGAGGAAGTTATAAGTTTCTAAGAACTTTGGCTCCAAGATTTGGTATAGAAACAGATTTTGTTGACTGTACTAATTTACGAGAAGTCGAGCAGGCAATAAAGATTAACACAAAAGTTTTATTTATCGAAACACCATCAAACCCTTGTCTCACAATCTTAAATATTCGTGAATTAGCTGATCTCGCACACTCATATAATATTAAAGTCATTATTGATAATACTTTTATGACTCCCTATTTACAACAGCCTTTGAAAATGGGAGCAGATTTGGTTGTTCATAGTGCTACTAAGTATTTGAATGGCCATGGAGATGTAATTGCAGGTTTTATAATTGGAGATTTAGAGTCCATCCAATTTATTCATCAAAATATAGTTGGAGATTTAGGTCAAGTATTGAATTCCTGGGACTCCTTTCTTATTGATAGAGGTTTGAAAACACTAGGCGTAAGAATGAAGCAGCATTGCCAAAGTGCAATGATGATTGCAAAATTCCTGGAAACTCATCCTTCTATTGAAAAAGTATATTATCCTGGATTAACTTCACATCCACAACATGCACTTGCTAAAGCGCAAATGAAAGATATGGGGGGAATGTTATCGTTTGAAGTGAAAGGGGGATATTGTGCGGCAAAGAAATTTATTGATTCTTTGCAATTGGCACTAATTTCTTTTAGTTTAGGTGATCCTGAAACACTTGTTCAACATCCAGCCTCTATGACTCATGCTTCTATGCCGCAGATGGAGAAATTAAAATGTAATATTACTGACGGCTTAATTCGATTATCTACTGGTTTAGAGGAGACAGAAGATATAATTTCTGATTTACACCAAGCACTATCACAGATATAGTATTTTACAAGTAGTTAAATACTAAAGGGGTGTGAAAAGGTGAAATTAGAAAGACTTTCGCATTTAATAAATATTGTAAAGAACGTTGAGTATGAAGTCAGACACGAAATGGGATTTGACGAAATGGTACAGAAATTCTCTGAATCTCTGAAATTTGATGTAGTGGTGCATGATGAAAATGGCGAAATAATAAGCGGAACAGGGCGCTATCAAAATAGTTTTGGTGATGGAAGAAATAATGTAGTAGTTCAAAGAGTTTTGAATAATCTAGAGCCTTATGTTATTTATGATTCAAAGATTAGTGAACTTGGCTGTAAAAATTGCAAATATAATAATGAATGTGTTGGATATGGAGCGATTGCCTATCCCATAAAAGATCAAGATAGTGTGATAGGAGTTATTAGCATTATAGGTTTTTCAAATGAACACAAAGAAAAAATAAGATTGAATCTTGAAAATTACATGTGCGAATTAATCGATTTCAGCAAGGAACTGGCAACAAAATTAAATATGCTACAAGCACCTTATCATAATAGACTAATAAATAGTGATGAAGTTAACTTTAGAAGTATTATTGGTAATGAAACAGGCCTAAAGAATCTAATTCAAAAAGCTAAGAAAGTAAGTAACAGCCTTTCCACTGTATTAATCAGAGGAGAGAGCGGTACTGGAAAGGAATTAATAGCACGTGCCATTCATAATGAAAGCTATAGGAAGAATCATCAATTTATAGCAATAAATTGTGCTGCAATTCCAGAAACCTTGCTTGAAAGTGAATTGTTTGGTTATGAAGGAGGCTCCTTTACAGGTTCGAAAAAAGAAGGAAAAAAGGGAAAGTTTGAACTGGCGGACAAGGGGACAATATTCTTAGATGAAATAGGGGATATGCCAATTTCTTTACAGCCAAAGTTATTACGTGTCTTACAAGAAAGAAAAATTGAACGTATTGGTGGAAAGTCCTCAATACCAATAGATGTAAGAGTCATTGCAGCAACACATCGAAATTTGGAAGGCATGCTACAAGAAGGAAGATTCAGAGAAGATTTGTATTACCGTTTGAATGTTATTCCATTATATACGATGCCACTCCGTGAGAGACAATCAGACATTACTCTATTTTGTAAATATTTTATTCGGAAACATTGTCAGCTTTTAAACAAGGAACAAATGAAGCTCGATCCTAATTTAGAGAAATGGTTCCTTCAATATGAATGGCCAGGGAATATAAGACAATTGGAAAATGCCATAGAATATATGGTCAATATGGCCGAATCGGATATCATTGGTTTTCATGATTTACCAGATTATCTTCAAGAAACAGCTGGTATGCAAAATGTGCGATTAAGTTTGGAACAAATGATTGCTCAATATGAGAAAAAGATACTACAAAGTTATTTTGTTTTAGAAGATTATAAGAAAGATAAAGGGAAAGTGGCAGAGGAATTACAAATTTCCCTTGCGACATTATACAGAAAACTAGATAAATATGATTTTTGTTTTGATGATTCGAAATAAAGTGAATTTATCATTTTACGATAGTTTCATTCTTACTAATAGATTGAAACCTTCGAAAAACTTATAAGGATGTGTTGATTTTTGTTTAGATCAAAAATAATTAAAGTTGAAGATTTCAGAACAATTGAAATATTTGATTTACCTACACAAGCACTTGAGGTAAAGAACAAAATTATCCAATCTTTATCTAAAGTAGTTAATAAGTATTCAGAATATGAAGAAGTAGCTGATTATGTAAAAAAAGGAGATCTAGTTACGTTAAATTTGGCAAGTGCTACTGAAAAATTCAATAAGAAAAGTCTCCCAGTGGTAGTAGGGTCCAATTTATTTAATAGCTCGTTTGAAGAGCAAATTGTCAATATGATTCCTAATCAGATGGAGTTAATTAAATTAAACGGAGATATTATTGAAACAATAGTAACGAAGATTGAAAGAAAAAAAATACCAGAGTTAACAGATGAATTAATCAGAGAAGAGAATATTGACGGCGTTTTAACTGTAGAAGATTACAAAGATTATTTATTTGACACAATCGTAAGTCAGCAGGTGTCTGAAGTAGCTGAAAAAGTTATCGATAGGGTAATGGAAATTTCAGAGTTCGAAATTAGCAAAGAGGACATCAATCGACTATTTGAAGGCGATGTTTCTAAGATGACTTTTCTTAGTCAAGAAGAAGGGAAAGTTTTAGAGGAAATGACGGAGATGGAAATTGGGCAAAGAATTGGCGAGCCCTCATTGGCAGCATTTGAGGTAGAATATAAAAATAATAGATACCCAAATTACCTTAAAAGAGCGCTAATAGGGTTGTCGATTGCACAAGATGATAATGTAACTTTCAATGAATCTACCTATGAATCATCATTTGAAAGCAGCGAATATTATAAAAACTATTCTTTAAGTGAATCAAAGAAGTTATTCCCATATTTCAACTATTTAACCTATTCCTATTCAGCTTATGCACATGAAAAGATAGCTGGCTTTTTTAAAGAAGCTTTTGAACAAAATAAATTATTAGTAAAATAAAAGTGAAAATGGAGGGACGATTATGGCAATCAGAAAAGGAAATAATAACAATTTTGATCAATTAACTAGTGAGGGATTTGCGTTAGTTGATTTTTATTCAGATACATGTAATCCATGTAAGATTTTAGCAGTGATTTTAGAGGAAGTGGATAAAGATTTACCTTTTATTAATACTGTTAAAGTTAATATTACTGATGAAAAAGAAATGAGTGAGAAATTTGGCATTATGGCAGTACCTACTATCGTCTTCATGAAAGATGGGGAAGAGGTAGAACGTCATATAGGAGTATTGAGAGAGGAAGAAATAAAAGAAAAAATCTCAAAATACTACTACTAAAGTTGTATTGTTTAGTTGTTAATAGATATAGGAGTACGAGTTATTTTAGCAGTTCATGTGGTCGCTGCGCTTGTAAATATTCGAAAATCCCAACTTGAATAAGTTTTTAATCAATTATTCGAGTTATTTATACAGTGATATACTGCACCCAAAATGTTAGAGAAGAAAGTCTAACTTTTTGGGTGTTTTATTTTAAGAATAAGCAATAAAACCACCGCTTAATTCGGAATATGTATTCATTATTAAAGCTTCTAATTTCAGTATTTCTCATAATTGATAATCACTTCTTTCATGGTTGAGAAAGTGACAGCTGAATTTTTTATAGCTTTACAAAATTTACTTAAAAAACACATAGGTAATATTAAATACATATAATCATCAAGGTGTAATATTGAGAATTTTTTGTTTATTATAAAATTTGGCACAATTATTGCATTGATATATTAATAAAGAGGTAGTAATTTACAAGGAGGAGGAAGTATCTAAAGGAATCGACGAATAGCTTTGCAGTAGCTATTACCTTCGTCATGAAGTAATGTTGGAAAAGTTATAACGGGTTTAGGAGTAGAAGGCGGTAAATTAAAACAGAGTAAAAATATTATTAGAGAATCTCTTTTGAAGTGCAGATGTCTTTTTAATCAATAATCACTGGAAAAATTAGAAGAAAATGGAGTTATTTCTTTGATCTTTGGCCACTCCTTACAGCAAGGAATGAAACTGTAAAAAAATAATTTTTAATTCATCTTCTAAAATGCTTTTTTGGTAAAGTTGGGGGGATAATCGAGTGTCAGTACCTTTAAAGACGAATAAAAAGATGGCTATAGTTACTGGAGAAAAGCCGGGGAATTTAGATAAAGGAATTTGGAAAAGGTTTATAAAGCTAATCTGGAAATCACACCTTCCGTATGTATGGATACTTGCCTATATCCTTATCATGATGTTTGCAGTAAAAATTGGCATTATGGTGCCCTCATATACTGCAGAATTATTTAACGGCAATGTTAGTGTTACCCTTGTTACGTCGTTAGTGTCCGCGACGATTCTTTCAAGCTTGATTGGGCAGCTGTCTAGTATAGCACAAGGAATTGCTGAGGCCAAAATTGATATGAATCTAAGAAAAATGCTTTGGAAAAAAATGTTGTGCCTTCCAGTCGAGTTTTTTGATAAAAGTAAACCAAGAGAGATGGTAAGCCGTATTACAACTGATACAGGAATAATAAGCAGTTTAGTTATGCAGACGTTGATTGGAGAAATTACAACACTTTATCTCACCTATGAAACGGCAAAACAGCTTGCCAATTATGACATTAAATTGATGTATTCGATATTAGTAGTTATACCAATTCTAATTATAATTAGCATCGTTTTTGGAAGATTACAATTTAAAACAAAAAGAAAAGAGCAGTATAGAGTATCCAGACTAACCCAAGTGCTAGCTGAATTAGTGTCAAATGTACCGCTGATTAAATCTTTTGCTAAAGAAAACAAAGAAAATGAGCGGGGAAAAGCTGCAATTGATCAATTATATAAGGCGAGTATATCCAATGGGATGATTGGCATACTTTTTACTCCAGCACTTTCCCTTGTCACATTGGGACAGACAGTGTTGATTGTAGTAATTGGGATAACCCTTTTGAATAATGGTGAGATTACTACGACAATGTGGACAGCGTATTTTCTCTATGTGGGAAATTTAACGACTATTATTAATTCGAAAGCAGGAATTTGGACGCAGATTAAAACAGCACAAGGAGCCACAGATAGAATCAGCAGACTTTTAGAGCAAGCAGAAGAAGAATATTATACAGGAAAAGATGATGATCTGCTTCAGGGAGATATTATGCTTCATAATGTTTCCTTCAATTTTGGAGAACAGCAAGTCTTAAAAGATATTTCATGCAATTTTAAAGCAGGAAATATAACGGCATTAGTTGGTTTAAGCGGTTGTGGAAAAACAACCATTTTAAATCTTATAGATAGGTTTTATGCTCCTTTAGAGGGTGAGATAACACTAGGAAACCAAAATATTAATAGCTTTTCTCTCAAACATTATCGTCAATCCATTGCATATGTTTCCCAAGATAGTGGGATCATGTCCGGTACGATAAGAGAAAACCTTCTTTATGGAATCAAACGTGAAATAAGGGAGGAGGAAATTATTCAAGCCGCAAAACTCGGAAATGCCTATGAATTTATTGAAAAGTTAGAGAGTGGCTTGGATACTGAGGTAGGAACTATGGGGAATAATCTTTCGGGAGGGCAAAAACAACGGCTTGCAATTGCGAGAGCTATTTTGAAAGACCCGAAATATCTTTTGCTGGATGAAGCAACTGCAAATTTGGATGCTAATACAGCAGACCAGGTTTTAACTGGACTGAAAAATTTAATGAAGGGGAGAACTGTCATCATGGTCACTCATGATTCAAAGTCCTTGCAAGTTGCTGATGAAATAATAGTTTTAGAAAGTGGAAGAGTTTCTGCTTTCGGTACGCATGAAGAATTGATAGAAGCAAATGCCTATTATCGCGCAATGATGGAGAAGCATGGAGAGGAGTGAGATGATGAGTAGTTCTAAAACAACGTTAAAAATGAAGTGGAAACCATTTTTGAAGATATTTGCAAAAATAAAAATACCATGGATTTTATATATTTTATCATTTTTATCGGGATTATCCCTAACATGGATAGCTTTAAAACTAGCTCCAATTCAAACTAAAATACAAATAGGCAAATTTTTTGAAGATAATGCAATTTATGTTTTTGTCGGACTGACAATTGCCACTATTTTGGCGAGAATGGTTCAAAGTGGAGCAGAACTTTTTGGAAATGAAAAAGTAAATCGTAGTTTAAGATTTGTTCTTTTAAACAAAATTCTAAAAACAACGATGAAGGTGGTTAACGAGAAAAAGCAGGGCGGCTTGGTTTCAAGAATAACGAACGATGCAGCTACTGCAAGTGATGCAACAAGTATCGTAACTCGTATTTTTGCTTCTCTATATAGTTTTCTCGGAGCTTTAGTCGGTATGTATTCATTAAATCCAACCCTTACATTTACGTATGCATTAATGATTCCTTTGGTATTTTTCATATTTTGGCTTATCGGTCGTCTTCAATTTAATATCCAATATAAGATCTTTCATACCTATGGTGTAATGACAGATTACTTTTCAGAACATCTTATTAATATGAAGCATATAAAAGCTCAAGCTACAGAGGATGAGGAGCTGAATGATGGAATTGAAGCAATAAAAACGAGGTATAGGGCAGATCTATATAAAACCTTTATGGGGGGAATTCAAGCAGTAGTTGGGAACCTAATAACTACATTCTCTATGATTATTATTTTTGCAGTAGGAGCCTATTATGTTAGGAATGGGACGTTTAAAACGAGTGATTTAGTTACTTTTAACAATCTATCAATGATTATGCTGCCAGGCTTATATGAACTATTGTCGCAATTTCAGACAATTAAGGGAGCACAAGGCGCCACTGCAAACATTGCAAATCTCATGGAAGCAGAGGAAGAACAGGTCAAGAGAAAAATCGCAATTGGACCAAGCGAAGAAGATATTATTTTTAAAAATGTGGCCTTCGGCTATAATGAGCACCAAATCTTACATGATGTAAGCTTTACTGTTCCAAAAGGAAAGGTAACTGCCATTTTAGGTGGGAATGGTGCTGGAAAATCAACCATATTCAATCTCATTACCAGATATTATGAACCGACAGCAGGATCAATTATGTTCGGCTCGCAGGACGTAAAAGATATCCATCTAGATGAATGGAGAAGGACAATGGTGTATGTTTCACAAAGTAGTCCTATTCTATCTGGTACTATTAGGGACAATATCCTTTATGGAGCTAGAAGAGAAGTATCCGAGAAGGAACTGATCAGAGCTGCAACACTTGCAAATGCCTATGAATTTATTCAAAGCTGTCCAAGTGGTTTTGATACAGATGTTGGGGAAGCAGGAAGCAGGCTGTCGGGTGGTCAAAAGCAGAGGATTGCTATTGCAAGAGCTCTCATTCTCAACCCTGATTATTTACTTTTAGACGAGGCAACTAGCAATTTAGATACAAAATCTGAACGATACATCAATGAAGCGCTAGCTAATTTAATGGATGGGAAGACGATTATTAAGATAGCACATAACTTACAATCCGTTCAAGGTGCAGATAACATTGTCATTATTGATAACGGCCATGTTGTAGCAGAGGGAACACATAATGATTTGTGTGAGAAAAATGCCTATTATAAAGGCTTTGTTGATTTGCATAAGTGAAGTGGATAGTTTGATAGATAAAGAATTTTAGAAAAAAAAAGACTTAATAAGAACTATGGATTATTGCAGGTGGAATAACTTTATTATTTAAGAACAAGTGAATTCTAGATACAAGTGGACGTATGGAAATTAGACTTTATAACAACTGGAGGGCTAACATTGGAGGAATATAACGGTTTTCGTATAGAACAGAAAGAATATATACAAGAAATTAACGGAAATGTCTATATAATGACGCATGTAGGAACTGGCGCAAAGGTAATATGGGTAAATAATGATGATGAGCATCAGGGATTTTCGATTGGTTTCCGTACACCAGCAATGGATGATACAGGTGTTTTTCATATTTTGGAGCATTGTGTACTTAGTGGTTCGAAGAAATATCCAGTTAAAGAACCTATAGTTGAATTGATGAAAGGATCGATGAAAACATATTTAAATGCTTCTACTTATCCTGATAAAACACTGTTTTCTCTTGCAAGTGTAAATAAGAAAGATTTTTCGAATATGATGGATGTATTTTTAGATGCGGTTTTTTTTCCGAAGTTACATGAACAAAAGGAAATTTTCCTTCAAGAGGGATGGCATTTAGCTTATAGTGAGGAAACGAATGAGCTTATATACAAAGGAATTGTTTATAACGAAATGAAAGGTACCTTATCTTCACCACAGCAACGTTTTATACACACCTTATTTAAAGCTTTATATCCTTCTTTTCCTCATGCCAATTTTTCTGGCGGAGATCCGAAGGAGATTACAAACTTAACTTATGAAAAGCTTTTGGAAGCTCATCGAGATTATTATCATCCTTCCAATAGTCTTCTTTATCTTTATGGGGCTATGGACATTGAAGAGAGACTACAGCAGCTGAATGAAGTGCTTGGTCAATTTGAAAGGAAAGAGAATAAGCCTTTAGCACTTGATAAGATCTTCGAAGGAGAACGGAAAGAATTTACTAGCGAGTATCCGATTTCTGAAAAGGAGATAGAAGAAGAA
Organism: Niallia sp. M35; assembly: GCF_050971705.1. NCBI lineage: Bacteria > Bacillati > Bacillota > Bacilli > Caryophanales > Bacillaceae > Niallia > Niallia sp. M35. The sequence goes on from NZ_JBPCEP010000004.1 coordinate 258,375, forward strand.
AATACCTTCTTAGCTTTTGCGTGTAAGGTGGAGGAAAAAGCTGATGAAAATTTGGGTATCACTCTAAATGTTTTAAATAAAATTTTGCTGGAAGGAAATTCAGCAATTTTAAGAAAAAAATTACTGGAAGAAAAACTAGGAAAGGATGCCTTTGGTTTAGTTGATTCTTCCCTTAAATATCCGCTTTTTGCTATTTGCTGCAGTAATGGGGATGCCGAAAACAAAGACATGTTTATCAAGATTGTCCAGGATACTTTGCGAGAATTAGTGGAGAAGGGGATAGATAAAAAGTTAATCGAAGCTGCTATACTATCAACTGAATTTGAGTTAAGAGAAGCAGACTATGGTACCTTTCCAGAAGGGTTATTTCATGGCATTAACGCCGCATCCAATTGGGCTGCAGGTAAACCACTTATTAAAGCCTTCCAATATGAAGATAGTTTGGAAACAGTAAAATCTGCATTGAGCGAGCCATATTTTGAAAGGTTTATTGAAAATTACTTATTAAATGGGAAGCAATCTGCTATCGTAGTATGCAAGCCGTCAAAGCAACTTTCTAATATAGAATATTTACAGGAACAAGTAAAATTGAAGAGGATTAAAGATGGTATGAAAGAAGCAGATTTACAAGCCTTAATTCAAGAGAATGCTGAACTGAATAAATTTCAATCTATATCTGATAGTGATGAAGCAAAAGAGACATTGCCTACTCTGCTGTTGTCAGACATTGACCCAAAACCAGCTGATCTGCCTTTGCAGGAAATAGAATGCAACGGTTCTAAGGTTTTATTCCATGATATTTATACAAAAAAAGTAGTTTACTATAATCTCTATTTCGATGCAATAAATGGAAAAGATGATATTTCCTACTATAGATTATTTACTGAATTGTTAGGAAAATTAGGAACTTCAGAATATACTAGTGAGGCGCTGGCAAGCGAAATTGCAATGAAAATTGGGATAGTCTCATTCGAAAACTATTTGTACTCTAGCAGCGTTGATACCTGCCTTCATAAAGTAGCGGTTAAAGTCAGAACAATGGAAAAAAATATGGAAAAATCTCTGAAACTTGTTCATCATATTCTAACTGAAACCGAATTTGATAATAAGAAAAAAGTGAAAGAGCTTATCGGCAATCTAGTGAGCAATATGAAAATACAATTAAATAGTAATGGTAATATGTTTGCGGCTATTCGAGTTAATAGTAGTTTAACGGCATTAGGTTATATCAATGAACACTTAAGAGGAATTTCTTTCTATCAATTTCTCGTAAAATTGGAAAAGGATTTTGAACAAAGGTATGACTCATTTATTCAAAAAATGAAGGGAATTGCTAATAACCTATTTTGTCGAAAAAATTTAGTTGTTGGATTAACCGGTGATTTGGATGCGATGAAAGTGTTTTCTAATGCCTTTTTAAACTTCGATTTACCAGATGGGAACAAAGTAGAGACTTTTGAATTTCAGATAAATAATGATATCAGCAAGGAAGCATTTACGAATAGTAATTCCATCTTATATGTAGTACAGGGCGGTAATCTAAAAAAAATGGGTTATGAATTTTCCGGGCAGATGCTGGTGCTAGCAAAAATACTGAATTTAACCTATTTATGGAGAAATTTGCGAGTTTTAGGTGGTGCATATGGTGGAGGGATAAACATCTATATGAATGGTAATATATTTTTTTATTCTTATCGCGACCCCAATTTGCTTGAGACAGTAGATATTTATAATACAACAAGTGATTTTATAATGGATTTAGATTTACCAAGATCAGAATTGCAGAGGTATATTATCGGCACAATAGCAGATCTAGATAACCCGATGAATGCAAGGATAAAGGGAGAACAGGCAGAAACAAATTATTTTATAAATAATACTTATGAACAACGACTAAAAGTAAGACAGGAGGTTATAAATACTACAATTGATGATTTAAGATCTTTAAGTGAAATGTTTAAAGCTCTTCTGGGAAAACAATCATTATGTGTAGTTGGGAATGAAAGAAAGATCGCAGAAAATAATCAATTATTTGATTATTCATATCCTTTGTTTTCCTAATCCCATTGAAGATAATCAAAGTAGAATGAACAAAGAGAATGATAGTAAAAGTCCTTCAAGCAGTCGAAACGCTAAATTTTTTTAGCTAATGCAATGGAGCACTGCTTTTCGAGGAAAACATTACTTCTATCTTAATCAGAGAGGCTATTTTGAGAAAAAATAAAGAATATTCATTCTTTCTATATCATGCAGCTACAGTCAGTCGTAAAGAAGTTTAGTGATATTAATAACGAGTTTATAAAGTAACAAACAAATTTACAAGTTAAGAGATATGGAGGCAGATTATGAAGAGGAAAAAGAAATTTAACCTAACGTTTCTAGTATTTTGTTTAATTCTAGTACTTGCAGCCTGCAGTTCACAAAATAAAGCGGGAAGTAATACTACTGATAAAGCACCTGTTGCAAAAGATAAATCGACGGAGGAGGTTACTAAAGATAACGTTAGTGATCCAGCGTCTATAGATTCGGAGTCTAACGGGAAGGATGCACAAACGAAGCCACTTGCAGATATGACGCTTGACGATTTAACGGAATATTTCAAAAAAGTAAATTTAATCAAAGAAAACAGCGAAACTTCTAAATTATGTTGTATTGGTTCAGATACAATTAATTATAAAGATGTAGGCGTTGAGGTATATTGGTATGATTTAAAGAACATGAATGAAACACTTCAAAAGGAATATGAAGGTGCGAAAAAAGATGGCTACGTTACACTAGGAAATAGTCAAGTTTTAGTGCAAGTACATGGACCATTTGCAGTAAATGCCAGTGCTTCTACAAAGGCTGAAGAATTTGTAAATGCAGTTAAGGAGCTTAAATAGCATAATAAAGTAACAGAGCAATCATTTTCTGTTTAATCCCCCCAGCTAGATATATTGGGGGGCTATTGTTATCTCCGTTTAGCGCATTATTATTGCTGATTGAAGCTTGAATTAACTTTTGAATCATTTTAATAGGTATTCCTTTAACACAACCTCGACAATTCCTCACACTGAAATCACATAAAAAAACTCCAAATAATTCCGACTTCGAATTTCACTTTGATTCCTAATCTTATCAGTAGTTTGAGAATGTACTACTGTAGTTATTGATCCGTCTTGCTATGTTTAATTTCTCTCTCTAAAAATTACGATCAACTTCATACAATTACTCATATTTTAGGAAGCATTTCACTATAATATCCTTTTAAATGCTTTACTAACTAGAAACTATTAAATGCTTAATGAATAAAAAAATGTAATTTAAAAACAAAGTTGACTGGAGGGATAAGAACGAGGTTTCCCTGTTTTTTTTGGTATCAAATGGATATAATCCACATGGTTAATGTCAGAACTTTTGGTGAAAATAAAAAGGAGAATCAATGCTTTGACAAATGGTAATCCCCTATACTATGATAGCTATTGCTGACAAGTCTTATCGGAATAAGGAGGAATAATATGAGAAAATTTAGTATATTGTTAAGTTTATTAGTAAGTCTTACCATTGTATTAGCTGCTTGTGGTAGCAATTCAGATAAGGGATCAAAAGATTCTGCAGATAAAAAAGCTGATAGCAACGCAGATTTATTGGCACAAATTAAAGATAAGGGCACATTAATAGTTGGTACGGAAGGTACATACCCTCCCTTTACTTTTCATGATAATTCTGGGAAGCTAACTGGATTTGATGTGGAAATTGCACAAGAAGTGGCAAAACGTTTAGGAGTGAAAGCAGAATTTAAGGAAACACAATGGGATGCCATGTTTGCAGGCCTTGATGCAAAGCGCTTTGATATGATTGCAAACCAAGTAGGGATTAATGATGAAAGAAAAGCAAAGTATGCATTTTCTGATCCTTATATTTCTTCTGCTGCTGTTCTTATCACAAGAGAAGATTCAGATGTGAAGAGTTTTAAAGATATGAAGGGATTAAAGTCAGCACAATCATTAACAAGTAATTATGCGGAAATCGCCAAAACGAATGGCGCAGAGCTAGTTGGAGTGGATGGGTTTAATCAAGCGATTGAACTTCTTAATGCCAAACGAGTAGATGTTACCGTTAATGATAAATTATCTTTCTTAGATTTTAAAAAGCAAAAACCTGATGTAAAAGTTAAAATTGTCGATACTGCTGATGATGTAGCGCATAGTGGTTTAATGTTTAGACAAGGAAATGATACGTTAGTTGAAGCGGTAAATAAAGCACTTAAAGAAATGGTTGATGATGGTACGTATAAATCAATATCTGAGAAATGGTTCGGAGAAGATGTACTTAAATAGCATTTTTACTGACCCAGAAGCATTCCAACGATATTATGATATAGCAGTTAGTTCCCTTCTCCCTTTGGTGAAGGGGGCTATTTTATATACGCTACCACTATCCATTATATCCTTTATTATTGGGATAATTTTAGCTGTATTAACCGCTTTAGCTAGATTATCCAGTATAAAAATTTTTAAAGTGATTGCTGGAATCTATGTTTCCATCATTCGCGGAACACCATTACTCGTACAGCTTTTCATTATTTTTTACGGGTTGCCCAATGTTGGTATTACGCTCGAACCTTTTGTAGCAGCTATTATAGGTTTTTCATTAAGTGTTGGAGCGTATGGATCGGAAATTGTGAGAGGATCCATTTTAAGTATCCCTAATGGGCAATGGGAAGCTGGCTATTCCATTGGGATGAGCTATGTTCAAAATTTAAAAAGAATTATTTTGCCACAGGCTGCACGTGTTTCGATTCCACCATTATCTAATACATTTATCAGTTTAATTAAAGATTCGTCTCTAGCAGCCTTAATTCTAGTAACAGAAATGTTTCGAAAGGCACAGGAAATCGCAAGTACGAATTATGAGTTCTTATTGCTATATTCAGAGGTAGCCCTATTGTATTGGCTTATTTGTTTCCCTCTTTCTATTATCCAGCAAGGACTGGAAAATCGATTCGGCCGTCACTTGAGTAAATAAAAAAGCTTCTATTAGGCAGGAAGACTAAAATAATCGATAGAAGAAGGAGCGAGCATCATGATTTCAATTAAAGGGTTGTCCAAGCATTTTGGCGATTTACAAGTATTAAAGGACATAAATTTAGAAGTGGAAAAAGGGAAAGTCATTGTTGTTATTGGTCCTTCAGGATCAGGAAAAACGACGATGCTTCGATGTTTAAACATATTAGAAATACCAACTAGTGGTCATATTACAATAGAAAATAAGCAATTGGATTTCTCGACGAAAGTAACGAAAAAGGCTATAACAGATTTTCGGAAATTAACAGGTATGGTTTTTCAAAGCTACAATCTTTTTCCCCATAAAACTGCCATTGAGAATGTGATGGAAGGTCCCATCACGGTGAAAAAGCAATCAAAAGAAAAGACAAGAATGAAAGCGGCAGATTTACTAAATAAAGTAGGACTGGGGGATAAAATCGACTTTTACCCATTTCAACTGTCAGGCGGGCAGCAGCAGCGAGTTGGCATTGCCAGAGCGCTTGCGATGGAACCAGAAGTAATGTTATTCGATGAACCAACATCTGCGTTGGATCCAGAGCTTGTTGGAGAAGTTTTAAAAGTAATAAAACAACTTGCAAATGAAGGCATGACGATGATTATCGTTACACATGAAATGAAATTTGCGAAAGAAGTTGCGGACGAAGTGATTTTCATGGATGGTGGCTATATTGTAGAGAAAGGTAGCCCGCATGAAATCTTTTCTGAGCCAAAAGAAGCAAGGACGCGACAATTTCTTCAATTAATTCAATAAAAAAAAGAGCTGATCAGGAATATCTCAAAAGCGAGAATTAATCTGAAACAGCTCTAAACAAAAGGGGGAATTACACTTTGTAGTATCATTGTGGACCCCTTTTTCTTTTTTTATACATAAAAGAGTAAATTATTTTAAAAAAAATAAAGTCAATGTTCATCATGGATTTTCTTATGGATGACCTCTTCTTCTAATAAACTAATGAAGGCTACTAACACCCCTGAAATCAAGGAGGCAATAGTAAAAACGGATAAACCAGTCAGTATATAAAAAAGAGTCGTCGCAAAGACAGTCAACAAACAACAATGGATGATGGAGTTTACATATAAGGTGTTTTTCATTTAGAACCTTCTTTCCGCTAATCTTTATAATGTAGTATATGTCCGAATGATGAAATATACTACCGCTAAAAACGCAAAAGGATGATTGCCCTTTTTTATCGATAAAGGGGATAAGCCCTCACTGATTTTATAAAAAAGCATATCTAATAAGTATAAAGAATAGCTTGTATCACCTTCTTAGAAGCTGAATGCACAGCATATTCTTTATACCGTAACCCCATAACCTCCTCTCACTTTGGGTATAGCCGTACGTTTGGCTATACTCCTTTTTTTTTAGAAAAGGATAAAAATTGCTTAAATACACTATTTTTTGTAAAATGGGTATAAACAACTATTTTTTGTTTGTGATATCTATGTATATAGATCTTATTACATAATTTATAGGGTTTTACGCGATATAAGAACAGGTATATATAACTATTAAATTAGAAGGGGAACTCATATGAAGAAACGAAGTATTTTTCGCAGTTTACGTACAAAAATGATTGTCATTATCTTTTTTGCTACATTATTTAGCACCATGATATCCTTTAAGCTTAATGAGATGATTCTGGAAGCCGGCGTCTTCCCACAAGAATTCAGTATTTTTGTTAATACTGTCATTAATTTAATTTTTGTAACAGTGATTGTTGCATTATTTACACGAAGAATCATAATTTCTCCTCTTAAGAAATTATTGTATTCAATAAAGAAAATTACAGAAGGCGAATTAGAGATTGAAATTCATAAAACTTCTAATGATGAAATTGGCCAACTAACAGATGCGTTTATTTTGATGAAAGAGTTTATTCGCAACTTAGTACAAAAAGTGAATGAAACATCTGAACACATAAATGCTTCTGCCGAAAAGCTGACTGCTAATACAGTAGAAACAAACCATGTATCAGAGCAGATTTCAGCTGCCATTCAAAGTGTTGCTGCTGGTTCTGAAGAGCAGACAAAAGGAATGGATTTCATTGTTGATTCGGTTGCTGTTGTGAATAATGAAATTAAAGATATTGCGAAGAATACAGAAGATATGGTGAAAAGCACCCATAATACTGTATTGAAAGCTAAAGAAGGACAAGCAGTTGTTGATAATACTGTAACGCAAATGAGTTTAATTCAAAATTCAGTGCAAGAATCGAATGACTCTATTGTATTATTGCAAGAGCGTTCCCAGGAGATTGGTCAATTCTTAAATGTTATAACAGAAATTGCTGATCAGACAAATTTATTGGCATTAAATGCAGCCATCGAAGCTGCTAGGGCTGGTGAAGCAGGAAAAGGCTTTGCAGTAGTAGCAGAAGAAGTAAGGAAATTGGCAGAACAGTCCAATCAGTCCGCTAAGCAAATCGCAGTTCTAGTGAGTGAAATTCAAAAAGATACTCTATCTTCTGTTAAAACAATGAAACGAGTGACAGAGGAAGTAAAAGACGGCATTAATATTACCAACGATACTAAAGAAAAGTTTACGATAATTTCGGAATCAATGTTATCCATGAGTCAGCAAATGGAAAGTATTTTAGAGGCTGCACATAATATTTCTACGAATATAGTTGAGGTTGCAGGTTCGGTGGATCAAGTTAGTGGCATTGCTAAGGAAAACAGTCAAAATTCAATGAACGTGTCAGAAGCCTCTCAGGAACAATTGGCGGCAATGGAAGAAATTACTTCTTCTACTAAATCATTAGCTAAAATCGCAGACGATTTAGTGGAGTTGACGAAAACGATACATGTAGAAGCTTAAATAAGAGAGTGGTCAAAGTAGTAGTTAACATCCCAGAATATTTTTCTAGGAGTGGAGCTATTTTGATCATTCTCTTTTTTTGGGGGAAAATAAAAAGAGTAAGTTATATGACATTTTAAACAGTTTTTTATTAATTTGGTTAAAGTTAGAAATCAAAATAAATAATTTTATAAAAATGATTGTCGAAAGTTGTTATTTCATGCAAATACAAATATAATGGAGAATTGTAAATGTGTGTGTGACCCTATTCATTTGGGGGTAAATATAAAATGGTAAAAAATGATTATTTATGAATTGAAGAATGATAACCTGTTAAAAGTTTTACTGAACAAGGAGCAATGACAATATGTCCCCAAAAAATTCATCGAAAATAGATTATACACTTGTTCTAATATTAATGCTTCTATGTTTAACTAGCCTTATTGCTATATATGGAGCAAACTCATCCTATGTGTTAAAGCAAGTTATGTATTATGTAGTTGGTATAGGTATTATTATTGGAGTAATTCGTTTAGATTCGGATCAGTTGAAGAAACTGACCTGGTATCTGTATGCTTTTGGTCTTTTCTTATTGGTATTGCTTATATTAGCACCGCCCAGTATTGCCCGAGAAATTAATGGTGCAAAAAGTTGGTTCACTTTACCTGGTTTTTCTCTGCAGCCTTCTGAGTTTGTAAAGGTATTTTTAGTACTGGCACTATCGAGAATCATTGTAGATCATCAGGAAAAGTATATAGTAAAGACGATACAAAGTGACTTTTTTCTCTTATTTAAAATTGGAGCTGTAACAGCATTTCCGCTTCTTCTTGTCATGAAGCAGCCTGATTTGGGAACCTCCTTAGTTTTTCTTGCTATTATGCTGGGGATGATTTTTATATCTGGTATTTCGTGGAAGATCTTGACGCCGATTTTTTCTAGTTTTGCTGTGATTGCAACAGCTGTCCTATACCTTGTTATTTGGCATCCAGATTGGATCACCATGTATTTTGGAGTGAAGGAGTATCAGATGGGAAGAATTTATTCCTGGTTAGATCCCTATACATACCAAAGTACAACGGGTTACCACTTAACCCAGTCTTTGCTTGCAATTGGTTCGGGCCAGACAACAGGAAAGGGTGTTGGCACAAGTGAAGTAGTGCTTCCAGAAAATCACACTGATTTTATTTTTAGTGTAGTCGGCGAGGAATTTGGCTTCATTGGAGCAAGTATTATCATTAGTTTATTTTTCTTGCTTATTTATCACATAACAAAAGTGGCCTTAGAAACAAAAAATACTTTTTATACATGTATGAGTGTAGGGATTATTAGTATGCTTTGTTTCCATGTTTTCCAAAATATTGGGATGACGGTAGGGATTCTTCCTATTACCGGGATACCACTTCCTTTTATAAGCTATGGAGGTAGTTCTTTGATGGGAAATATGCTTTCGATGGGATTGATTTTTTCCATTCGATATCATTATAAAAAATATATGTTTTCTAGTGATGAATAACGGTTTTTATGTAACGACAAAAAGAGGCTGACAGGGAAGCAGCCTCTTTTTGTGTATTCTTTCTCGATTCTTTAAATGAGGGGGAAAGAAAAGGAAAGAATATTAATTATGGGAAGTTAATGATATTGATAATCATTATCATTAGGTGTACTCTTATAATAAAACAATTCCATCATGTTGTCAATGAAAATAGAAGGGAGAGAAGAAAATTGGACGAGAAATTTCAAGAGGAATTTGACTCCTTGTTGAGTAATTATACGGAATTACTTCTTGGAGAAGAAAATGAGGAATTAAAGGAAAAAGTGCAAGTATGGATGCTCTATACTTATATGTCCAAAAATATGCCAGGCTTAGTAAAGCATTGGAATGCTAAATTCCCTGATGGGAAACAAACAATTGTTCAAATTGTATCAGAAATTAAAAAAATGAATGAGATAAGAAAACAAAATCAAAAATAAAACATATGCTATAAAGAAAGCTGGACAAAGCGTAAAAATACCACCCATAACGATGTCGTTTTGGGTGGATAAAATGAGGGTTTTACTGAATAGTGGTGTTTCCATATGGAAATTGGTTACTGTATCCTTTGAATTGTTGATAAGATTGCTGGATTTTTTGTTGCTCAGCAGCTTCAAGCTTATACCATCCTTTTTGAAACATTAAATCATACAATTCTCTTTGCATATTTTGTGTTTCGGTAAAAATGGATAATAAATCTTGATAAAATGTTTCATTACTTGCTTCATTTAAAGCTGTTGAATAAGCATCCGTCATGTATTTTTCTGTTGAAAGCATGTCGTTTGTAAAATCGCGATCATTCATTTGCGGTGTTTTTGGAACCTGTGACTCAGGATTTTGAATTGGTTTTTGTTGATCCATTTTCTTTTTCCTCCCTCATAAAATCATTGTTTTAGTAAGATGATTGCTTATTCAAAGTCCTTTAAGAAGAATAGGTGCTCATTCTACAAAAGGCAGAGTCAACTTAAAAAGGTTTGGCAATCTCTTTAGCAGAATGAGCAAATTGAATAAACAATCACTAATTTTTTCGTTACAATCTATTGCTGTTGCTGTGCCATTGGCTGACTGTTAGCATCTAAGTGACTAAGTATTCTTTCATAGTGATGCTGATGCATTTGTCCACATTTTTCAAGCTGTGATTTAATCGTTGGATCTTGGGCATGTTGAGCAAAAAAATGCGCTTTTTTCATTGCTAGTAAATTCCAAGAAAGCATATCTGTTAAGTAAAGGGAATCTTTGACTGTTACCATAACAGGTGGTTTCATCATCATCCCGTTAGGTTGAGTCATATTATTTTGTTGTTGCTGCATCAAAATCTACCTCCTGTTAAACTATTGCTTTTTATATTGATTATTTTGACTGTTTACTTTTCCGCCACCATCTGTTTCAACTGTTGGACCAGCGTTGCCTTTTACACTTGCCGCACTAACTCCTGCTTTAGAAGGGTTCTTCTTAAGACGAGCCATTTATTTATACACCTCCCTTTACTCATTCCTTACTAGCATTTCCTATTTTTTTTATTTAATGAGTACACAGCATGGAGAAAAAACGAATAATTTGCCACAATTTTTGTTAAAAATTACGTCACTTGGACGTACAAAGAGTAATGGTGTGTTTTAGAGCCATTTGAATTCCATCAAATTTTAATACATTTTTTCAAGGAGGATGCATGGTGAAAGAGATAAAATCAGCTGCGGTTATTGGTTCTGGAGTTATGGGGGCAGCGATTGCAGCACAATTTCTTAATGCAGGAATTTCTACGGTTCTGCTGGATATTGTACCAACTAAGTTACTATCCGAAGAAATAGAAGCAGGACTGACATTAAAAGATGAGGTTGTGAGGAATCGATTTGGCAGGCTTGCTATTGAAAGAATGAAGTTAGAATCCCCAAGCCCGCTTACATCTTTAAATAATTTAGCGCAACTAACAATTGGGAATCTAGAAGATGATTTTGACTTATTAAGAGAATCGGATTGGATTGTAGAAGCAATTATTGAAGATATGCAAATAAAGAAGGAGCTCTTTAAAAAGATAGATCAATACCGTAAAAAAGGATCTATTATCAGTAGCAATACTTCTGGTATATCGATTAACCAGATGAAAGAAAATCTTTCTCCAGATTTTCAAGCACATTTTTTAGGTACACACTTTTTTAATCCACCCCGTTATATTAAATTACTTGAAATCATTCCTACTAAAGTTACCGCCCCAAATGTTGTAAAAACCATCAGTCAATTTGCGGAAGAAGAATTAGGAAAGGTAGTAGTAAAAGCGAATGATACTCCTAACTTCATTGCAAATAGGATTGGCTCCTTTGCTTTTTTAAATATTGTGAAAGAAATGATAAAGGAAGATTTAACAATCGAAGAAGTTGATCAATTAACAGGTCCACTAATTGGTCGTCCGAAAAGTGCCACCTTTCATACATTAGATATGGTTGGTTTAGATACTTTTTATCAAGTAATTCATAATATGCAAGGGAAAATGAATGATACAGAAGAAATAGAGATGTATCAAATTCCTGCTTTATTAGAAGAAATGCTCAAGAAAAAAATGTTGGGCAGAAAGGTGCAAAAGGGATTTTACCGAAAAACGGAAGAAGGGCTGCAAGTTCTTGATTATCATACGTGGACATACAAAAATTTGACTGGAACAAAAAAGAAAGCAGATCATCGATCGCTTCCTCTATTCTTAGAAGAAAAAAATCCAAAAGCACAATTTCTCTGGAAAGGAATAGCCCCATTTTTACTATATTCAGCCAAAATGGTTGGGGAGATTTCCGATTCTATTTATGAGATAGATCAAGCTGTTCAGTCTGGATTTAATTGGAGAAATGGGCCGTTTCGTTTATGGGATGAACTAGCACTAAAAGCTACAGTAGAACGAATGGAAAAAGATTCACGGGAGATACCTGGATGGATTAAAGAAATGTTGGATCAAGGATTTGAATCTTTTTATAAAGTGATTAATGGAGTAGAACATTATTACCATCAAGGAAAATATCTGCCAATTCCAAAAAGCGTGGACCAAATATGCATACAAGAATGGAAGAAGCAAAGAGGCGTGCTTCTTTCCAATGATGGAGCAAGTTTAATGGATATTGGAGACGGAGTATTATTACTGGAATTACACAGCTCCAATATGAGCATTGGAATGGACATTCTTGTGATGATTGATAAGGCGATCGAAAAAGTAGAGTTAGAAGCATATAAAGGACTGGTTATTGGCAGTGAAAAAAAGAACTTTAGTCTTGGGGCTAATTTAGCTTTAATGCTATTAGAAGCTCAAAATGAGGATAATGTAGAGCTGCAGATAGCCGTCCGCCGTTTTCAGCAAGCAATGAAGCGCATAAAATATTGCCAGAAGCCAGTTGTAGCTGCCCCTTATCAAAGAACATTAGGAGGAGGAGCAGAAATTTGTCTGGCGGCAAATAAGGTGCAAGCATCGTTAGAAACGTATCTTGGACTAGTAGAAACAGGGGTAGGCCTTATCCCTGGCGGTGGAGGAACAACAGCCTTATATTGCAATAAATGGAAGGAAAATCAACAACTTTTACCAGAAGAAATGCTGCAGCTTACTGCAGAAGTATTTCAGACCATTTTGACTGCTAAGGTAGCTACCTCTGCCGTTCAAGCGAAAGAACTAGGCTTCTTAACAGAGAGAGATGGGATAACTAATAATGATCGATTTTTATTAAGAGATGCTAAAAAAGCGGTTCTACAATTAGCGGATGAAAAGTTTCAAGCGGCTAAAAAAGAAAAGATTATGGTTACAGGTAAATTGGGTTATGACTTCTTAATGCAAGAAGTTGATAAGCTCAAAAAAATAGGTTTTATCTCCGAATATGATGCCGAGATTGCCAGCAATCTTGCTATAGTTCTTACTGGTGGCAGTGTAGAATTTGGTGCATTAGTGGAAGAGGACTATTTATTAAATTTAGAGAGAGAAGCGTTTATCCAATTAATACAACAGCAGGAGACGCAAAAAAGAATGCTCTATCTATTGCAAACAGGAAAACCATTAACGACGAAAAAGGAATAACATTTTTATCATAAAAATTAAGTGGTGGAGAAAGGAAGGATAGGATTACTATGCAAAAGGGTGGGAGTTTTTTAACGGAACAGGTCACCGCAGACGCAATTTTTACCCCAGAGGATTTTACAGAAGAGCATGAGATGATTGCAGAAATGACAAGTGAGTTTGTTCAGAAAAAAGTACTACCTCATTTGGCAGAGATGGAAAATCATCAATTTACAATAACAAAACAGCTGATGGAAGAGGCAGGGGAACTGGGTCTGTTAAGTTCAGATATCCCAGAACCATATGGCGGTTTGGGTTTAGATAAAATCAGTACAGCCATTATTTCAGAAAAAATGGCTGTTGCAGGCGGATTTTCTGTAACCCATGGGGCTCATATAGGGATTGGTTCATTACCAATTGTTTTATTTGGTAATAAGAAGCAGAAGGAAAAATATTTACCGGATTTAGCCGTTGGTAAAAAAATCGCCTCCTATGCGTTAACGGAGCCTTCAGCGGGATCCGATGCTCTTAGTATAAAAACAACAGCAGTTTTAAATAAGGAAGGGACACACTATTCACTTACTGGCGAAAAACAGTGGATTACCAATTCAGGAATTGCCGATATCTTTATCGTCTATGCAAAAGTAAACACAGAACATTTTACTGCATTTATTGTAGAAAAAGACTTTCCAGGTATTTCAATAGGGAAAGAAGAAAATAAATTAGGAATCAAGAGTTCTTCCACCTGCGCCGTTCGTTTTGATCAAGTAGAAGTACCAGTGGAAAATGTGTTAGGAGAGATTGGAAAAGGTCATTTAATCGCATTAAATATTTTAAATATTGGTCGCTATAAGCTTGGTCTGGGAGCAATTGGTGCTAGTAAAGAAGCATTAAAAAAGACGATTGCTTACACGGATAAGCGAGTGCAGTTTTCTGTTCCATTATCTCATTTTCCGCTTACGCTTGAAAAGTATGCAACAATGGCCTCCTATATTTATGCGGCAGAAAGCACTGTCTATCGTACAGCAGGATTACTGTCTACAGCAATGGATGAAGTAGATGCAGATATAGAATGGACGATAATGGCGAAAATCATAAATGAATATGTTATAGAGTGTAGCTTAAATAAAATTTTTGCATCGGAAGTATTAGATATGGTAGTAGATGAATGTGTGCAGCTACATGGTGGCAATGGATTTATGGAAGATTTTGATATCGCTAGAATGTATCGTGATTCACGTATCAACCGCATTTTTGAAGGAACAAATGAGATTAATCGCTTATTAATCCCTCCTACCTTGGCTAAAAAGAGTGTCAAAGGAGAAATCCCGTTATTGGCACTAGCAAAAATGACGGAAAAGGAAATGCTCTCCTTTCTACCGGAAGAGCCAGATGATAAGTTATTATCCCAAGAAAAGATGCTTCTTTCCAATACTAGAAAAATCAGTTACCTACTATTTGGAATGATGCTGAAAAAATATAAAGAAAAATTGGAAGAGCAGCAAGAGATAATGGTTAATCTAGCAAATATTTTTAATGCGGTATTTGCGATGGATTCTTGTATTCTAAGAACGGAAAAGGCAATGGGGAAAAATGAGCAAGAAGAAAAACAAAAAATATTATATACCGAAATATATTGCCAAGAGGCTTTTCAGCAAGTAATCACAGAGGCGATAGATACGTTAGCCTATATGCTAAGCGGTGATGAACTAAGATTAGCACTATCTGTATTAAAGAAATATACTAGATACACACCAAAGCCAATCATTGCAAGGAAAAGAGAGGCTGCCAAACATTTATTAACAGCTGGAGAGTATCTTGGGTAAGGCGTAATCATAAATAGTCAAACAGGTTCTTCTGAAATAAACGAATCAGAAGAACCTTCTTTTTAGTCAATCGAATGAGGGATTCACCTAGTTTGATTCTGTCGTAATCTATCCTACTTAAAGAAATAGCTGAAAAATGCAAGAAAGGAAATAACAGTTGGCACAAGTGGGCACTGATTGAAGTTTTACTTTATATCAAATTGTGATAATATTTAGTTGAATGTTTCAAAATACATAGATTATGGGTGATGGAATGAAAGTTACTTTTTATTGGTATCCAAAATGCTCAACTTGTCGCAAGGCGAAAAAGTGGCTGGATGAAAATCATGTGTCATATGAAGAAGTACATATTGTGGACAATCCTCCTTCTCGTGCGTTATTAGAGGATTTGTATAAAAAAAGTGGCCTTGAAATAAAGAAATTCTTCAATACTTCAGGTCAGAAATACAGAGATCTTGGATTAAAGGATAAAATAAAGGAAGCGTCGGATGAGGAATTATTAGATTTGCTTGCTTCTGATGGCATGTTAATTAAACGCCCTTTAACTACAGATGGAAATAAAGTAACATTAGGCTTTAAAGAAGAGATGTTTAAAGAAAGTTGGGCTTAAGCGACCTGCTTTTTTTAATAGTAACTCTGTTTAACAGAGTAAAAATGATAAATACGGAGGGGTTATAATGGCAGTACCAAAGGATTTGCGATATTCAAAAGAACATGAATGGGTAAAAGTTGAAGGAGATAACGCACGTGTAGGTATTACATATTTTGCACAATCTGAATTAGGCGATATCGTATTTGTTGAACTACCAGAAGTAGGCGATGAAGTAACAGCAAATGAACCTTTTGGAAGTGTGGAATCTGTTAAGACAGTTTCTGAATTATATGCTCCTATCAGCGGAAAAGTTGTTGAAGTTAACGAAGAGCTTAGTGACAATCCGGAATTTGTGAACGAATCTCCTTACGAAAAAGCATGGATGGTTGTTATTGAGCCAAGTGATAAAGCAGATATTGAGGAGCTTATGTCAGCAGAGCAATATGAAGAAATGACAAATGAAGGCTAATTGAATAGTATAGGATGGGATATAGATATTCCAACCATTTATAAATCCAAACAGGTATATGGAGATGTTAAAAAAAATTTCCGTATACTTGTTTGGTTTTTTTATTGTTAGGAGAATATATAGGGCAATATGTCTTTCCTATCACCGATATATACCAGAAAACCTACTTCTTTCTCTTCCTGTTTGAATATGTTAAAGTAAATGAAATAACTCCTTTAGGTGATCAATATGAAAAAAGTAATCATTGTGGAAGGTAAATCAGACAAACAAAAAGTAGAGAAGATTGTGCGTGAACCAGTCGATATTATTTGCACGAATGGAACAATTGGAGTTTCAAAGCTGGATGAATTACTAGACGAGCTAATGGATAAAGATGTGTATATCTTAGTGGATGCTGATAAGTCAGGAGATAAGATAAGAAAACAGTTTAAACGAGAACTTCCGGAAGCAGAATTCCTTTATATAGATCGCAAATATAAAGAAGTTGCTGCCTCTCCTGAATGTCACTTAGCAACCCTATTATTACAAGCTGATATTGAGATTGAAGCAAAATATTTAGATACAAGGATGAATGGATTATGATAGATTGGAACCTCGATCAATGGGAGAAGCAAGTAAAGGATACAGACGCTGCCTTTCTTTACTTGTATACTCCTCTTTGCGGTACGTGTATGGTTGCATCAAAAATGTTGACAGTATTGCATACAATGAAGCCAGAGTTGAATTTAGGAAAAATGGATTTAAATTATGCCCCCGGTTTAGCAGCAAAATATGAGGTAGAAAGTGTTCCCTGTCTAGTTATTATGGAAAAGGGGGAGTTAAAAGAAAAAGTATATCGCTTTGAATCAGTCCCTCATTTAGTAGAAGTTATCCAAAACTATATAAAATAGGCAGGACATGGACATTTTCATGAAAGGGCTATATTAGTGTGCCAATTCCATAAACGGATGCTGCCCTTAAAAAGCTAGCATGGTTAAAAGCATCAATCGCCTTTTTTATAAAGATTACTTTTAAAAAAGGTTTTTTTCTGCTGCTGCAAGAATAAGTAATATAAGATTGTTCGGCAGAAAGTAGGAGATGCTTTTGCAGGATTGGATGAAATGTTTTGTAGAAAAGCTGAATCGGAAAGAATCGTTAAAACCATTATTACGAAACGCTTCGCTTTCCTTAGTGTTAACATGTCAAAATGAGTCCTATTATATGGAGCTTAATAACAATCGCTTTTCATGGAGAAGGATGAAGGGGGAGGATAATCCAGATATATGGTTAACGGGGGATATGACTAGTATTAGCCTCGTTATGGAAGGCGAGATTCTTCTTAGAGAAGCGAAAAAGAATGGATCTATTCAATTAGAAGGCTCCTTAAGGAAAATCCTCTTACTTGAATCTGTGTTTTTCTTAAGCCATTCACGTTCAGTTCCCCACACTGGATAAAAGGAAGGGAATAGTTTTGTTGTTTACCTGGAATCCGCCTTTGCTAACAAAAAGTGAAGTGTATTTCGGGTTATTTTTTTGAAGGGATTTGCCCCAAATTCGATTTAAATCCAAGTTTTCTCATTGAATTAATTATGTCAGAAAATCTTCCTTTTTTAATTGAAAATTCAGAAAAGAAATTATGTTAAAAAAGGTGTTGACAGTCATTTCGGGAAGTGGTAAATTACATCTATCATATTAACGATTTTTACATTTCATATAAATAATGAACTCTTATCAAGAGAGGTGGAGGGATGTGCCCTATGAAACCCGGCAACCGTCAGTATACTGAAACGGTGCCAATTCACACAAAGCGTTAGGCTTTGATAGATGAGAGAAAGGGATATTATTCATAATAAAAACCTTTCTGCTCTTCTTGCAGAAAGGTTTTTTTGTTATCTGGAATGATATGATATGCTTTGTTAAAAGCTATTTTAATATAGTGAACGATAGAGTGATTTTAAAAAAGAAGTAGGTGAACACATTGATTAATGTAAACTCAGTAAAAAAGATATACTCCTCAAGAAGTGGGAAGGTCACTGCGGTTGATCACGTGGATTTAACCATCGATTCAGGAGAGATATTTGGGATAATCGGATATAGTGGTGCAGGTAAAAGTACATTAATCAGAATGTTGAACGGATTGGAGATTCCTACTGCTGGAAGTGTGTCGGTTGCAGGTCATGAAGTTTCTACAATAAAAGGAAGTAAACTTCGTAAGGCGAGACAAGAAATCAGTATGATATTTCAACATTTTAATCTGCTATGGTCAAGAACCGTAAAAGAAAATATTGCTTTTCCTTTAGAAATAGCAGGCGTAAAAAAATCAGCAAGAGATAAGAAGGTATTAGAGCTCATCAAGCTGGTTGGATTAGAAGGACGAGAAGATGCTTATCCTTCTCAATTAAGTGGTGGGCAGAAACAGCGGGTTGGGATAGCAAGAGCACTTGCTAGTGATCCGAAAGTACTTCTCTGTGATGAAGCAACCTCAGCATTGGATCCACAAACAACAGATGCCATCTTAGATTTATTAGTAGACATTAATAAACGTCTTGGTCTAACAATTGTATTGATTACCCATGAAATGCACGTTATTCGCAAGATTTGTCATCGAGTGGCAGTGATGGAAGACGGGAAAGTAGTAGAAACAGGACCGGTGATTGATGTCTTTAAGCAGCCAAAGAAAGAAATTACGAAACGGTTTGTTCAACAAGTAATTGAACCAGAAGAGGCGAAAGATACGATTGAACACTTAATAGCGCAATATAAAACAGGCAGCATTGTCATGCTGGGATTTGTCGGCGAAAGTGCTGAACAGCCTGTCATCACTAATCTCATTCGGACTTTTGCGGTTTCTGTGAATATCATTCAAGGGAAAATTTCCCCGACACAGCATGGATCCTATGGAACATTATATATTCATTTAGATGGAGAGAAGCAAGAAATAGAAAAAGCTATTCAATATCTTCATGCGCAAGAAATTAGTGTGGAGGTGATTGAAGGATGATGGAAAGATTATTGCCAAATGTAGATTGGGAAATAATGTGGAATGCCACGAAAGAGACCTTATTTATGACTGGATTCTCGATTATTTTTACTTTTATACTTGGAATTATACTTGGAATTACGCTGTTTTTAACAGATAAAGGGAATATGTGGAATAATGTATTTTTAAATAGAATCATCAGTGCAGTCGTGAATATTTTCCGATCCATTCCTTTTATTATTTTATTAGTTCTATTAATCCCGCTAACGACTTTGCTAATCGGAACAATGATTGGACCGAAAGCGGCGTTGCCTTCCTTAATCATAGGTGCTGCTCCGTTTTATGCAAGACTTGTGGAAATTGGTCTTCGAGAAGTGGATAAAGGTGTTATTGAAGCGGCAAAGTCAATGGGAGCAAAACCAACCACTATTATCTTTAAAGTTCTTTTGCCTGAATCTATGCCAGCACTTGTTTCAGGAATTACGGTAACTACCATTGCACTAGTAGGATCAACCGCAATGGCTGGAATAATTGGTGCCGGAGGGCTTGGGAATTTAGCTTATTTACAAGGATTTCAACGGGGTAATGGTGATGTGACGCTTGTTTCAACTGTTATTATTTTAATCATTGTTTTTATTATCCAATTTATTGGTGATTTTATAACAAAAAAAATAGACAAAAGATAAGGAGAAAAACACATGAAAAAATTATTGTCTTTACTGATTGCATTAACATTTATATTTGTTCTTGCGGCATGCGGCAGCTCTAATGATGATAGCAAGGAAAACGGCGGTTCTAACACTGACAAAGGATCAACTAAATTAGTAGTAGGTGCTTCCAATGTACCACATGCTGAAATTTTGGAAAAAGCAAAACCAATTTTGAAAGAAAAGGGAATTGATTTAGAGATCAAAACGTTCCAAGATTATGTATTGCCAAATAAAGCTTTAGAATCAAAAGAAATTGACGCAAACTATTTTCAGCATATTCCATACTTGAACCAACAAATTAAAGAAAATGGTTATGATTTTGTAAATGCTGGTGGAATTCATATTGAGCCGATGGCTGTTTTCTCTAAGAAATATAAGAGTTTAGATGAGCTTCCGGATGGAGCAACCATTATTTTTAGTAACTCTGTTGCTGAACATGGCCGTGTACTGTCTCTTTTAGAAAAAGGTGGATTAATTAAGCTTAAAGATGGAATTGATAAAGTAAATGCAAAGATTGAAGATATTGCGGAAAATCCGAAAAATGTTAAATTAAAAGCAGATTATGAGCCAGCGTTACTTCCACAAATTTTTAATAATAATGAAGGGGATGCAGTTGTTATTAATGCCAACTATGCATTAGATGCTGGCTTAAACCCTGTGAAAGATTCTATTGAAATCGAAGGAAGCGAATCTCCATATGCGAATATCATTACTGTTCGTAAAGGAGACGAAAAGCGTGAAGATATTAAAACTTTAGTAGAAGTACTGCATTCTAAAGAAATTCAAGATTTCATTAATAAAGAGTATAAAGGTGCAGTTGTACCAGTTAGTGAATAATAAGTAAGAAGATGTTCCTATAAAAGATTAAACATATAGTATATATCCAATTGAGAATTAAGTTGATTCTAGTAATAATGGATATAGCATGTGTAGAAGTCTTTATAGGAACATTTTTTATTTTTGTATGATCAAATAATATTTAGCGGAATCGTCTTCCAATAAGTACTAGGGCTAAATTTATTTCGTGTATAAATACTAAAACGAAACTATTCAAGTGAATATATTTTTGAGTCTATCGTTATCGTTTATGCCAGTGAATTGTTCGGGACCGTAATAAGGAGAGAAATTATTTTAAAGAAAGCAAACTCATGCGAAATTATAAGGAATCAAGCGTATTTATTTGTTTCATGCGAATTTTCCTTATTGAACGGGAAGCAATAGGTTGCTATCAGATTTTATTTGTTATAAGATTAGAATGATAATAAATTGATAATGAAGTTTCGACAATTTTGTGAACAAAACTTCTTTTTACTATGGAGGTATATAATATGAGTCAACCTAAATTAGTCATTAATGATTTACATGTTTCAATCGAAGAAAAAGAAATTATTAAAGGTCTTAACTTAGAAATAAAGGGTGGAGAAATTCACGCAATCATGGGGCCAAACGGAACGGGTAAATCAACATTATCTTCTGCAATCATGGGTCACCCAAAGTATGAAGTAACAAGCGGTGATGTAAGTCTTGATGACGAAGATGTATTAGAAATGGAAGTAGATGAGCGCGCGCGTGCAGGTCTATTTTTAGCTATGCAATACCCAAGTGAAATTAGTGGTGTAACAAATGCTGACTTCTTACGTTCTGCTTTAAACAGCCGTTTAGGTGAAGGGAATGAAATTTCCTTAATGAAATTTATCCGTAAAATGGATGATAACATGGATTACCTAGAAATGGATCCAGATATGGCACAACGTTACCTAAATGAAGGCTTCTCTGGCGGGGAGAAGAAACGTAATGAAATTCTTCAATTAATGATGTTGAATCCAAAAATTGCGATCTTAGATGAAATCGATTCTGGTTTGGATATCGATGCATTGAAAGTTGTTTCAAAAGGAATTAACAAAATGCGTGAAGAGCGTAAAGAAGAGTTCGGCTGCTTAATTATCACTCACTACCAACGTTTATTAAACTACATTACTCCTGACTACGTTCATGTAATGATGCAAGGTCGTATTGTTAAATCTGGTGGACCTGAGCTTGCTCAACGCTTAGAAGCAGAAGGATATGACTGGATTAAAAAAGAGCTTGGTATTGAAGACGAAACTGTTGAACAAGAAGCGTAATTGTTAGGAGGATTGACCAATGACAACGGATATTAAATTACCATTTGACCAAGAGTATCTTTCCTCTTTTTCGAAAGATATGAATGAACCTTCTTGGCTGACAGAGCTGCGTGTAAATGCTTTACAACAAGCAGACGCTCTTCCAATGCCAAGACCGGACAAAACCAATATTAAAAACTGGAACTTTACCCAATTTGAAAAGCATATTGTAAGCAGTGAAGATTTTTCAGATGTAAGTGATTTACCGGAACAAGTAAAAGCACTAATCGATTTAGAAAAAAATAAAACACTTTATATCCAAAGAAATAACCGTCCAACTTTCTTAGCTGTTTCTAATGAATTAAAAGAAAGCGGCGTTATTTTCACTGATATTTTTACAGCTGCAAGAGAATATAGTGACTTACTGCAAAAATACTTTATGAAAGATGCTGTAAAGATAGATGAGCATAAATTAACGGCTTTACATGCGGCTCTTTTAAATGGTGGAGTATTCTTATATGTTCCTAAGAACGTAGTAGTGGAAGAACCAATTCAATCCATTTTCTTACATGATGACAAAGAAGCGAACCTTTTTAACCATGTTATTGTAGTGGCTGAAGATAATAGCTCTGTTGTTTATGTAGAAAACTATGTTTCTACTGTGGATCCTGAAGAAGCAGTATTCAATATTGTGACAGAAGTAATTGCCAATGCCAATGCAAAAGTTCAATATGGTGCTGTTGATAATCTAGCGCATGGTGTTACTACGTATGTAAATCGCCGTGGTGTTGCAGGTCGTGATGCTAAAATTGAATGGGCATTAGGCTTCATGAATGACGGTAATACGATTTCTGATAATACAACATACTTGATGGGTGATGGCTCATATGGCGATACGAAGTCTGTAGTAGTTGGACGAGGCGATCAAAAACAAAACTTCACTACGAAAGTAGTTCATTATGGTAAGAGCTCTGAAGGTTATATCTTAAAGCATGGTGTAATGAAGGATAAAGCTTCTTCCATCTTTAACGGAATTGGTAAAATTGAGCATGGTGCAACGAAAGCAAACGCGGAGCAAGAATCTCGTGTTCTAATGTTAAGCGAAAAGGCTAGAGGCGATGCGAACCCAATTCTATTAATTGATGAAGATGATGTAACGGCAGGACATGCAGCATCAGTTGGTAGAGTAGATCCTTTACAATTGTATTACTTAATGAGCCGTGGTATTCCACAACATGAAGCAGAAAGATTAGTTATTCATGGTTTCTTAGCTCCTGTGGTAGAACAATTGCCAATTGAAGGTGTGAAAAAGCAATTAGTTGAGGTAATTGAAAGGAAAGTAAGATAATGGATAGCAAACATATTCGTTCTTACTTCCCAATTTTAAACCAAGAAGTCAACGGACATCCATTGGTTTATCTTGATAGTGCAGCTACCTCTCAAAAGCCAGTTCAGGTAATTGAAACAATCGAGAACTACTATCGAGAATATAATTCCAATGTTCATCGTGGTGTTCATACCTTAGGCACTAGAGCGACAGATGCTTATGAAGGAGCAAGGGAAAAGGTGAGAAAGTTTATCTCTGCTTCTTCCATCGAGGAAATTATTTTTACTCGTGGTACGACAACGGCGCTGAATACAGTTGCACAAAGCTATGCGATGGAAAATGTAAAAGAGGGGGATGAAATAGTCATTACCCCGATGGAGCATCATAGTAATATTATTCCTTGGCAGCAAGTTGCCAAAAAAACAGGAGCAACACTTAAATATTTGCCACTGCAAGCAGATGGAACAATTGCCCTTGTTGATGTTGAAAATACAATCACCCCAGCTACAAAAGTAGTTTCCATTGCCTATGTTTCAAATGTTCTAGGGGTTATCAATCCAATAAAGGAAATAGCAGCTATTGCTCATAAAAATGGAGCTGTGCTCGTTGTAGATGCTGCACAAGGAGCTCCACATGTAAAAATCGATGTGCAAGATTTGGATTGTGATTTCCTTGGATTCTCTGGACATAAAATGTGTGGTCCAACAGGAATTGGGGTACTTTATGGAAAGAAACAACTTTTAGAAAATATGGAGCCAATTGAATTTGGTGGAGAAATGATTGATTTCGTCGGATTATATGAGTCAACTTGGAAAGAACTCCCATGGAAGTTTGAAGCTGGAACACCAATCATTGCAGGGGCCATCGGTTTAGGTGCAGCCATTGATTTTCTCGAAGAAATTGGCTTGGAGAATATAACCGAACATGAGCATAAATTGGCAGCATATGCGATGGAGAAAATGTCTTCTATTAATGGTTTAACTATTTATGGACCGCAAAACGCAAATAACCGCGCTGGCGTGATCACCTTTAATATTGAAGATGTTCATCCACATGATGTTGCAACAGTATTAGATGCTGAAGGAATTGCCGTACGTGCAGGACATCACTGTGCACAACCATTAATGAAATGGCTAAATGTTTCTGCAACCGCTCGAGCAAGCTTTTATCTTTATAATTCAGAAGAAGATGTAGATAAGCTTGTGGAAGGGATTGGCAAGACAAAGGAGTATTTTAGCGATGTCTTTTAATAACTTAGATTCACTTTATAGAAGTGTAATTATGGATCACTATAAAAACCCTCGGAACAAAGGAGTTCTTGAAGGCAGTTTGACTGTCAACATGAATAACCCTACTTGCGGGGACCGCATCCTTCTTACAATGAAAATTGAAGATGGAATTGTCGCAGACACAAAATTCGATGGAGAAGGTTGTTCCATCAGCATGTCTTCTGCATCCATGATGACACAAGCGATTAAAGGGAAAACAGTCGAACAAGCGTTAAAAATGTCTGAGTCATTCTCTGAAATGATTCAAGGCAAAGACTACCCAGATGATATGGACTTGGGGGATATTGAGGCACTTCAAGGTGTTAGTAAATTCCCAGCAAGAATTAAATGTGCAACATTAGCTTGGAAGGCTATGGAAAAAGGCGTAAATGAAGGATTAGATTCATAATTTACTACCAAGGTTGCATGTAGAATGGAGGAAAATGAAATGGCAAAAAAGATGCCCGAAATTGGGGATTATAAATATGGATTTTCAGATAAAGACGTTTCTATCTTTCGTTCTAAACGTGGATTAACGAAAGAAATCGTTGAAGAAATTTCAAAAATGAAGGCTGAACCACAATGGATGCTAGACTTCCGTTTGAAAGCGTTAGAGCATTTTTATAAAATGCCAATGCCACAATGGGGCGGTGATCTGTCTGCTTTAAACTTTGATGAAATTACGTATTATGTAAAGCCATCAGAGAAAACTGAAAGATCTTGGGATGAAGTTCCAGATGAAATCAAACAAACATTTGATAAGCTTGGTATTCCAGAAGCTGAGCAAAAATACTTAGCAGGTGTATCTGCTCAGTATGAATCTGAGGTTGTTTATCATAATATGCAGGAAGATCTTGAGAAAATGGGAATTGTCTTCAAAGATACAGACTCTGCATTAAGAGAAAATGAAGATATTTTCCGTGAGCATTGGGCAACTGTTATTCCACCTACGGATAATAAGTTTGCTGCTTTAAACTCAGCTGTATGGTCTGGTGGATCTTTCATTTATGTTCCCAAAGGAATTAAAGTAGACACACCATTACAAGCATATTTCCGTATTAACTCTGAAAATATGGGACAATTTGAAAGAACGTTAATCATCGTGGATGAGGGCGCAAGTGTACATTATGTAGAAGGTTGTACAGCACCAGTTTATACTACGAACTCTCTTCATAGTGCGGTTGTTGAAATCATTATAAAAAAAGATGCATATTGCCGTTATACAACGATTCAAAACTGGGCAAACAATGTATACAATCTAGTAACAAAGCGTGCAGTTTGTGATGCGAATGCTACCATGGAATGGATCGATGGAAATATTGGTTCTAAATTAACAATGAAATACCCTGCTGTCATCTTAAGAGGTGAGGGAGCAAGAGGAATGACGTTATCTATCGCTCTTGCTGGTAAGGGACAACACCAAGATGCTGGAGCAAAAATGCTTCACTTAGCTCCAAATACATCATCTACAATTGTTTCTAAGTCTATTTCGAAACAAGGCGGAAAAGTAACATATCGCGGTATCGTTCACTTTGGACGTAAAGCAGACGGTGCTCGTTCTAATATCGAATGCGATACATTAATTATGGATAATAAATCTACTTCTGATACAATTCCTTATAATGAAATTTTAAATGATAATATTTCATTAGAGCACGAAGCAAAAGTTTCAAAAGTATCAGAAGAACAATTATTCTACTTAATGAGTAGAGGTATTTCAGAAGAAGAAGCAACAGAAATGATCGTAATGGGCTTTATCGAGCCATTTACAAAAGAATTACCAATGGAATATGCAGTAGAGATGAACCGTTTGATCAAGTTCGAAATGGAAGGCTCTATCGGTTAATATATCCAGTTAAGAAGGCGAACCATTGAGGTTCGTCTTTTTTTATTTTTGTTAGGAAGAAAACGTTTTTAGCTGCATAAAAACTATATTGCATTCCCAAAAGTAGTGTGTTATATTAGCCTCAAGCACTTATTAAAGTAGTTTAATAAGTTTTATTTTGTTCACTTATTAAATATCTTTAATAAGTTGAATCGAAAGGAGGGGAATAAAGTGGATGCAACTCCCAAATCTATGAAAATTATTATCCAACAAAATATTCGTCAATTTCTTTTAGCCCATGGAAGTGCTACGAAGGTGGAGCTGAGTGATAAATTAGGAATTAGTTTTCCTACTATTAGCAAATTTACGGCACAGATGGAAGAGGATGGAGAATTACTATCAGCGGGTTTAGATGATTCGAGTGGCGGCAGACGAGCAAAGCGGTATACATATAATCCTGAATATATGTTAGGGTTAGCCATTTTTTTAGAGAAGACCGAAACCAATTATATTGTGTTTAACTGCCTGGGAGAAGAGAAGGAGACTGGTAAAATTTCCAGTGCGTTAAAGGATGACAATGTAAAATTACTGATCGAGTATGTGGAAGCGTTACAAATGCAATATCCAAAGATTAGCTCTATTTCTATTGGGGTGCCTGGTTCGGTTGATAATGGACGAATCATTTACAGTCCTGATTATGAATATCTTCATGATTTTGATTTAAAGGGATACTTAGAAAATTATTTTTCGATCCCCGTGGTCATTGAAAATGATATGAATGCAGCAGTATTAGGTTATCAAGATCAGCAGGAGAAAAAGAACGATAAATCACTTGTTTATCTCTATTCTGGCCAAAATGGTCCAGGAGCTGGAATTATCGTAAATGGAAAGATTGTACGAGGGAGTACTAATTTTGCAGGGGAAGTATCCTTTGTACCGCAATATAATAACCGAAACTTTGGACAGACCTTTACAAATGGAAAAGTATTCTTTTCAAAGGAAGATGAAGTTGATGCCATAAGTAGACTAATTGCTTCCTTTGTGGCAATTATTAACCCGCATGCGGTTATTTTCTGTGATGATGAAGTCACTCAAACCACAATAAACCATATCAAACAACAAAGCTCCACCTATATTCCGGCAGAACATCTTCCTGAATTTAGAATGAGTGACTGGAAGCAAGATTATTTATATGGATTACAACGACTTGGACTCGATTTAATCATTACAGGAATAAGTAGTAAAACAAATGAATAGTTTGCAAAATGCTTACAGAGTGGGGGTTAACTATTGGCGACATTTTTTTTAGTAATCATCTATTTGGCTTTTATCAGTTTAGGTTTGCCAGATTCTTTATTGGGAGTGTCATGGTCTTTAATGCAAGTGGAATTTAAGGCACCCCTTGAAACTGCAGGAGTACTTTTTATGACAATTGCAGGGGGGACGATCATATCCAGCTTTATTAGCGGTACGGTGCTGAAAAAATTTGGAACTGGAATGGTTACATTTGTAAGCTGCTTTATGACAGCGGGAGCTCTATTAGGGTTTCATTTCGCGCCATCGATTGTATGGCTGTTCATTTTTGCCATCCCGCTGGGCTTAGGTGCAGGTGCTGTAGATACAGGTTTAAACAACTATGTAGCAAGCCATTACAAGGCGCATCATATGAGTTGGCTTCATTGTTTTTGGGGAGTTGGAGCTACGCTTGGACCAATTATTGTGGCTCAGTTTATATCTAGAGATAATTCTTGGCGAAGTGGTTATTTTGCCATCGCAAGCATTCAATTTATTCTAGTTGTCATTTTGCTTTTCACACTTCCCTTATGGAAAAAGATAGAAAAAGTCCCTAAACAGGTGCACGAAAATAAAATAGAAGAGTCCACTAGTACATTGGATGAAGCATATTTGGAAAATCAAAAACCTTGGCAAATAAGAGGGGTTAAGCTAGCTTTACTTGCATTTTTATTTTACTGCGGGGCGGAAGCAGCAGTTGGGCTTTGGGGAAGCAGCTTCCTCGTAAATGTTAAAAATTTATCGATAGATGTAGCAGCCAAATGGGTTTCCGTGTTTTATGCAGGAATAACCATTGGAAGATTTATTACAGGCTTTATTACATTAAAAATGAGTAATCAAAGATTGATAAGATGGGGACAAATAATTGCGTTAGTTGGGGCCATTCTATTATTTTTGCCATTCCCTGTTCTTTTTTCACTGGCAGGCTTTATTATGATTGGTTTAGGTTTAGCACCGATATTTCCATGTATGCTGCATGAAACACCACTACGTTTTGGACAGAAGCATTCCCAAACCATAATGGGGTATCAAATGGCTATTGCCTATACAGGCAGTACCTTTCTTCCTCCCATTCTCGGATATGCTGCAGCCAAATCAACAATAGGAATTTTCCCTTTTGTTATTGCAGGATTTATTGCCATTATGCTATGGGGATCGGAAAGGTTAAATGGAGTATTGCATAAAAAAGAGATAAAAAGGGATACAGCCCGTGTAATTTAAGCTAATTAAAGAAGGAGTGACAGGAACATGAAAATAGAACATGTTGCAATATGGGTGAAAGATTTAGAAGGAATGAAGACATTTTATACAACCTATTTTGGTGGGAGAGCAAATTCGAAATATCAAAATAGAGAAAAGAAATTTGAATCCTATTTTATATCGTTCAAGGAAGGAGCTCGCTTAGAACTTATGCGGAAAGCTGGGATCGATAAGGATGATTCAAATGATAGAGTTGGCTGGGCGCATATTGCTATTTCATTAGGAAGTGAAGAAGCAGTTAATCAACTGACGGAACGATTGCAAAAGGATGGTTATTTGTTAGTTAATGGGCCTCGTCTAACAGGGGACGGCTATTATGAAAGTGTGATAGAAGATCCGGAAGGAAACCTTTTAGAGTTGACGGTTTAATGTGGATAGAAAGGAATGAAAAAGTGAAAACAGAAAAAGAAAAAATGGTAAATGGAGACTTCTATAATCCAGCAGATCCAGAATTAATAAAGGATAGAAATAATGCGCGAAAGCTAACAAGAATATTTAATGAATCCATTGAAACAGAAGACAATATTCGGTCCGTCCTATTAAAACAATTATTTGGTTCCACAGGAACTAATATATTCATAGAACCAACCTTTCGTTGTGACTATGGATATAACATCCATGTAGGGGAAAACTTCTTTGCTAATTTTGATTGTGTGTTTTTGGATGTTTGTGAGATTAGAATTGGGGATAATTGCTTCATCGCCCCAGGAGTACATATTTATACAGCGACACATCCTTTAAATGCTCAAGAAAGAATAGCAGGAATTGAGTACGGAAAACCGGTGAATATCGGAAATAATGTCTGGATGGGAGGAAGAGCAGTTATCAATCCAGGGGTAAGCATTGGAAATAATGTGGTGGTTGCATCTGGTGCAGTTGTAACAAAGGACGTACCAGATAATGTTGTTATTGGTGGAAATCCAGCAAGAATTTTAAAAAAAATAGTTGAGTAGAATAGGAGAGTTGGAGGAAAGCGAATGATTAAATTAGTGCTGACAGACATGGATGGAACATTTTTAAATAATAATGGGGATTTTGACCGAGAATTGTTCAAAGAAGTAAAGAATCTAATGAAAGAAAAGGGTGTAGCTTTTGCACCTGTTACTGGTAAGCAATGTGAACGGGTTGAAGAATTATTTGGTGAAGATGCGAAAGATATGTGGATTCTAGGGGATAGCGCCACCCGCATCAAGCATAATGGTAAATTTGTTTATGAATCGCTGATAAGCAATGAATTGGGTCAAGCGATTATTCAGTTGCTAGAGGAAATCAGTCTAAATCATACTATTATTGCTTGTACGAGAAGTGGTGCAGTTATAAAGGATAGCGTTATCCCAGAAGAAGTTGCTATTGTAAGAAAATCTTATACACAAGTGAGAAAAGTATCAGACTTTAAAGAAATAACAGAAGATTTCGTGAAGATAACAATTCATGATTCAGAGCTTAAATGTTTTGAAACAAGAGAAAAATTATCATCCTTTTTCGAATCTGCTTATATTGTAGCATCTGAGGCAGCTTGGATTGATATAGCCAATGTAAATGTTCATAAAGGGACAACAGTCGAGCATTTGCAACAATTATTAAATGTTACCCCTGAAGAAACAATGGCATTTGGCGATAGCTATAATGACATAGAACTTATGAGTCGCAGTATATATAGTTTTGCTGTTCGGAATGCCGTAAAGGAATTAAAAGAGACAGCTAATTTCATCACTCGCTCAAATGAAGAAGATGGTGTAATGAGAACAATCATTCAACTGTTATCTCTTTTATAGATGGGAGATAGAACCAATCTGTTTTGATAAAAAATGACAAGAAGTGAATTCTAAATATGATTTTAGGAAGAGAAGACTTTTCATTTCTCCTCTTTTCGTATATAATTTCTTTATTGGAAAAGAGGGTGTATAATGGAGAAAACAAAACCTTATGGGACTGTTCTATTAAGAGCTGCAAAAATTATGGATTATCTCTCAGAAAATCCTAATCAAACATTGCAGAACATTGCTCAAAACACAGAGATGACAACTTCAACTACTTTGAAAATATTGGACACTTTATTGTTAATTGGCTTTGTTAGTAGAGATAAAAATAAAAATTATCGATTAGGATCTAAACTTATTCGATATGCCAATCAAGGTGTGGATCAGCTGGACTTAGTAGAGCTGACATTGCCTTATTTAGAAAAACTGCAAAAGTTAATTGATGAAACCATTCATTTAGGTGTACTTGTTGATAATGAAATTTTATATGTAAACAAGCTAGAGGCTAAACATCAGACAATAAGAATGTCTTCAAGGGTTGGGATAACAAGGCCCTTGTACAGTTCAGCAATGGGGAAGGCGGTTCTTGCAGAGCTGGAAGAAGAAGAATATTTAAATTACCTTAAAACAACTCCTTTAGTTCCATTTACAGAGCATACAATAACCAACTCTTTAAAGCTTGCATCAGAATTACAGAAAGTGGGAGAGACTGGTATTGCTTTTGATGACGAAGAAATGGAGAAGGATATCTTCTGTATTGGAGCATCTTTAAAAAAAGATGGAAAAATCATTGGAGCATTTAGTGTAAGCATGCCGAAATATCGGCTTACAGAAGAATTTAAAAAACAAATAATAAAGGCTATCGTCGAAACGAAAAATGAGATAATGCAAGTTGTGACTCATTAAATCGTTTCGGCGATTTTTTTTATTTAATGATTAGCGTTTACATTTTTCGAAAAAGTATGTATAATCAAGATAAGTTTCTTAATAATAAAATTGTATTTCTAAATAAGAAAAGAGTGGTAGAAATGAAACGAGTTGAAACGTTACGGCGCTTAAAGAGTGCTGGGGTGATTGCAGTAGTCCGCGGGAACAGCAAGGAAGAGGCAGTAAAGGCTAGTAATGCAGTGGTTCAAGGTGGCATGAAGGGAATCGAATTAACTTTTACGGTTCCTAATGCTGATAAAGCCATTAGTGAATTAGTTGAGTTGTATCAGAATGATTCTAATATTGTAATAGGTGCAGGTACGGTGTTAGATGTAGTAACTGCTCGTTTAGCTATCATGGCTGGGGCAGAGTATATTGTCAGCCCAAACTTTGATAGAGAGACAGCCGAACTATGTAATCTTTATCAAACTCCCTATCTTCCAGGATGCTTAACGATAACAGAAATGAAAGAGGCATTAAAGGCAGGAGTAGATATTATCAAACTGTTCCCAGGCAGCGCCTATGGGCCAAGTATTGTATCCGCTTTTAAAGCGCCAATGCCTCAAGTTAATATTATGCCGACAGGTGGAGTAAGCTTAGAAAATATGGAAGACTGGTTTAAAGCAGGAGTAGTAGCAGTTGGCGTAGGAGGAAATCTATTAGCGCCTGTAGCAAAGGGAGATTTTACGAAAGTTACAGAGATTGCTAGTCAATATATGGAGAAATTTCATCAAATAAAAGGAGCATAAATATGGGAAGGGTAGTTACTTTAGGTGAAATCATGCTTCGTCTATCCACTGATTCTGGTGTACGAATTGCCCAGGCTGATAATTTTTGTGCACATTATGGCGGGGGTGAAGCCAATGTCGCTATTTCACTTGCCAATTTTGGTCACGATGTCTACTTTGCTAGTAAAATTCCAGACAATGGCTTAGGAGAAGGTGTAGTAAAGCATTTAAATCGTTATGGTGTTCATACTAACTTTCTCTTAAAGGGAGGATCTAGGTTAGGCACTTATTATGTGGAGGCTGGAATTGGTGAACGAGCAGCCAATGTCATTTATGATCGTGCAGGTTCAAGCTTTGCCGAAATGACAGAAAGTGAATGGCAAAAAGAAGAACTGTTTAATAACGTAGATATCTTTCATATTTCAGGAATTACACCTGCGTTATCCTCAAGTTGGAAAAAAACAACCATTTCACTCATAGAAGCCGCAAAAGAGGCTGGCTGTAAAATCAGTTTTGATATTAATTATCGAGGAAAATTATGGTCTCAGAAAGAAGCAGGTGAGACAATTTCTGAAATATTGCCACTGGTAGATTACTGTTCAGCTGGCAAGCTTGATGCTCTCTATTTGTTAGGAATTCCGGAGGCAACTGAACAGGAGAATGAATTAGTTTACTACTATCAAGAAATACGGAAGAAATTTCCTGCTATCTCTGTTTTATATTCCACAAAAAGAACGGTGGTATCTGCTAGTTGCAATGAATTAATAGGAACATTATGGATGGATGATCACTACTATGAATCTCAAAATCATGTGATTAATCCAATCGTTGATAGGGTAGGAGCAGGTGATGCTTTTTCCGGTGGAGTTCTGCATGGAATACTAGCCCAAAAAAGTCCACAGGAAATGATTGACTTTGCGACAGCTGCATCCGCTTTGAAACATACAATTCATGGTGATTGTAATCAATTTAGCGAACCAGAAGTCAACAGCTTTTTACTAGCTGGCTCTGGAAAAATAAATCGATAGGAGTGTAGAAAAATGCAAAACATGGAAACTCGTTATACACATAGCCCAGAGGATATTCGTCATTACTCTACAGAACAATTGAGAAAAGAATTTTTAGTAGAAAAGGTGTTTGTGCCAGGGGAAATTAGTTTAACGTATACACATAACGACCGTATGATTTTTGGCGGAGTTACGCCGACCGATAAATCCTTAGAAATCATTTTGGATAAGCAATTGGGTGTGGAATATTTCTTGGAACGCCGTGAGCTGGGAGTTATTAATATCGGTGGTCCGGGTTATATCGAAATCGACGGAGAAAAAGAAGAAATGAAAAAACAAGATGGATACTATATTGGCAAAGAAACACGTCATGTTGTTTTTTCTTCCGAGGATCCAAACAATCCGGCTAAATTTTATATTAGCTCCGTACCAGCACATCATAAATATCCAAATGTAAAAATTAGTATTGATCACATTAAACCAATGGAAACTGGAGAAGCCTTAACATTAAATCAGCGTAAAATTTATCAATACATACATCCAAATGTATGTGAAAGCTGCCAATTGCAAATGGGCTATACTATCTTAGAGCCTGGAAGTGCATGGAATACAATGCCTTCTCATACACATGAAAGACGCATGGAAGCATATGTTTACTTTGATATGGAAGAAGATACACGTATTTTCCATATGATGGGGAAACCTGATGAAACAAAGCATTTAGTTATGAGCAGCGAACAAGCTGCTATTTCACCGAGCTGGTCTATTCATTCTGGGGTTGGTACCAGCAATTATTCTTTTATCTGGGCAATGTGTGGCGAAAATATCACTTATACCGATATGGATATGATACCAATGGATAAATTGAAATAAGAGGAGAGAAAGCAATGGCATTCACGATGGATAAATTCCGCATTGATGGAAAAGTAGCCTTAGTTACAGGTGCAATATATGGAATTGGTTTTGAAATCGCAAGCGCTTTATCAAAAGCAGGTGCGAAAATCGTGTTTAATTCCTTAAACCAAGAATCTGTCGACCAAGCACTTCAAAGTTATCAAGAAGCAGGAATCGAAGCAAAAGGCTATGTATTTGATGTTACAGACGAACAGGCCGTGCAAGCTGCGGTTGTACAAATTAAAGAAGAGGTTGGTCCCATTGATATTTTAGTTAACAATGCTGGGATTATCAAGCGTGTACCAATGGTAGAAATGTCTGTAGAAGATTTCCGTCAGGTAGTAGATGTAGATTTGAATGGACCATTTATTGTTTCCAAAGCAGTTATACCTGGTATGATTCAGAATGGCGGCGGTAAGATCATCAATATCTGCTCCATGATGAGTGAATTAGGCAGGGAAACAGTCAGTGCATATGCTGCTGCTAAAGGTGGGCTAAAGATGCTGACAAAAAATATCGCTTCTGAATATGGAGAGTACAATATTCAATGTAATGGAATCGGGCCAGGTTATATCGCTACACCACAAACTGCCCCATTACGCGAAAAGCAAGCAGACGGATCCCGTCATCCATTTGATCAGTTTATTATAGGGAAAACGCCTGCAGCCCGTTGGGGAAATCCTGAAGACCTAGCTGGTTCAGCTGTATTTTTAGCATCTGAAGCATCGAACTTCGTGAATGGTCATATTCTCTATGTAGATGGTGGTATACTGGCATATATTGGTAAACAGCCTTAAGAAGGATAAGCAATCGTGCTATTTCAATCAATAAAGAAATGATATTTTTACTAGTTCAATAGCTGAAAGTATCTGTACATGTTTTAAATTTATCTTAGAGGTTCCACTAAATCGGGTGACTGATTTAGTGGAACCTCTTTTTCTTTTAACTTAGTTATTTATGGTGATTATGATATGATAATTAATATAAGAAATAAAAAAACAGTTATATTCTTGGAAATGAAGTTAGTGTTTTTCTCTATGTAAGTATTGCTTTGAGAAAAACAATGTAATAGAGGTGATTTTATTGATTCATATTGGATTAACAGGCTGGGGAGACCATCCGAGTCTTTATGGAAAAAATACTTCATCACAAAATAAGTTAATGGAATATGCCGGTTATTTTCCTACTGTGGAAGTGGATGCTTCTTTTTATGCTGTGCAGCCAGTCCGGAACGCGGAGTCTTGGGTAAAGAAAACACCTGACTCTTTTCAATTTATCGTAAAGACATTTCAAGGAATGACAGGACATAACCGTGGAGATATTCCTTTTTCCTCGAATGGTGAAATGTTTGCTGCATTTATCGATTCCTTAGTTCCGTATAGAAAAAGTGGCAAATTAGCGATGGTTTTATTCCAATTTCCTCCTTGGTTTGATTGTACAAAGGATAATGTCCAATACTTAAGAGCATGTAGAAAAAGGATGGAAGATATTCCTTGTGCACTTGAATTTAGACATCAATCATGGTTTGATTCCAAATATCGAGCAAGTACCCTTCAGTTTATGAAGGAAGAGAATTGGATACATAGTATTTGTGATGAGCCTCAAGTAATGCCGGTTTCAATTCCTACAGTTCTAGAAGCGGTTGGCGAAGATAAAGTGCTCATTCGGCTTCATGGAAGAAATTATTACGGGTGGCAGCAAAATAATAATCCAAATTGGCGAGAAGTTCGCTATTTATATCGGTATAATACAGCAGAATTAAGTGAGTGGGCTGAAAATATTCGCCTGCTTGAAAAGCAATGTAAAAATATTTATGTGCTCTTTAATAATAATTCTGGTGGAGATGCGGCTGACAACGCAAGAGAAATGATTGATTTATTAAAAATAGAATATACGGATTTAGCTCCAAGACAATTGGATTTATTTTAACTGGCAGAAGAGTGAAGAAGAATATTTCTGCTATAGAATAGATAATTGTCTAAAAAAGAGAAAATACAAATAAGGAAGGCGAGAAGATGGAAGTCATCCATATATATCATACTAATGATTTACATAGCCATTTTGAAAATTGGCCAAGAATTTATGAATTGCTGCGTGAAAGAAAAAAATGGCATAAAGAGGCTGGCGAAGCTGTTTATTTATTTGATATAGGTGACCATTTAGATTTGTCTCATCCTTATACGGAAGCAACTAAAGGTAGAATTAACACACAGCTGTTAAATGAAGAACACTATGATGCAGTGACAATTGGGAATAATGAAGGAATTACATTGTCTTATGAAGGATTAGATCATTTATATGATGAAGCAAAATTCGATGTAATTGTTGCTAATCTCTACAAACATAATGGGGAACGTCCTGATTGGGCAATTCCTCTTCAAATATTTAAGACAGCTAAAGGAACAAAAATTGGTGTTATCGGTATTACGGCCTATTTTGAAAAGTTATATGAGCTTTTAGGATGGAAATTGACAGATCCAATAGAAGAATTATCTAAGCAATTAGAAAAAGTCAGAGGAAAAGTTGATATTATTGTATTGCTTTCCCATTTAGGGATAAATGACGATGAGATGATTGCAGCTAATTATCCAGAAATAGATGTGATTCTTGGTGCACATACCCATCATATTTTCCATCAAGGAAAAATAATTAATAATAATCTTCAAGGTGCTGCTGGTAAGTATGGTTATTATCTAGGTCATATTGAATTAAAGGTCAATGCTTCCAAAAAAATAATTGATAAAAAAGCCATATTATATGAAACAAGTAAGTTGCCGATTGCAAATAAAGAAGAAGCCATTGTGGAAAATTATTACCAGCAAGGGAAATTAGCTTTATCAGAAAAGGCAGCGACGATTGATGAGTATTTATCTAGAGAAGCGCTAGCAGAAATGCTCTGCGAAAAATTAATTTCGTGGTGTCAATCGGATTGCGCAATAGTAAATGAGGGCTTAATTTTAGATGGATTGCAAGCAGGGGATATCACTTTCTTTGATTTATTATCGATTTGTCCACATCCGATTAATCCATGTAATGTGACATTAACTGGAGCGGAATTGAAAGAAATAATACTTGAAATGAGATCCGACAAGTGGGAGACAATGCCTGTCAAGGGCCTTGGATTCCGGGGAACTTTAATGGGGAAAATGATTGCAGCAGGAATTACGCATGAGATAATCGGAGAAAGAGAGCAGTACTATATAAATGCAAAGGAAATACAGGCAGATCAGAATTATGTTGTCACAGTACCTGATATGTTTACATTCGGTAATTTTTTTCCAGCTATTTATCGTGCAACAAAGAAAGACTATTTTCTTCCTGAATTTATGCGTAATATTCTTGCTGACACTTTACAAAATAGGATAAAAGCGTAAGAGGCAATTTTTTCATTTCTTAAATAAAGAAGAAAACACCGATTTCTCCTCTCTTGAATATACTTATTAGGAAGGGACAGAGAGGAGTGAGCACAGAGTATTATGATTGATGTGTATCCTGTTGATATCAATGGACATACTTTTATTGCGGTCTCGGTATTATTGCCTAAAACTACTTTGCTTGCTGTGAAAAATGATAAAGGCTATATCATGTGCGGTGCCTTAGATGTGGCATTGTTAAATGATAAGCTGAAAGACCGGAAAATCATCGCAGGCAGAGCTGTTGGTGTGAAAACGATTGAACAACTGCTAAATGCACCATTAGAGTCTGTGACAATGGAAGCAGAAGCATATGGAATTCATAAAGGGATGATTGGAAGAGAAGCATTATTGAAAATGGTATAAAGGATAAAGAGATAAAGAAGGTTTAACGAATTAGAGGGGTATTGCCCCTTTTCGTTAAACCTTCTTTTTTGGAAGTGAAGGAAATAAATATCCCTGCATTTGGACTATTTTTTAAAATTTAACTTTTCTTTTATAGGTATAAAGAAACAAAAGCAAAAGTACGATATAATAGATACTATATAAATTATTAGGAGCTATTAAAGCATGAGACTAGTTGGGACAAAGAATATAAAAGAAGGTGCAATCTTAGCTAAGCCTATATTAAATGATCGCGGAAGAGTGTTAATAAATAGTGGGATAAGATTAGAGAAAAAGATGATTAAAAGGCTGCTTGACTTTGGTATTAGCTATGTTTATTTAGAAGATAAACATACAAAGGATATTAAAGTGAATGATGCCATATCTGAGCAAGTTAAGATGGAAGCGATGCAAACTATTGAGAAAAGTTTTGATATGATAAAAAGTGCAGATGCTGATGATATTTCGATGGTGATGGAGAAGAATACACCTATTTTTAAGAAATTGGTTGAAAAAGTACTATTGGAATTAAAAAATCATGAACATCTTTCTTCCGTTATGTCGGATGTTTATCTATATGATAATTATATTTTTTCGCATAGCTTAAATGTGACTATTTATACGTTAGCATTAGGTTTAGAGTTAAAACTTCCGCCGAAGCAGATGGAAATCCTAGGGCTTGGGGCTATTTTACATGATATTGGTAAAATGAAGGTTCCGTTAGAAATTCTCCTCAAACCAGGATCGTTAACGGCAGAAGAATTTGAAATTATAAAAAGTCATGCAGAAGCAGGCTTTGAGATGCTAAGAAAAGTGGAGACACTGCCTTTACTTGTTAGTCATTGTGCCTACCAGCATCATGAGCGCTTAAATGGGTCTGGTTATCCGAGAGGCATAGAAGCAAAAGATATTCATTTGTTTGGAAAAATTATTGCTGTAGCAGATGTTTTTGATGCCATTACATCCAATCGCGTCTACCATGATGCATTATTACCACATGAAGCATTAGAGATTTTATATACGGGTTCAGGCTATCTATATGATGCGAAAATTGTCGAAGCATTTAGAAGAGCGATAGTCCTTTATCCTAATGGATTAAGTGTTATGCTAAGCAATGGAGAAAAAGGGATTGTATGTAAACAAAATAAGGGAATGAATGAAAGACCAATTGTACGTATTGTGGAAAGAGAGGGGAAAGAAATTCCTCCATATGACTTGAATTTAAAGGAAGATCTCTCAATTGTCATAACGCAATGTGATTCCCTCCAAAATCCTTTGTGAACATATAGGCGATAAGAATGGAGCTATATATCCTTATCGCCAAGTAAGTAATTTATTTTTTCTTTCTTGATTTTATCTTTTCTTGTCTTTCCCATAATCGTAAGTGTGCGTACGGATCATAGGACCATTCTGTATAGCCGTTATCTTTATAGATACCATAATGTAGATGAGGAGGGAATTTTCCAGAAGTTCCTGGTGGTCCATACCCTGAACTTCCAACTCCACCAATAATCATCCCTGGCTCTACGACCATTCCAGCCTGAATCTCTTTTGAGAATCCATTTAAATGAGCAAAATAATGATAATTATTATTAATATCTCTTATTCCGATTCGCCATCCGCCGTAATTATTCCAGCCTTTCATTTCTACAATCCCATAGGAAGTCGCTTTTACAGGGACTCCATAGTCCGCAAAAATATCTGTGCCTTCATGAATTCTTTTTCCTCCCCAGCCACGGGCGTCCCCCCAAGTACTGCGATAGCTATGATCACTTCTTAAGGGCAGAGGAAAGGCATGATCATCTAAATTTAATCTACCAAAGTGGTTGTAAATGGCTGCTTTTCCCATTATGATACTAACAGTTTTATCCCTTTTATAGTAGTTCCATAATCCGATTTTAAAGTTATCCTCATCAATGCCATATTGACTTATATAATTGGAGAATGCGGAAAGGATATCTTCATCATTAAATCTATCTGCTTTTCCATCTCCATCACCGTCAGCACCAAGGCCTCCAAATAAAGGAATGGTTAAAGGGTTATTATCCTCTGGATTGGGATTAATAATACCAGCCCATTCTTCCTTCGTAAAATAAATCCCAGTGTATCCCTTTGCCTTAGGGATATCTTTTCTTGAGGAGCGAATGTTACGCTCATATTGATCGACAGCAGCTATATAATACCAAGGAATTTGATATAATGCTTCTATTTTTTTATAAAGTTCCATCCTTTTTGTGTATGGGTCAGTCATTTTTTCATTAGCAAATGTGACAGTGTTAGGTAGTAAAAACATAAGAATAATGATTATAAATA
Organism: Niallia sp. M35; assembly: GCF_050971705.1. Lineage (NCBI taxonomy): Bacteria > Bacillati > Bacillota > Bacilli > Caryophanales > Bacillaceae > Niallia > Niallia sp. M35. The sequence goes on from NZ_JBPCEP010000004.1 coordinate 298,832, forward strand.
TTAACCTGTGCAAAAGATTAGTCCCTCCCTTCTTATTCTGTCGTTATATTTTGTGACTTATATCAAAAAAAATAATTATCAATTAATGGTAATCATTTTAAATGAATAACTTGTAGAGGCATTTCCATTATGTTAAAGTGACAAATGAAGAAGAGACAATCCTTTTACTGTGTATAACATACAAAAAAATTTGAGGAATAGCTGTTATACAATACTGTTTTTTAAGTAAAAATGATGAAAATTATTTTACTAGGAGATGAATGTGGTGTCAGAAAAAAAACAAGAATATTTGCGCAAACCTGAATGGTTAAAAATTAAATTGAATACGAATGAAAATTATACAGGTTTGAAAAAAATGATGAAGGAAAAGCAGCTCCATACAGTCTGTGAGGAAGCAAAATGTCCAAATATTCATGAATGTTGGGCAGTTAGAAGAACAGCTACATTTATGATTTTAGGAGCTATTTGTACAAGAGCCTGTCGTTTTTGTGCAGTTAAAACAGGATTACCGACTGAATTAGATTGGCAAGAGCCAGAAAGAGTTGCTGATTCTGTGTTTGCAATGAACTTAAAGCATGTGGTTATTACTGCTGTTGCAAGAGATGACTTAAAAGACGGCGGAGCAGCTGTATTTGCAGAAACTGTTCGTGCTATTCGCAGAAAAAATCCATTTACCAGCATTGAAGTATTACCATCCGATATGGGAGGAGTAGAAGAAAACCTACGATTATTAATGGATGCTAAACCAGATATCTTGAACCATAATATTGAAACTGTAGAAAGATTGACCCCTAGAGTCCGTGCAAGAGCAAAATATCATCGTTCTCTTGAGTTTTTACGAAGAGCAAAAGAGATGCAGCCTAATATTCCTACTAAGTCTAGTATTATGGTTGGCTTAGGCGAAACGAAAGAAGAAATTATCGCCACAATGGATGATCTTAGAGCAAATAATGTGGATATTATGACTATTGGCCAATATTTACAACCAACTGTCAAACATTTAAAAGTACAAAAATATTATCATCCAGATGAATTTAAAGAGCTAAAGGAGATCGCTTTAAGTAAAGGATTTAGCCATTGTGAAGCAGGTCCATTAGTTCGTTCTTCATATCACGCAGATGAGCAAGTAAACGAAGCGAAAAAAAATCAGCAAATGGCTGAACATGCAAAAGAAGCATAAATAAGAATAAGGCTAAAGGGATAAGTTTTCCACTGAAGGTAAGCTCAGACTATTATACGGAAATACTAAAAATATTTCGTATAATGGTTTGAGTTTTTTTATTCATGCAGAATTAATTAAGAATATTAGCCCGTATTCAAAAGGGATTTAACAGTATAAAATAAAAATTCTGTATTTTATAGGAAGATTTTATTGTTAGTGCTATGTAAATATCTTTGCTAAGGTTATAATGATAGTGAGTAATGTTATAATTGGACTATTTATCTAAGATCCAAATAATTCAACTAATCATCAGTGAAGTTAAAATGCAAGCTGCACGGATGGAAGTTTTACATTAAGGAAATATATACAGGTTTTGAGGTGATACGATTGGTTTGTATTAATAACCATTGTTATGAACTGATTGAAGAAAGAAAATCAGGTTTTAATGAAGAAGCATTTAAAAATAGATATAGTGACATATTAACGAAATACGATTATATTGTCGGAGATTGGGGTTATGGACAATTAAGATTACGTGGCTTTTTTGATGATCATAATCAAAAATCAAGTTTTGATACGAAAATAAGCACATTAACGGAATATTTATATGAATATTGTAATTTTGGCTGTGCCTATTTTGTCGTAAAAAAAACAAAATAATAAGGTTATCCTTTAGTTTGATCTTGAAGAAGGAGCTTCCATTCAGAAAGAAAACAAGAAATGGACTGGCTTGGCGAATGGAGAAACTGTTTTGTTAATTTACTTGTCTTTAATATGTATAAGTAAGCCATCTAACTCAGTTTCTTAAGCAAAGCCATGAATGTTTTTCTTTACCATTTGAATTCCCAATGCGCTTTTTGCATCTAATTGTAAGTCTTGTAGCAATAGAAGTAAGGAAAAGGCCATCTATAGAGAATTAATTTGCTTTAATGACAGAAAAAGTTGGCATTTTGAGAGGAATGGGGCTATGAAATATCAAGAGAATATCTGTTCAAGGTTATTTAATTGGGGAAAGTTACTTCTTCCGACAGAACTTATTAAGTATTTTCCTCCATCATTTGTAATACGAGACCCTATTATTCATCAAGTCCAAAAAGCGATGATAAGAGGATATGAGGTAGCTGTTATTGTATTGGATATATCGAATTTACATAGAATAAAGCAGCAATTAGAAGCAAATGATTTTTTGCAATATATTCGATTGCTAAAAAAATCATTTGGCAAAACGATACAATTAAAAGCTTCTAATGAAATCATTGCGATTCATGATTATAATCCGAACGGTTTAACTATGTTTATGAAATGGGAACAAGGATCCGAATGTTTACCAGTGCTAGATGGATTAATTAAAGATATTATACATAATGTAGAAAATGACTTTCGTAAAATTGGGAGCATTCCGCCTGTATTCAGCACAGGATACATGTTTATTGAGAATAAATATACCTATCTTTCTGATGCTATTCAAACTGCATATGAATTAGCCCTTGCAATGGCACATAAAAGATCTGATCCGGAATTCAATAAATTAGTCTATACTTTGGGGAATATAGTGGCAAACAAAAGCATCCGATTACTGGCACAACCAATTATGGATGTAGAGACAAATAAAATTCACGCTTGTGAAATGCTGACAAGAGGACCTGAAGGAACACCGTTAGAAAACCCGCTTCAACTTTTCTCTTTAGCAAGGCAAACGAAGTTTTTGTATGATCTTGAAATGATTGTTCTTGAAAAGGCCTTTGAACAAATTCAGCAAACAAAATGGAGGCATAATATCTTTATTAACTTTACACCTGTCACAATCGGCAACCAAAGATTTATTAAAGATATAAAGAGCGTAATTCGTAGGTATAAAGAAATTTCCCCGAAAAAAATAACAATTGAAATTACCGAAAGAGATTCATTTGAAGGGTTAGAGCATTTTGCTAATAATCTAAAAGTATTAAGAATGCTTGGTTTTTTAATTGCAGTTGATGATACTGGCGCGGGTTATGCTAGTCTGAATTCCATCAGTGAAATCATGCCAGATATTATTAAGATTGACCGTTCTGTAATCCAGAATATTGATAAAAATTCCGTAAAGGAATCGATGCTACAAGGACTTCTTCTTATTGCAAAAGAAGTGGGATCCGTTGTGGTGGCAGAAGGGATTGAAAATGCAGAGGAAGCCTCTATTTTATCAAAAAATAAAGTGGATTTAGCTCAAGGATATTTTTACGCCAAGCCTACTAGTCTTAGTAATCATTTACAAATCTCATAGTATGCGGAAGGAGTTAGGGAATATGTATTTTGTGGACCGAGAAAAAATAGAAGAACAGTTAAACTATTACCACGAGCTCATTAATCAGTTTGAAACGCAAGAAACGTGGAATACATTTCTTGAGAAAGTGGCACTTGAAAGATTGACACATATGATGATTGAAGTCATCTTGGATGTTGGAAATAGTATGATTGATGGTTTTATTATGAGAGATCCGGGCAGTTATGACGATATTGTTGATATACTTATTGATGAAAAAGTGATTACTATGGAAATAGGAAATGACATAAAGGAACTCATTCTTTGGCGCAAACAGCTTGTACATCAGTATACCAATATTGATCATAAGGGATTGATTGCAGTATTTGAAGCGAAGCTGCTCTCTATAAAAGCCTTTGCCCCATCTGTAAAAGAATATTTAATTCATGAGTTAGGACCTGTTTCTGCATTTAGAAATTAGATGATTTTTAAAGGAATTGTTTTTGATCAAATAATGAATAAGTTTCATACTTAGAAAAAACAACGTGCTTTTTAAAATAGTTCCTGAATTAATACATAGCATGGAAAGGATTTTTCTAAATGAAAGCGTATAAAGGATATTTAATAGATTTAGATGGAACCATGTATCGGGGAACAGAGGTAATTGAAGAGGCAGCTGAATTTGTTAAGCGATTGATTGCTGCACAAATTCCCTATTTATATGTGACCAATAATTCAACAAAAACACCAGAACAAGTGGCACAAAAGCTACGGGAGTTTCAAATACCGGCAAAAGCGAGTGAAGTATTTACTTCCGCTATGGCTTCTGCCAATTATATTGCTGAAAAATCCCCTGGAGCAAATGTGTTTATGATTGGGGAAAAAGGACTTCAGCAAGCACTAGAAGAAAAAGACTTGAAGTTAGCTGAGGATTCAGAAAATGTTGATTATGTAGTCGCTGGACTTGATCAACAGATTACCTATGAAAAACTTACAGTAGCATGCTTAGCAGTCCGAAATGGCTCACAATTTGTCATTACAAATGGAGATACGGCTTTGCCAAGTGAGCGAGGATTATTACCTGGAAATGGTGCCTTAACTTCTGTTATTTCGGTAAGTACTCAGCGGCAGCCTGTTGTTGTTGGTAAACCAGAATCAATTATTGTGAATCAAGCAATCAAATTATTGGACTTGCCGAAGAAGGATGTCTTGATGGTTGGCGATAATTATCAAACGGATATTATGGCAGGCATTAATGCAAAGATGGATACGCTTCTCGTGCATACAGGAGTTACAACGAAAGAGCAACTAAGCGGCTATTCTGTTAAGCCAACCTACACGGTCGACAGCTTAAGTGACTGGGATATAAAAAAATAAAAAATAAGGACATAAAAAGAGGACGATTCACCACTGTTTAAAGCGTGGGAAAGGTCCTTTTTTACATGGTGACTTATTCTTCCCCTTTAGCACGGTGAGCTAGTCTACTTGAAGCTGCTGCTGCAATAGCACCGACAATATCGTCTAAAAAGGTATGACATTCACCAGTACTCTTATCATTTAACCTTTGTAAAATGCCTGGTTTCAATTTATCTACATAGCCATAATTAGTAAATCCGATGGAACCATACACGTTTACAATCGAAAAAGCAAGCACTTCATCTACTCCATAAAGCCCTTCATCTGTTTCGACAATTTCTTGAAGGGGAGATTCCAGTAGTTTTTTTTCGGCGAGTACATCTAATTGTATCCCTGTGATAACGGCATTTTGAACCTCTCTTTTCGAAAGAACACGTTCAACATTATGAATACAGTCCTCCATTTGTAAATCTTTATGATATTTCTCTTGTAAGAGATAAACAAGCTTCGCTATGTCTTCAATATCGACTCCACGTTCATGTAGCCACTTTCTGGCTGTTTTTTCTGTTAGGTCCTTTAATGACATGAACTTCACCTTTTCTTTAATTATTCACTATGTATTCACAGTGTTTATTATTATATGCATGATGGCTGCTAAATGTTCCTAACAGCTATTGTTTCCATAATTGGGGCAATTCATTAATTGAATCCTCTTAACAAGTTTTAACATTCCTTCTCATATACTTCTAACAGAGAGAAAAACGAGGAGGAAAAGACATTGATCAAGAAAATCTTATCTACAAAGTATGGAATTGATGTAGAAGAAGAAACAAGAGTCGGTCATTATGAAGCTTGTATAAGCAAAGGAAAACTCTATACCATTGTTCCAGTTGGAAATATAGAGGAAGAAGAACTAACAGAAAGAGATCAAATTGCTGCACATATCTATCAGATTGGAGATAAACATGTCAGCATGTTATTAGAGTCAAAAGAAGGAAACAAACATACTGAAATGAATGAGCAACTTTATTGTGTGCTTTTGAATGATCGACTACGTCCCTTTCAGTCTCGGAAATTAGGGAGGAAACTGGGGAAGTTTCATTTTAGAGGCAGAACTGTACCATTTGGTGTCCAAAAAATAAGTAGAATGGGGCAGTGGAAGAGCATGTGGGAACAAAGGTTGGGACAATTGGAGGGTTTTTGGAACAGTATGTTATATAAACAGCCAGAAAGTGAATTCGATCAATTATTTTTAGAATCTTTTCCATATTATATGGGAATTGCTGAAAATGCCATTCAGTATCTTGTCGATACAGAGCTAGATGATGATCCAACTGCTGTAGATAGCGGAACGATTTGTTATAACCGTTTTACAAAAGACACATGGGCAGGGGAATATTATATTAAAAATCCATTTGATTGGGTATTTGATCATTGTGGAAGAGATCTTGCTGAATGGACAAGAGATCGATATTTTCGAAATATCAAAACATATCATCGAGAAGTGAAGACGTTTTATGAGGAGTATCAAAGCGTTATGCCTCTAAGTTCTTTTGCATGGAGATTAATATATGCAAGGCTTTTATTTCCCATTCATTATGTGGAATGTATCGAAAATTATTATTCTGCTATACAGGAGGCAGACCGTCTATTTCTAGAAGAACGGTTAAAGAAAATGCTTAGTCAGTCGAGAGATTTAGAATTATTTTTGAAAGAATTTTTTGACAACACAGAAGTGGCAGTTAAAACATTGAAAATCCCAATTGTTTCCTGGTTGTAAATAATTGGTTTAAAGCGGAAAGCATAAATAGTCAGGATATAAGTATTCAAAACAAAGAAAAATCCTAACAATTATATGGAGATATTCATGAGAATTTCGTATATTGTTAGGTTTTTTTTTTGAATACAGTATGTTTTCCATGGAGTGAGCGCCGAGCGCTTTGTTGATTCACTTCTTGAAAAATCTAAATATACATAAAATTTATAATTTTCCTTTTGGAATTATAGCTTCTTCCTATATAATGGATTCATTAAGTAAACGAGCACAGTTATTCTTTTTAAAAGGGAGAAGTATTCTTATTCATAAAAATTTTAAAAGAATGTTTAAACACCCCTTGTAAAAAAAGGAATCAAACACTATAATGTCTACTATATAAAGACAGTTGTTCTCGTAAAAAGAACATCAACGGGAGGTAAACAGATGGAGGCAATCTCAATTGGACTACTCGGATTAGGAACTGTTGGATCGGGCGTTGTAAAAATTATTGAGAATCATCAAGATAAAATTATGCATCAAGTCGGCTGTCCAGTGAAGGTAAAAAAAATTCTCGTCAAGAATGTAAAGAAAGAACGAGAAGTAGAGATTACAGATGATATTCATTTAACAGTTGAGGCTAATGATATATTAGATGATCCTGAAATAGATGTGGTAATAGAAGTAATGGGTGGGATTGAAGAGACAAGGAACATCCTGTTAAAAGCCTTAAAAAATAAAAAACAAGTAGTAACGGCAAACAAGGATTTAATGGCAGTACATGGAGCAGAGCTATTGCAAGCTGCTTCCCAAAATAATTGTGATTTATTTTATGAGGCAAGTGTTGCTGGAGGAATTCCTATTCTAAGAGGTTTAGTAGACGGGTTAGCTTCTGACCGTATCATTAAATTAATGGGAATTGTGAACGGGACAACTAATTTTATTTTAACAAAGATGAGTCAACAGCAAAGACCGTATGAGGATGTTCTATTAGAAGCGCAAGCATTAGGTTTTGCGGAAAGTGATCCCACTTCTGATGTCGAAGGGCTGGATGCAGCAAGAAAAATGACTATTTTGGCAACATTAGGCTTTTCAATGAATATTGGCTTGGAAGATGTAAAGGTACAAGGCATAACGAATGTAACAGATGACGATATACAGTATGGAAAGCAGTTAGGATATACAATGAAACTCATTGGCATTGCTCAAAGGCAGGAAGAAAAAGTAGAAGTTAGTGTCCAGCCTACTTTTATTGTCGACAGCCATCCATTGGCAGCTGTTAATAATGAGTATAATGCTGTGTATGTATATGGAGAAGCGGTAGGAGAAACGATGTTTTATGGTCCTGGTGCCGGAAGCTTACCAACTGCAACAGCCGTTGTATCGGATCTAGTTAATGTTTTGAAAAATATGCGCTTGGGCGTTAATGGAAAAGGTGCAATTGCTCCACAATTTAAAAAGAAGCTAAAAGAGCCAGACGAAATGTTTTCTAAATATTTCTTACGTCTGCAAGTAGTGGATGAGGTTGGAGTATTTGCAGAAATTACATCCATCTTCTCCCAGCATGGAGTCAGCTTTGAGAAAATCCTCCAGTTACCAGTAAAGGAAAAAGGATTGGCAGAAATAGTCTTAGTAACACACCATGCGTCTTTATTAAACTATGAGAATATTTTATTAGAATTAAGGGACTTATCATCTGTTCGAACAGTTAAAAGTTCTTATCGAGTTGAAGGAGGAACAAAGTAATGAGATGGAAGGGTCTTTTAGAAGAATATAAAGAATATTTACCAATAAATGAATCGACACCAATGTTAACACTAAATGAAGGAAACACTCCTTTAATTAAGCTGGAAAAGTTGTCTGAGGAATGGGGCGTCGAGCTATTTGTCAAAACGGAAGGAACTAATCCAACTGGCTCCTTTAAAGATAGAGGAATGGTCATGGCTGTAGCTAAAGCAAAGGAAGAGGGAAACTCTACCGTTATTTGTGCCTCTACAGGAAATACGTCAGCTGCAGCTGCTGCCTATGCTACACGTGCAGGGATGCGCTGTATTGTCGTTATACCAGAAGGAAAAATTGCGATGGGAAAATTGGCACAAGCCGTTATGTATGGTGCTGAGATTATTGCGATTGAAGGGAATTTCGATCAAGCATTACAAATGGTACGAAAAATTAGTGAAACAGAACCCGTTGCACTTGTTAATTCAGTGAATCCGTATCGTTTAGAAGGACAAAAAACAGCTGCTTTTGAAGTCTGTGACCAATTAGGAGAAGCGCCAGATATATTGGCAATTCCTGTTGGTAATGCCGGAAATATTAGTGCATATTGGAAAGGCTTTAAAGAATATCACGAAAAAAAGCAGACTGGACTACCGAAAATCCATGGCTTTGAGGCGGCTGGAGCAGCAGCGATTGTTCATAATCGCGTATTTGAGAATCCAGAAACAATTGCTACTGCCATTCGAATTGGTAACCCTGCTAGCTGGCAGCTGGCTGTTCAAGCACAAGAAGAGTCCAAGGGAATTATTGATGAAGTAACAGATGAAGAGATTATTGCTGCATATCGTACAATTGCTGCAAAAGAAGGGGTATTTGCTGAGCCAGGTTCTTGTGCATCGATTGCCGGTGTTTATAAGCATATTCAAAATGGAAAAATTCCTAAAGGAAGTAGAATAGTAGCGATTCTTACAGGAAATGGCTTGAAAGATCCGAATACAGCGATCGATGTAAGTCCAATTAAGCCAGTAGTACTGCCTAATGATGAAAAAGCAGTAGCTAATCACATTAAGGGAGTCGTTCATATATGAACGAAGGAGAGATGCTGCTAATTAAAGTCCCAGCGAGTACTGCTAATCTCGGGCCAGGCTTTGATAGTATTGGACTAGCATTAAATTTATATTTATCATTGGAAGTTGTTCAAAGTGACTGTTGGGAGGTTATTCCGTTAACAGAGGAATTGAAGGAATTTCCTAGTGATGAAAGTAATTTCATTATTAAAACAGCGATCGAGGTGGCGGAATCATTTCATACTATTCTTCCTCCATGTCAAATAAAAGTGGATAGTAATATTCCTTTAGCAAGAGGACTAGGATCTAGTGCCTCCGCTATTGTCGCAGGAATTGAACTAGCAGATCAAGTCGGTAATTTACAACTGACTAAACAACAGAAATTTGCAATTGCCTCCAAAATGGAGGGGCATCCAGATAATGTTGGGGCAAGTATTTTCGGAGGATTAGTTGTTGGTTGTCAATTAGGAGAAGAAGTAGATGCAGAAATTATTCATTCGATAGACTTGGAAGTACTAGCAGTGATTCCAGAAGAAGAGCTATTAACAAAGTCTTCTCGAGGAGTTTTACCGAACTCTCTTTCTTTTGCTGAAGCTGTTTCAGCAGGTGCAATATCTAATCTATTAGTTGCAGCACTGCTTACAGGCAATAGCAAACTTGCAGGAAAAATGATGAAAAAAGACAAGTATCATCAGCCATATCGGAAAGAGTTAGTACCGCACTTAGAGATCATGGAAGAGCATGCTTGCGATCTAGGTGCTTATGGAGTGGCTTTAAGTGGAGCGGGACCGACAGTGTTATGTTTTGTAGAACCTGGAAAAATGAATACGTTAATAGATGGATTAGCAGTGAAATTACCTGATATGCGTTTCCTCCCCTTGGAAATAGACAAGAAAGGGAGTACTTGCTCCGGAGCACTTGCAACAGAAGTTAAATAAAAAAGAAAGAGGATGCGATTGCATCCTCTTTCTGTATTTTCTCATAAAAAATTAAAATACTTGTTCCACTTCATAAACGCCTGGTACTTCCTCTAATAACGCACGTTCAATACCAGCTTTTAAAGTAATAGTAGAACTTGGGCAGCTTCCGCAAGCACCTAACAAGCGTAGTTTTACAATGCCATCCTCTACATCCACTAATTCACAGTCTCCACCATCTCTTAAAAGGAATGGACGTAATTTATCTAGTACTTCTTGGACTTGTTCTTTCATTTCCACTTCTTGCATACATATCGACTCCTTTCCTATTATTTATTATAATCACATTAGGATGAAAAATCTATAATCAAGAAACACGAATTAAATAAACAAAAAATGGATATATAATAAAAACCCTATAATTATGGAAAAATAAAGGATAGGCAAGCTTGTCTATCCAATGGAGGAGAGTTTATTTGAAAAAGGAAATTGAAGTTAGTATTTATGGTGCAGAACAAATTTGTGCAAGCTGTGTTAACCTGCCATCTTCTAAGGACACATATGAATGGCTCCAAGCTGCATTAAGTAGAAAATTTCCAGAGCAGACTTTTCAGATTAAATATTATGATATTTTTCAAGCAAATTATACGGAAGATAAAAATAAATTCTGTCAGAAAATTATAGAGGAAGATTTATTCTATCCAGTAGTAGTAATTGAGGGAGAGATTGTAGGCGAAGGTAATCCGAAGTTGAAGAAAATTTATGCGGAATTTGAGAAATACGGCTATACTAGTGCTTAATGGTTAAAGTGTATTCATTCCTTAAGTAATAAGGGAGTAGACTGAATACACATCACTATCGATCGAATAGGAAGTATATTCAGTCTAGAAGGATAACTATAACTCTTGTTATCCATACAAAATCAATAGGAAATGTTATTGGTAGTTTTCTGTTGTCCGGCGTTATCTAAAGCTGGAATATTTATGACATGCTCATTTTCTTTTACTAGTGATTAATTTTATTTTTATTATTTTTATCTTTCCATAACACTCCATGTTTAATTAAGCGTGGAATTCTTCCTGTTAAAGCAGTCTTGGCAATAAGGCCGAAACCGGCTTTTTTCCCTAATGATCCTAAGACTCCTTTCAGCTTGATTGGCGGCATATAATTGGGTAGTACTTTTCCTTGCCATCGAGATATTAAAACAAAAGCAATTTGTTCTGCCTGTCCTTCTGCAAGCTGTGCACTGGGGGGATGAGAAAGGCTTGCGCAATCACCAACTACGAAAACATGCTCATTATCAGGAAGATGGTGATGCTTGGATAAGATAATGCGTCCTTTTTTATCTTTTTCCACGTCAAGTTCTCGCACAATTTTATTTGGTTGAATGCCAGCTGTCCAAATAATACAGTCATAATGGTGGGGGCTTCCATGATTATAAACTGTATTTTTTTTTATACAAGTAATGTTGCTATTTTTGATAAGATTAACCTTTTTATCTGTAAACCATCGTTCTACATAGTTTCTTACTTTTTTAGGATAAGAAGATAATATGGTATTTCCACGATCCAATAGTGTTATTTGCAGGCTGCTACTTTCAGCTAATTCTGCTGCTAATTCAACACCGCTTAAGCCGCCGCCAATAATCGCTACCTTTGCCCCTTGAGGCAAGCTATGGAGATGCTTATGTGTTCGTTTAGATTTATTGATGGTTTGAATACTATGAGTGTTTTCTTTAGCTCCCTCGACTAGGTGATAATTATCCTCACAGCCAAGTCCAATAATCAAATCATCATAATCGATCAGATTTCTTCCCGCTAACCAAACTTTATTGTTTTCCAAATCAATTTTTTCCACTTCTGCTTGTATCATGCTTACTTGAGGGTGTTTAGGAAAAGGGATTTGTAGGCTTTTATCCAGTACAGTGCCAGCTGCAAGAGCATAATATTCGGTTTTTAGAAAATGAAATGGGACTTTATCTATTAATATGACCATAAAATTATATGGTAAATGAGGTATGATAGAGGATAAAACACGCATACCACCATAACCGCCGCCTAATATTATTAATTTTTTCATTTTTTCCCCCTTATTGTGCTCATGAGAAAATCTATTCTTTAAAAATTAGTTCGTAATTTTAGATCTGCTCCTTTTAGAGTATATTAAAAGGTTAGGACTGTTTATTCTTCATTATAGAAGGAAAATGACTTTTCTCCTTACAGATAAGAAAGGAAGTATGAAATCAGACAATTTTTGCGTTCAACACTAAGAAAAACCTGTATAATTCAGAGGGAGGTGAGATGTTTGTTTAAACCGCTAATTGAATTTTGTGCGAGTAACCTAGCATCAGGCGCATATGAAGCGAAAGAATGTCTTGAACAGGATGATTCTTTAGATGTGATTGACTATGGGTGTTTAAGTTATTGTGGGCAATGTGGCGATTCGTTATTTGCGTTAGTAGATGGTGAAGTAGTCAAAGGGAAAGATGTAAACGAGCTTGTTGAGAATATCTATCAATATTTGAAGGCAAATCCAACATAAAACCGCTTATATCAGTGTGTTTAAAATTAATTCACTGATATAAGCGGTTTTTAGATGAAGGTTTTTTGCCTGTCTCTTATTTCCTGCCAGCTTTCTTTTGCCAGCTTGACAATTTGTGTTTCCACTGTCCTACTCTGCTGCTCGATTACTTTCGAATAATATTTTGTAGCTTTTTCTAGATTATCTGTCCGCTTGGAAAGGTCTGCTATTAAATAAATGGTTCTTAATTCTGAAACAGGAGTTCCCTGATAGTCACCAACAGAATAGGAAGTTTCATATTCTGATAATGCAAGGGATATAAAACGCCTCTCTTGTTTATGATTATTTAACATACGATAATGCCATGCAATCCGCAGGTGGAGTCCTGCAAGGGTAATATGCTTATCCTTCCGTAAAGAAGCACAATAAGCAGCTAATTTATATGTTTTAATACTATCCTCTATGTTACGTTCTTTTCCAAAGGAATGTGGAATCCATTGGGAACATACTTTTTCGATTAGTATCCTTTTACTTTCTGGAGAAAAATAAGAAACTGTATCATCACTAAAAGAAAACCCGCAAGCAGGACAGACATTTATGTAATAAAGGAGTGGATTATGCTCAGCATAGACAGGAAAGAAATCTGTATCTAAATTTTTCAATTTGACAAATCTTGAACGTAATTTTTTTGTTGTAAATTTAGTGTGACAAAGCAAACAGGTACATTGCTTATCAAATAACGGTTCGATTTTGTTCAAATTTCTCACTCCCTTTGTTGTTAGGTAAAAAGGCTAGATATTTATATATTTTATTATACCTTATCGTGAGTAATATTCCCTATAAAAATTTTACAGATAGGTGAAAAGTCTATATTATATTAAGGGATTTCTTCAAAGTGGGAACAGTAAACGATAATAATGTTTTAATCGAAAATACTTGAAAAATGTTCGTGTAGATTATCACATAGACCTGTTTTGTTACCATGTTTTACACAGGTCCCTTCAGTTGAGTAGTTTTGATTAGCGGTATATAATATAATAAGAAGTAATAACAGGACGAAAGGAGAATGAACAGTGACAGAAGAAATTGTACACATAACAGAAGCCGCTGCTCTTCAAATAAAAGAAATGATGAAGGCGAACGATGAAGAAGGTTCCTACTTAAGAGTAGCAGTAAAAGGTGGAGGCTGCAGTGGTTTATCTTATGGAATGGGTTTCTCACCGGATAAAGAAGAAAATGACCAACTTTTTGAGCAATATGGCATTCGTGTGTTAGTTGATCAAAACGATGGCCCTATTTTAAAAGGAACAAAAATTGATTACAAGCAATCCCTAATGGGCGGCGGATTCACCATCGACAATCCTAATGCGATTGCATCTTGTGGCTGCGGGTCTTCTTTCCGTACAGCGAAAGTGGCTGGAACACCAGAAGAGTGTTAAGAACAAAGCTTTAAAAGTTGAACACCGCTGTGTCATGAACACCTTTTGGTCTTCATGACACAGCGGTTTTTTTTATTTAATAAAAAAGACTGAATGTAATCAGTTGTTTTCCAAACCATTGAGAGAAAACAACTGATTATCATTAGTCTTTAGAAAAGGTTATTTAAACAAAGAAGTACTGTGAAGAGGCTGTACTCGAGCTTTTGGATCCATATATGTTTTAGCATTATTGACTGCTGTAGGCGCTTCGCCAAAACCTGTAGCTATTAATTTCACTTTTCCATCATATGTGCATATGTCTCCAGCGGCATAGATACCTGGAATATTTGTCTCCATTTTGCTGTTAACAACAATAGAGTTCTTTTGAATCTCAAAGCCCCATTCTTTAATTGGGCCTAAAGAAGAAACAAATCCATAGTTTACAATAACTGCATCTACATCAATAATTTCTTTTTCTTGTGTTGTTACATTTTCAAGAATCACTTGTTTGATTTCCTCATCTCCTACTAACTCTGAAGGAATATAAGGAGTTTTGATGTTTACTTTTGAATTTTTAAGGTTTTCTACACTATGCTCATGTGCACGGAATTTATCACGTCTATGTGCTAAATAAACAGTATCCGCAATAGGCTCTAGCATTAATGCCCAGTCAACAGCAGAATCTCCACCACCAAACACCATTACCTTTTTCCCTGCAAACTGATTTAAGTCATTGATAAAGTAATGAAGATTTTTTCCTTCATATTCTTTCGCTTGTTCCAACTCTAATTTACGAGGTTGGAAAGCTCCGTTTCCAGCTGTAATAATAATTGTTTTGGAGTAATGGACTTCTTTATCGGTAGTAATTTTAAATATACCGTCACCTTGTTTCTCCACTGTTTGAACAGCTTGTTCTAGTACGATAGACTGTTCAAATTTTTTCATTTGCTCTTCTAAATTATCGACTAACTCTTGAGCACGAATTTTTGGAAATCCAGCAATGTCATATATATATTTTTCGGGATAAAGTGCTGTAAGCTGACCGCCAAGGGTAGGGAGACTCTCGATGATTTTAACGGTTGCTTGTCTCATCCCTCCATAAAAAGCAGTGAACATGCCTACAGGTCCACCACCGATAACAGTAATATCATAAATGGTTTGATTTTCTTCCAATTTTCCTAAACCCTCCTAATAAAGATCAGTTCTACAAGCTATCATATCATAATGATTATGATTTCTCACTTTTTTAATCTTCCAATTTTGAAAGCTATCTAGGACCACCATCCTACTCATAAATTTTTATAAAATAAATAATTTCCAACTTTTAACTTTTATTGGTAATAGTATAATTCGGAAAATAATGTAGAAATTATCGATTAGAAGCTTCTAATCGATGTTTTTTTGTATTTTTTTGGTATTTTACTAGGGGGAAAGTTCTGGTTTTTACCTTTTTATGAATAAATTCTTTGAATATGGGAAATGAATAGTTTTGGGAGGAGTGAAAAATATGAATTTTTATAAAAAGTTTTTTAGAAGAGTAGGAATGGTTCTACTTTTTATGGCAGCACTACTAACCACGTTCCAATCGATTTCAGGTGTTAAGGCGAGTTCAATAAATATAGGTACTAACGAACATGCTCAGGTAAGTAAGAATCCAGATCATATTGATCATACAATAAAGCAAATGAGTGTAGCATTAAAAAGCTTTAAAAAGGCATTGGCGGAAAAAACACAAATTTCATCCAGTAAAGAGGTTGCAGGTAAACCACCTTCACTAGAAAATATGAAAGATTGGTCACAATATCCGACAAAACGAGTGATCGCAACAGGCTATACGGCTGGATATGAGTCAACTGGCAAGAACCCAGGCCATCCACAATTCGGTATTACCTATTCAGGCGTAAAAGTAAAAAGAGATTTATATAGTACCATTGCTGCTGATACTAGTGTATTTCCAATTGGAACTATTCTTTTTATCCCTGATTATGGATTTGGAGTTGTCGCCGATACTGGTTCAGCCATTAATGGCAATAGATTAGATTTATACTATGAAACCGTACAAGATGTATATAGTCAATGGGGCAAGAAAACAATAGATGTATACATAGTGGAAATGGGCAAAGGCAAACTAACCGAAGAAACGTTAAGTGCATTAAATGAAGAAGAATCTATGCAAGTATTCCGTCAACAGTATACAAAAGCAGAAAACAAATAATTACATACTTAATTAACAAGTAAAAAGGATATCCTAAAATCAAAGTCCTAACAAAAAATTGTTAGTTGATTTTTAGGATATCCTTCTTTTTTTAGAATAAATATAACTGCTTTTGAATAGCTTAAGCAGTTTTTATTTGGATTTATTCATAAAGAGAAGGTTAATAAATTAGCATATGTAAAACAAGCGTCAATACAATTCCGGTTAGTCCACCAAAAAATACTTCTATCGGTTTATGTCCTAACAATTCCTTTAATTCTTTTCTTTTTTCCTGTTCTGGTTTGTTTTGCCACCCTTTAGCTTCATTTAAAAACTTATTAAAATCATTCACTAAGCGATTTAAAACAATTGCTTGTTCTCCTGCCTGTCTTCTAACACCTGTAGCATCAAACATAGTGATTATCGCAAAAATAGCAGCAACCGCAAAGATCGGTGAATCAAAGCCTGTTTGCAGAGCCACACCAGTAGACAGAGCAGTTACAGCTGCTGAGTGAGAACTTGGCATTCCTCCTGTACTTGTTAACAAAGACCAGTCAATTTTTTTCGTAACAAAATAAGTGATTGGCACTTTGACAAATTGCGCAAAAAAGATTGCAGCCAAACTTGCAAGTAAAGGAAAGTTAGCTAGTAGTTCCATAAAAACACCTCATCATTCTGTGAAAAATATGTACTTTTAGTATGTATACCTTATTTAACGCATTATTAATCTTTCATATAAGGAGAATTAATGGAAATAAGGAGGTAGACAGTGGAGTTAGATATAGGGTAAAAATGAATTTTATTCTGTGTTATTTGCTTTCAAAGCCATGGAAAAACAAAATGCGATTCATTTTTAAATGGGCGAGAGCAATTTTCAATGCTCACTTTGCTTTTCCACTTATCTTATTATAACATAACCAAATATCGAGCTTTCTACTTAAATTCGAAAAAACTTTTTATATTTTGGTATCTATTATAAGAAAGTTGTTTTTCAAAATAAATTATAGCTCATCTTTAGGAATGCAGCTTTATCATTTAGAATTGAATGATGTAAATTTAATTAGATATACGAAATGATAAATAAATTCGTTATAATAGAAGAAGAAATAGAATGGAGGAATTGATTATGTTTTCATATCAGAAAGAATGGGATTTTCAAAATAATCATGAAAGTATTATTATT
Organism: Niallia sp. M35; assembly: GCF_050971705.1. Taxonomy (NCBI): domain Bacteria; kingdom Bacillati; phylum Bacillota; class Bacilli; order Caryophanales; family Bacillaceae; genus Niallia; species Niallia sp. M35. The sequence goes on from NZ_JBPCEP010000004.1 coordinate 316,363, forward strand.
GGATTATTTGATAAGTCTATTAAATTAGAAGGTCAGCTGCAATTACTAGACGAACAGTTTGAAGGAGAATTAACCAGTTTAGTAAAAGATGGAGATATTTCAGCAAAGAAAAAGTCCGTTACGGTGATACATACTTTTGGAAAAATTGGAGCAAAAAGAATTATTTTTGTTGGATTAGGAAAAAAGAAAGAACTTTCCTTTGATGAGTTAAAAGCAATCTTTGGAGCAACTTTCAAACGTATTACTAGTGAAAAGTGGGTGGAAACAGCTGTATACTTAGATTCCTTTATATCAGAGGAAAATGATGCACAAGATGTTGCTCATGCATGCAGTGAAGCGTTTGGTCTTGCTACCTATGAGTTTTCAGGTTATAAACAAAAATCAAATGAACCAGAAAAAAAGATTACAGAAATTACGGTTTATAGCCATGCAGAGCAAGAGGAAGTTTTGTCATCGCTAACAGTAGGGTATGTATACGGTCAGGCGACAAATTCTGCACGTACGCTAGTTAACTTGCCAGGAAATATGTTAAAAGCAGCAGATCTAGCTAATTATGCACTAGAATTAGCAGAAAAATATGGCTTTGAGGCAGAAATATTAGAGAGAGAAGATATGTTAAAGCTTGGTATGGGGGCAATGCTTGCTGTGAACCAAGGTTCGACAGAGCCTCCTAAAATGATTGTGCTGAAATACCAGGGAAAAGATAACTGGGAAGATGTCATCGGCTTAGTCGGAAAAGGGATTACGTTTGATACAGGTGGCTATTCTATTAAGCCAAAAACAGGTATTGTCGGTATGAAAACGGATATGGGCGGTGCGGCAGCAGTTCTTGGAGCAATGGAGATTATTGGAGAATTGAGACCAGAACAAAATGTCGTTGCAGTTATTCCATCTACTGATAATATGATAAGTGGTAATGCGTTTAAACCAGATGATGTTATCACATCAATGAGTGGAAAAACAATTGAGGTATTAAATACAGATGCAGAAGGTCGCTTAGTTTTAGCAGATGCAGTAACTTACGCAAAACATCATGGCGCTGACTACCTTGTAGATGTTGCAACCCTTACAGGTGGAGTAATTACTGCTTTAGGAATGGAAACGACAGGTGCAATGACAAATAATGAATCTTTATTTGAACAAGTGTTAGAAGCTTCCTATGAAGCAGGGGAACAAATGTGGAGACTGCCTATTTTCGAGAGTCATAAGAAATTAGTGCGCAATAGTCCGATTGCAGATTTAAATAATTCACCAGGTGCCGCTGGTCATGCAATTATGGGTGGGGCCTTTATCGGCGAATTTGCAGAGGAAACACCATGGGTGCATTTGGATATTGCTGGAACGTCTACCCAAAGTAAAGCTACTGATTTAGGACATCCAGGCGGAACAGGCGCTATGACTAGAACATTAGCATTGTTTGTGGAAAGATTTGAAAGTACAAAGTAGAAAGTTTTATTAAAATATAATATAAAAAATTACAGACCCCATTTTATTAATTTGATGGGGTCTGTAATTTTTTATAAGGGGGTGCTGTGCGCTTGCAGCCACTTTTCCATTGGTTCTGGCATATGGGAACTCGCAACGAGACCAGCATGCCCGCCCTCAAATAAAACAAAGGATTTATCTTGACTTGAAACAAGATCCATAATTGGTTCGCAGAGAGAACTTGGAACAAGTGGATCATTCTTGGTGGAAAATACGAGTAAATTGGAGTGAATGTTCGCCAAATCAACCTCTTCCCCGTTGATTGTTAATCCACCCTCAATCATCTTATTGTCCCTGACATAGTCATTCATAAGTTGTTTAAATGTTGCACCAGCTACAGGGATATGATCAAGTGTCCATTTGTTCATTCTTGCCCATTTTTCCGAGTATTTATCTTCGCCAGAACGATTCAAAAGTGCTAAATAATGACTGAATGACAGGGGAGCAACAAGTAACCTAGTGCCATATTTAACCGATTCAGGAGGAACAATTCCCATTTTATCGATTAATTCCTCAAGGTGCAGTTCATTTTCGCGAAGGGCATTCAGCCACTTATCATAGTCCGGAAAATCGGAAAAATTAATTGGAGACACGGCAAGAATTAAGTTTTTAATATAACGATTATCTAATGCGGCAAATATGCTGGCAAGTGTTCCTCCTAAACAAAAACCAATGACAGTAAAGGAATCGGAATTAGCATGTCGCATCGCTCGTTTAAAACCTGGTTGAATATACTTTGTTATATAATCATCAATGGTTAAATGACGATCTTCATATGCAGGGATTCCAAAATCAATTAAATACGTATCATACCCTGCGTTATTAAATGCCTCAATTAAACTCATGGAGGGACCTAAATCAAGAATATATGGTTTATTTACGATCGAATAAATAAGGAAAATCGACTCTTTATATTTTCTTTCTTTAGAAGGGTAATACCATAAAGTTGCTTTGTTTTTTTTCCAGATGGCATATTTTTCTGACTGTCCAACGGCAGGATCGTACGATAAGGTATGAATAAATTTAGCTATACTTTTTTTTGCCATATTATATCGCCTGATTGGAAAAAGTAGAAAAGCTGAGTTCGTCTTTTTGTGAATCCAATTGTTGTTTTGCTTGTGTCAATTCATTTTGAAGTGTGGAAATACGTTGTTCTTGTTCAGTAATAATAGTTGTCAATTGATTAGAGTAATCATCAGAAGGATTCATGTTTAGTTGTTCTATTAATTGTTTGACTTCTTTCATCATTGTCGTTAATTCAAATAACTGATCATCAAGATTATCGATTTTTTCTTCTGATTGAAGAATTAATTGGGTTGCATTTGCAAGGTCTGTTTTAGTAGGTAGATTCATATAATTACTTAATTGCTCTGTATAGGTTTGAATTCGATCTATTTTGTTTGTTAATGGATTTGTTTTTGAAGTCGTGAAATCAATGATGGACATTTGATTTAAGCTTTTTTTAATACGGTTATTTAACTGATATTGTAATAATGTTCCACCTTTCTTTAATAACTCATAAAAATCGATTGTAACGTGTGCCATTTTCCTATCCCTCTTTCTTTTCTTTTTTAGTGAACATCCTAAAGTCTATTTAAAGACTCACTTTTTTATAAACTGGAGGAAAGTCCACCATCAATGGCAATTGTTTGTCCAGTGATATAATTGGAAGATTCTCCAGCCAAGAGCAGAATAATTCCATCTAAATCACTTAATTCCCCTAAGCGCCTTGCTGGAATTCCAGCAGTAATTTGTTTTTTATAATCTTCTAAGCTAGTCGTAATACTTGTAGGGAAAAATCCTGGCGCAATCGCATTTACTTGGATATTATATCGAGCTAACTTAATAGCTAATTCTTTGGTTAATGTAATGAGTGCCCCTTTACTAGTGTTATACGCGATTGCATCTAATAAGTGTGGCGGAGTTCCGTTAAATGCAGTAACAGAAGAAATATTAATTATTTTTCCCTTTTTTTGTTCTACCATTTTTTTTGCAGCTGCCTGTGAAAATAAAAAAGAGCCTTTGAGATTAACATCCAGTACTTTATCCCATTTCTCTTCGGGATAATCAAGAAAAGGTGCCATCCAGGAAGTTCCGCTGTTATTAATTAAGATATCTATTGTTTGGAATTTGGCGATTGTTTGACTAATAACATGGTCTATATCCTCTTTTTTGGATACATCGCATGGAAGGGCTAATACCTTTATCCCTTTATCTTGTAATTTAGCAGCAGTTTTTGTACACTGTTCTAAGTTTCTGGAACAAATGACAATATTAGCTCCAGCTTCACCTAGTGTTTTAGCCATTTGTTCTCCTAACCCTCGACTCCCCCCTGAGATAATTGCCGTCTTATTCGTGAAATCAAAAAGTGAATTCATTTTCTTTACCATTCCTCCTGCGACATCTATTCCATATAGTATAGACAAGCAATGACCTAAGCGTGAATAAATTAATGGAATTACCTATGCCTATCCTGCCTTTTTTTATCAACAAAAAAGCATTTATTCTATTATTTCTAGAAATTTAGCCATATAAGGCGATAGCCCAGTCCAAAAGAGGGACATTCGCATAGAAAATAGAGAAAAGAAATAAGTCTAAAATGAGAGTGGAGGTAATGTTGAAGAATGTATGGATACCCTTATCAGTATCAATATCCACAACAAGATTCAAGAGCCTGGTTTGCAGCACCCTTTGTGGGTGGTTTATTAGGAGGAGTAATAGGAGGAGCTTTAGTTAGACCAAGACCATTTTATGGTCCTGTCCCATACGGCCCTGTTCCGTTTGGTCCAGCTCCGTTTGCTCCGGGACCATATGGACCGTATCCTTATTACTAAAAAATTCATCAGCTGGATGGAAGAATAGCTGTTTTTGGTAAAAAGGTACAATTCATTATATAGCAATGCTTGCAAGGATTATAATCTTGACACAAAGCATTTAAGAAAAATAAAATTCACTTATTCTTTATCGGATTATTTCAGGCAGTATGATATACCGCCTGAAATAATCTTTTATGAACAATTTAAAAATGCTAACGCCATCTCAATTGAACAGATAAGAAGCAGCAATAGGGTGGTTTATTTTTATGGTCGAAATTTAATGTGATCCCATCAGGAGTATAGGCTACTGTAGGGGTTTCTTTTACACCAATTGACTTAATTAATTGCTCTACTGTTTCCGTTTTAGATAATTGAGCGGCATTCATGAGATTTTTGGAAAAGTCAGGAGAGTTAGCTAATTTTTTTAAACAGGTTTCTACATCAGGCAATAAAGATAGGGTATCCTTAGCAGAGTCGATGAGTTTAGAAGGATTCGCTTCTGGGAGTTCTCGAAAATAGAGAGGATAATGAAGATATGGGTGGAATGCTGCTAAAGTAGGGATTTTACGATGATAATATCGAGCGTGGTACATAGTAGCCATTCCTTTCATGCATAATCTTATTTCTTATATACTATTCCTTATCAAGGGAATTTATGAATAAGAAAAAGACTTGAAATCACAAAAGGAAAAAAGATCCTGTTTGGATATCAAGTCTTTAAAGTGTGCAGAACTTTAAGATGTTTTGTTTAATACTAAAACTTATTACGGTGTTCGATTAGATCAATTGTTCCTAAGACGACATGTGCTAGTCCAAATCCAAAGACTGTATTGGAAATCATGGAATCGACTTTACGATTTTTCTTCATGGCAATGCCGGCAGTTGTAACGGCTGTTCCAAGAACAGTAGGGATTAATCCTTCACGTATATTTTTCATTTTATTGTACTCCTGTTCTGTATTAGTCCAATGACAGGACAGGAATATTATTTGCTTTTGTTTGAAAGCTTATCCTGCATTACATTGGGTCTGCAGGGAAATGATGGTTTTATTTGCTTTTCGCAGCAGCGTCTCTCGCTTCTTTTAAATCATCTCTTATCGTTTCATCTGCCATTGGTATTTTTCTGTTATAAGCAGAGCGAATAATAAGTTGTCCCGCAACTGGAGATGTTAAGAAAATAAAGGCGATTGCAAGAATTAAACGAGAATTAAAAATTTGTTCCGACTGAAAAAAATAGAGACAAGCACCAAGAAGGATAAACATGACTCCTAGAGTTGCGGATTTAGACGCTGCGTGACTTCTTGTATACACATCTGGTAATCTTAATACGCCAATGCTTGCAACTAGACTTAATAAGGATCCTAAGAGAATAAGAATGGCTATAATAATGTTAATGATTGTCTCGGTCATTTTCGATTATTACTCCTTTCTCCAGATACTTAGAAAAAGCTACCGTACCAATAAAGGCTAAAATACCAATGAGAAGAATAACTTCCAAAAAGGCCGAAGTTTTTAACACTATTGATAAAATAGCAGTAATCGCAACAAGGTTGATTCCGATAGCATCTAGAGCGACTACTCTATCGGGAGTAGAAGGTCCCTTTACGACTCGATAAATAAATAAAATCGTCGAGATAGAAACAATAAATAAAGATATATGCATAATGGTCTGGAACATCAAATACTCACCTCTTGTATGGCTTTTTCAAAGCTATTTTTAATACTGCTGATAGCGGCCTCTTTATCGCTAATATCCATTGCATGAATATATAGGATTTTATTATCTTCTGAAATATCCACTACAAGCGTTCCAGGTGTGAGCGTGATAAGATTACAAAGTATCGTTATTTCCCAGTCTTTCCTTAAATCGGTTTCTAGGGCAAAAATACCCGGCGTTACTTTTAACCTTGGCCGAAGAATGATTTTTAACACAGCGATATTGGAAAGTACTAATTCTCTTAGAAAAATACCTAAAAGTTTTAATATAGAAACAACTCGATATAAATAAAACTTATCGGAGAAAAATCTTCTTGTAATAAATATAAGAATCAATCCGATAATAAACCCGATTAGAAACGTATCTGGAGCGAAGGAGCCTTTCAGAAACATCCAAATAAAACTGATTACAAAATTTAATAATAATTGAAATGCCATTGTCATCACTCCTTTAATACGGCATGGATATAGTTTTCCGGTTGCAATAAACTTTCAACAGCGAGTGAAATATATGGTGAGATCATCTCTGTGCCAATTCCGATTAGACAGGAAAGAAGGACTAGTATACACCCGGGTAGTAAAAGTGTTTTTATAGACTTTATAGTAATATTATCTGATTCCTCTCCCCAAAAACCTTTAACAAATATCTTGATAACAGATAGTAATACGAGGAGACTCGATAGCACAACAATAAAACTTCCCATATAATTCCTTTCTTCAAAGGCTCCTTGAATAATGAGTAATTTACCAATAAATCCACTTAATGGCGGAATACCTGCAAGGCTAAGTGCGGCAAGAAAGAAGGTCCAAGTCAGTAAAGGGTATTTCTTCATCAAGCCACTCATATATTTTAAATTGCTAGTTCCAGTAATATAAATCATGATTCCAATTAATAGAAACAGCGCTCCTTTAATAATCATGTCATGTAAAAGGTAGAAAATCGCTCCATTTAAGGAAGTGCTATTAAAAATAGAGAATCCATACAAGATAACACCAATTGCCGTAACGATATTATAAATAATAATTTTTTTGACATCATTATAGGCAATTGCTCCAATTGCTCCTAAAATAATGGTTAGAAGAGACAGGATGCCTAATAATGTAAAGACATAAGAATCCTCATAGAAGAAGAGGGAGTACGTCCGGGCAATCGAATAAACTCCAACTTTTGTTAATAACGCTCCAAATAATGCAAGTATCGGTATGGGAGCGGCATAATAAGATCCTGGAAGCCAGAAAAATAACGGGAAGAGAGCCCCTTTTAATCCAAAGACGATTAAGAACAGGACAGCTATGACCGTTAATATGCCTGATCCACCCACTTCACTGATTCGCTCTGAAATAGACGCCATGTTTAAAGTTCCAACAACAGAATAAAAATAGGCAACGGCAATAACGAAGAGTGCGGAAGCGACAACATTTACAATAATATATTTTACTGTTTCTCTTAATTGAATTTTTGTATTTCCAAGAACAAGTAGTACATAGGAAGCCATTAACATTACTTCAAAAAATACAAACAAGTTAAAGATATCGCCAGTTGAAAACGCACCAATAACACCAACTAAGAGAAATTGAATCATAGCGTAATAAAAGTAATTTTCTCTTTCTCTATCGATTCCCTTAAAGGAGTAGAGGATACAACAAAAGGCGATTATATTTGTTGTTAACACTAGAAGTGCTGATACCATATCTGCTACAATCGTTATCCCAAACGGAGCATCCCAATTACTTAAATTTACTGTTTGAATTCCCTCATTTTTGATTTTATCTATCATAAATAGCACAATTATAATCGAAACACTAGTGCTCAATAAGGAAATAATCCGTTGTAAGATGGTCTTCTTATAAAAGAAAATCAAAATGATTCCTGTGAGTAAAGGAATTAAAATTGGAAATAGAATTAAGTTACTCATGCTTTTTCCCTCTCAATTTCTCCAGATTATCAGTCCCTAATTCTTGATAAGTTCTGTAGGCAAGTACTAATAAGAAGGAAGTGACACCAAAGCTAATAACAATCGCAGTTAATATTAATGCTTGGGGTAACGGGTCAGAATAACTGTCAGCATGCTGCCCTAAGAGTGGCGCAGCACCTTTCTTTAAGCCACCCATCGTTAATATTAGTAAATGAACCCCATGGCTAAGAAGGCCAGTTCCGATAATAATGCGCAATAGACTCTTAGAAAGAATTAAATACGTCGCACACATAAATAAAATGCCGATAATGAATGCCATTAAGAATTCCATTAGTCATCCTCTCCAATCGTTTGAATAATGGTCATTGTAACTCCCACTACTACTAAGAAAACCCCAAGATCAAACAGTGCAGCAGTGTGAAGGGACGTTTCTCCTAATAAAGGCAAGTGAGCATGTTTATTAAAAAAGTGCGTTAAAAATGGTTTGTCATTTAATACGCCAATCATTCCTGTTAAAGTGCTTATCAGCAATCCTATTGCAGTAACATAGATAAAATTAACCGGAAAGATTTTCTTTACTAATTTTAAATCATAAGCTATCAGCAATAGAACTATTGCTCCACTTGCCATTAATCCACCGATAAAGCCTCCGCCTGGCGTATAGTGACCAGCAAAAAAGAGATCAACTGCATAGAGGAGTATTAAAAAAACAATGACTTTTGTAATGGTTTGTAAAACTAAATTATTTATTTTCATTTTTCTTTCCTCCCATTCTCAAAGTGATCATCGAATAAATACCAATAGCAGCAATAGCTAGTACTGTAATTTCAAAAAGTGTATCAAAACCCCTGAAATCCACTAAGATAACATTTACCATGTTTTCTCCTGCCGCTTTTGTATACGTATTCTCCACATAAAATTGAGAAATGGAATCGAATAGTTTCGTGCTATAGGAGGCAATCGCAATGATCATCACTACGAGTCCAACTAGTACAGAAATGATTGCATTGGATAATTTGAAAGGAATACTTTCCTTTTTTCTAGCATTTCTAGGTAAATGGTAAAAACACAATAAGAATAAAGCAACGGAAACTGTTTCAATAACTAATTGTGTTAAAGCAAGATCAGGTGCGCGAAATACTACGTAAAATAATGATACGGTATATCCGACTGCTCCTAAAAGAATAATAGAAGTCAAACGAGATTTAGCGAATAATATAGCGATGGTGGAAATCACCAGAACAAGCGACAGCACGACTTCATATCCACCAATTGGTGCTAGTCGGGAAGTGTTTATTGTAAAGCCATCCTTTATAAATAGAGTGTAAGAAAGGATTAGAATAAAGAAAGAAAAGATATAAATGAGATAGGTACGCAAGGAACCTGTCATATATCTGTTTGTCAGCTTGTTAAATCCATTTTCTGTTTCGCCAAATAACCAATCATATATTCGATTCCAAATAATAGGAATGGCTTGATAGATAACAGACCATTTTCCTACAGTTAAATAGAGAATTATTCCAAACACAATGACCCCAATCGTCATAAATAACTCAGGTTCAAATCCATGCCAGTGATAGATATGCAGATCATAAACGCCTCCGCCATAAATAGATGTAATAGCAGGAGAAAGAATGGTATTGGTTAGAAGCCCAGGAAATAATCCAAATATGACAACAAGGGATACTAAGATAATGGGTGAAATAAGCATACCCATTGGTGCTTCATGTGGTTTAGCCGATAATTTTTCTGGTTGGTATTTTCCAGTGAAAGTCTTAAATACAAGAATCATGCAATAAACAAATGTAAAGATACTGCCGATCCATGCAATGACAGGTAATAGAACTCCCCACGTATTTAGGTTAAACATTTGGAAGTCAAGAATATTTAACATACTTGCAAAGAACATCTCTTTGCTCAGAAATCCATTAAATGGCGGGATACCAGCCATAGACAGCGAGCCAATTAATGCGATAGCAAATGTGATTGGCATAATCTTCATCAGGCCGCCTAAACGACGAATATCTCTTGTCCCAGTTTCATGATCAACAATTCCAACCATCATAAACAAACTTCCTTTAAAGGTTGCATGGTTGACAAGATGGAAGATTGCAGCAGCTGTGGCAATGTAATAAACACTTTCATTGTCATAGTGGACACCAGCAGCTCCAATCCCTAGTAAAGACATAATCATTCCGAGCTGACTGATTGTTGAGTATGCTAGAAGACCTTTTAAGTCTACTTGTTTTATTGCCATAAAAGATCCATATATTAGAGTAACAATCCCGACAAGTGATACAATCCACAGCCAATAACCAGACACTGCAAAGACAGGACTTAAACGGGCCACAAGATATATACCAGCTTTAACCATTGTAGCGGAATGCAAATAACTGCTGACAGGTGTTGGAGCTTCCATTGCATCAGGCAGCCAAATATGGAATGGAAATTGGGCAGATTTTGTAAATGCACCAAGTAAGATACAAATCATCCCTAAAATAAATAATGGATGAGACATAATAGAATCTTGTTGAACAGAAGTAATTATTTCTGAAATAGTAAAGGATCCGGTCATTAGGTAAAGTAGAACAATTCCTGCTAATAAGGAAAGACCACCAAATACGGTAACAACCATTGATTTGATTGCGCCATATCGCGAGTTACTTCGATTATTCCAAAAACCTATTAAAAGAAACGAAGAAATACTGGTAATTTCCCAGAACATATAAAGCACAATGAGATTATCAGATAAGACAACACCGAGCATTGCTCCCATGAATAATAGAAGATATACATAGAAATGATTGACCTTCTCTTTGTTTTTATCCAAATAATAAATGGAATAGAGAATAACAAGAGAACCGATTCCAGTTATTAATAATGCAAATAGCATGCCGAGACCGTCTAATTTTACGGCAAAATCAATTCCTAGTGATGGAATCCATGGGATTGATTCTACTTTTGTATGTAAATTTGAGGTTGTCCCAATGTTTCGGCAAAAATAAATAAACAATAGCAAAGGAAGTGGAAGAACAAACCATCCAGTATGTATTTTTTTCATAAATTTAAATGTGATAGGTATTAATAGGGTGTATAAAAATGGTGCAAGTACAACCCAGTGAAGTATAGACAATTTAACCCCTCCTTAATCTTTTCTAAATAAACGCTTGAAAATGACTGAACATGTTAAAGTATAACGCAAAAAAAAACGCTCTGCATACAGGAAACAAGAAATTAAGTTAAGGATCAACCTTTCTATTAAATAGGTAGAAACATGGTCTAAAATAGGAAAAATTTTTTTATTTTTTTGTGTAAAACACCCACCTTTTTGCTCAAACTAATGGTGAGGTGGTATATACATGCATTTAAAAACAAAGGTCTATATTTCCATATGTCTATTTTCTCTAGGTCTTTTTGTTGGAATTTTATTGGACAACTTCCAAAAAAGAGAGTTTTATTCACTGGAGGAACTTCTTTTCATAGAAGAGGCAAACTCTCCTTTTTTTGATGAAACGATGATTCCTTTTCAACCAAGAGAATATATCAGGATAATCGCAGAAGAATAATGCAGCGAAAAGGGACAGCCGTTTATTAATGGTTGTTCTTTTTTTATGTTCTGCAGTAGAAGGAAAAATATGTGTAAGGGGAAAACTTGTTTATTTCGTAAATATCCAAATGGAAGCAGTCTTTCGTATTCCCAAACTATATTTAAAAAGGAGAGCCATCCTGTAGCTTTTTACGTTGCATTTCTGCATAGAATCAATAAATGGATCTGATAAATTAATGAAAAAAAATAAAGATAAAATACAGAAAATTAAAAAGGTTAAGTGATATTCTGTTATAATATAGATATATATATAACAGCTAGCTTATCGAGATGAATAGAAGGAAGAACGGTTTAGACAGGATGATTCATGTGAAATATCGATAAAAAAGAAGGTGAAAGAATGGAAAAGCAACAGTATTTATTTATTGACTTTGAATTCACCATGCCAGAGAAAAGTAGTAAGTTTAAGGGGTTTTATCCAGAAATTATTGAGGTTGGTATAGTAGCCGTTGTTGGTGATACCATAAGGGAACAGTTTTCTTCATATGTAGTACCCCGTAAGTTTTCAACCCTTTCAAGGAGATGCAAATCTTTTCTACATATTTCACAAGAACAAGTAAATAACGGGATATCTTTATACGATCTAATGAAAAAGCTTGAGGCAATTTGTAACGGATACCAAAATATTATTGTTACATGGGGAAACATGGATATGAAAGTGCTAAAGGATAATTGTCATAAAGCACAACTTCCCTTTATACTATCTTGTAAAGAAGTTGATTTATCGATGGAATATAAGCGGTTTTTTGGTGATAAAAACCAAACAGGCTTATGGAAAGCAGTTAGGGAATATGGCAGAGAGGGAACTGGGAAACATCATCGTGCTTTAGATGATGCCTTAACCACTTATCATATTTTTAAACTCGTTGAGCAAGATAAGAAGTACTTGGGGAAATCTAATCAACCAACCATTGGAGACTTAATTGATATGTCTAAATTATTTAATAAGTTTGCATAAAAAAGACGAAGAATACATTCCTCGTCTTTTTTGTTATTTTCATCTAAACGATTTTATAGTATTCTGCATTAAGTATTTCCAAGTTTTTTAAACTTTGAATAGCGAAAGCAGAATCATCTTCTTGAAGCTCTTTACGCATTTTTTCGATAGCAGTTTGTAGAGAATCATTATAAGAAGGAATGGAGTCTTCTTTATATAGCTTGACCATTTTCTTTGGAGCATTCATCTGTTCTCGGTAAGAAAGGGCTTTTCTTTCATGGAAAATATCAACTATGGCCTCTTTTGGCTGATGCAAATCTCCTTGCATCGGATGCTTTAAGACCGCAAGAACCCGTACTAAATAACTTTGAGGACGAATCTCTGTAATTTCCCCGATGTATTTTCCAGTTTTATAAAAGGCGGTGACGATGGAACCGATAGCTAGTTCTGACAATCTAATCCCTCCAGATTTTCTTTCCTTTTATAGTATCATAAAGGCTATAGTTTGATAAACGAGAATAACTGCATAATAAGGAGTCTTTTTTCAAATATTAATACCAAACCGTCCATGGAGGAAAAAAGATGAAAAAACTGAGTTTATTAGTGCTGATAACCATTTTCCTAACCGGCTGTGCGGAGGGGGAAGTGACAAAAGCAGAGGTAGAAATGTTTAATGATGTGGGAGACTCTTTAGGAACAATTAAATTGCAGGAGCAGGCTGACGGAGTAAAATTATCTTTAAACTTAAAAGGTCTAACTCCAGGAATCCATGGTATTCATATACATGAAACAAATAAATGTGATGCTCCAGATTTTCAATCGGCAGGCAATCACTTTAATCCAGATAATAAAGAACATGGTTTACTTCACCCAGAAGGTGCCCATGCGGGTGATTTACCTAATATCTTGGTAAAGGAAGATGGAACTGCAAAAGCTGAGCTAATGGCACCACAAGTAACCCTTAGAGATGGAAAAAATTCATTATTCAGCAAAAAAGGGACTTCAATCGTTATTACCGAACAACAAGATGACGGAATGACTCAACCTGCAGGGGATTCAGGCGAAAGAATCGCATGTGGACCGATTAAAAAGAAATAATACTAGAAAAAAACAGGCGACTTTTGGAGTCTCCTGTTTTTTTCATTGATTCATTTTTCAGGTGCTGGAAAAAAACGAAAAATTGTTCTGGGCTTTTTGAGATTGAATGTTTATTTTTTTACGAAAAAGAATCTTAGTCGCCTTGTCTTACTGAAATGTTTGTACGAGAATAAAAATATTCAAAGCGACAATTAAAATAGCCATAACCCAAGAAATAACTGTAATCCATTTTGTATTGACCAGGTTTCCCATAATACGTTTTGAACTAGTAAACATTATTAATGGAATAAGAGCAAAACCAATTCCAAATGATAAGATTACTTGACTTATTACTAGTGCAGTTGTTGGATTAATACCTAATGCAATGACAGCAATAGGGGGCACCATTGTAATAAATCTTCTTACGTATAATGGAATGCGAAAATGAATAAATCCCTGCATAATCACATCTCCAGACATCGTTCCAACAGATGAACTGGATAATCCAGCAATTAATAAACCTAGGCCAAATAAAGTAGCTGAAATTGGATTTACTAACTGTCCGAAATAGTTAAAAGCTACATCTAAATCTTCCACAAATAATCCATTTTTATGGAATAATGCACTAGAGACGATAAGCATTGCTCCATTAATAAATCCTGCAATCAACATGGCAATAAGGATATCGATAAATTCAAAGCGAAAAATTTGCTTTTTTTCTTTATCCGTTTCCCCAACAATTCTATTTTGTGTTAATGCAGAGTGTAAGTAAATTGCATGTGGCATTACTGTAGCTCCAAGGATACCAGCAGCTAAAATTACGCTATCTAATCCATCAAATTGTGGAGTGAATAACCCGTGTAATAAAGATGGAACATCTGGCTTCGCAAAGAACATTTGTACAATAAAAGAAAGGACAACAATAAAAAGCATCCCAGTAATTCCTGCTTCTAGAGAACGGTATCCCCGTCTTTGTAATTCAAGAATGGCAAAAGATCCAACAGCAGCAATCAGACTAGCTTCCAGTAAAGGAATACCAAAAAGAAGATAAATACCAAGTGCTGCACCAATAAACTCTGCTAAATCTGTTGCCATAATGACAAGCTCACCTTGTATCCACAAACCGATAGACACAGGCTTGGGAAATTCCTCTCGAGCTACCTCTGCTAAATTTTTACCAGTAGCAATACCTAATTTTGCTGATAAGGATTGAATAATTAACGCCATTATATTTGAAAAAAGAATAACCCATAATAATAAGTACCCATATTTTGATCCAGCAGCAATATTTGTTGCGAAGTTTCCTGGATCAATGTAGGCAATTGCCGCAATGAATGCTGGTCCTAAAAAAGGAAGGATTCTTTTCCAGCCTTTAACTTCCTCGCTAAACACACTTTTTGCTGATTTAGAATGATTTTTTTCTAAAGATCGATTTCTGTCCATTTTTCTCACCTAATTTTGCTTTGGTTTAAAAAGTTTCGTTAATGCAACTTTTATATAAAAGATATTCCTAAATTAGAAAATTGTCAATCTATTTGTGTTAATTAATTTATAGGGAATTTTGTCAATTTGATTAGAGCATTAGTTGAGGAAGAATGGGAGTGTAGAAGAAAGTATATAAAAATACCTAGCTGAGTCACCAGCTAGGTATTATAAGCTATTATTTTACTTCTTGTGCACCAGTTACTTCGCCATCTATTACAGCAGAAGATTTAAATGCATCACTTTTGTAATAAACATTACCGTCAACTTTTGCAGTAGCATCAACAGTAAACCCATTAGCTTCTACATAAACATCACCAACAAATGTACCACCTTGGATTTTGAAATTTTCACTTTGGACAGTCATTTTAGGAGCTGTTAAAGTGAAGGAATCAATAATATTATGGTCTTCATCTTGTGTATAAAGAGCAAGTTTACGATAGATTGGATTAGCAGCATCATTTTTATCGTGGAATTCACCAGCTACTAAGATATCACTGTCTACTTTTAAATCTTGAAGTGTTGCAACAATCCAAGTTCCATCAGCACTTAATGCTTTCACTAGTGGATCTGCTTCATTTACGATGGAAGCTGTTGTTACTACATCAGCTGATTGCTCTGCTTTTTTCTCTTCTTTCTTTGGTTCTGTGTCTGTATTTCCACAAGCAGTTAAAAGTGCTCCTGCTAAGATGGAAGCTAGTAAAACTTTTGGTGTAATTTTCATGATCAGTTCCCCCTATAATCTTCTTTATGTTGTATTGTGAATGGATTCACAATACAACATTATATTAACACACAGTTCACTGTTGTAGAGGGGAGAGGTGTGACTAATTTGTGAAAGAAATATGGTGAATATGTGACTTTATTTTAATAATCAGAAAATTAACAAAGGACCTTTTCTTCCATTAGTTACTCGTTTTGCATAAAAAAAGAGCGAGGTTTGTTGGGGGGAAATTCCCAACAAACCTCGCTAACTGCAAAATCAGTTTCTTAATTCATCCACTCTGGTTTACCGAAGCCTTTGAATTCCTTATCAATTACTTTTTCGAATTCTGCTGACTCAACAGCAGCTTTTATATCTTTAGCGAAAGGAGCGTCGATATCTTTCGTATTAACAACAACACGGTTACGATATTGATCAAGCATATTTTCTAGTTTTAGTGCGTCTAATAAGTTCATTTTTGCTGCTAGGGCGAAGTTGCCTGGTACAGCGGATAAATCTACACTGTCAACTGCACGAGGTAATTGAGCCGCTTCAATTGTTTCAAATTTTAGATTTTTTATATTCTTTGTCACATTTTTTTCAGATACAGTAAGTGGATCAGCAGCTTGATCAATTTCAATTAAACCTGCTTCTTCTAAAATTAAGAAAGCACGCGCCGCATTGGTCGGATCGTTAGGGATAGCAATTGTT
The DNA here is from genome assembly GCF_050971705.1 of Niallia sp. M35. NCBI lineage: Bacteria > Bacillati > Bacillota > Bacilli > Caryophanales > Bacillaceae > Niallia > Niallia sp. M35. The sequence continues at coordinate 332,812 of NZ_JBPCEP010000004.1, forward strand.
GATCCATCTGCAATTTCTTCTAAACTTTTAAATTTATTGGAATAAATACCCATTGGTGCAGTTGGAACAGAAATTAGTTCAGATAACTTTATGTTATTTTGTTGAGCAAAAGATTCCATATAAATTTTATGTTGGAATAGATTCGCATCAATACTACCGTCGGCTAGTGCTTTATTTGGCTGCACATAATCTGTAAACTCTGTAACTTCTACTTTATAGCCTTTCTCTTCCAAAATAGGTTTAATAGCCTTTTTAACCATGTCTGCATAGGGACCAGAAGTTGCACCAATATTAATTTCCTTTTTCTCTCCTGTATCTGCATTGTTTTTGTCTTGTCCGCAAGCACTAAGTACAGTAAATGATAATAATAATAGAATTCCTATAAGTATTTTTTTCATTGTCTTTTCCTCCTATTAACTTAAAGTGATTATTAACGCTTATCCAATGTCTTGGATATTTTATCCCCAAAGAATTGAATGATTTGAACCAAGCAAATGAGAACAACGACAGTCGTAATCATGACAGTATTATCATAGCGATAATAGCCATATTGAATGGCAAGATCACCTACACCGCCGCCGCCGACTATTCCAGCCATAGCAGAATAGGCAATTAAATTGATAATGGTAATAGTGATTCCTTGAATAATTCCAGGTCTTGCTTCTGGTATCAAGACTTGCCAGATAATCATCCATGGGGATGCACCGATAGCGACAGAAGCTTCAATAACTCCTTTATCAATTTCGCGAAATGCTTGTTCCACTATTCTCGCAAAAAAAGGAATCGCAGCAACAGATAGGGAAACAGAAGCAGCAGTAGGACCAATCGTTGTGTTAGTAATCCATTTTGCCAATGGTAAAAGGGCGATTAGTAAGATAATGAAAGGGATAGACCGCACCATGTTTACAACAAAGCCTACCGTGTTTTTTAATAGTGTGTTTTCGAGAAACAATCCTTTATCTGTTACAAATAAGAGGATTCCGATCGGTAAACCCACAATAATAGCCACAACAATAGAAATGCCAACCATATATAAGGTTTCAAAAAACGCTGAATTTAAGTCAGGAAGTAACTCGATCAAATAATTCCAATCCAGACTAAGAGGCATGATATATCACCTCCACATTTTGGGTGCGATCTTTAATATACTGTATCGCTTTTACAATTTCATTTTCTTCCCCTGTTAATTCCATGATAAAAATACCAAGGGGATTATTTTGAATATATTCGATTTTTCCATGAAGTATATTTCCCTTCACCTGATAGTGCTGAAAGGCGTCCGAGATAATTCCCTCTTCCGCGATGGCACCTTGAAAGGTAACCTTAATGATTTTCCCTTTTCTTTCTTCTAATAGGTGGTTAGGTAATTCAAATTGAAGAATGCTATTTACAAAGTTTTTAGTAAGCTCCTGTTTTGGGTTTGCAAACATATCGTAAACTGAACCTTCTTCCACTACCTTCCCTGCTTCCATGACAGCCATTCGATCACAAATATCTTTTACAACCTCCATTTCATGGGTGATTAGAACGATGGTTAAACCAAGTTCCTTATTAATTTTTTTTAATAACGCAAGAATGGATTTTGTTGTAGTTGGATCAAGTGCAGACGTTGCTTCATCACAAAGAAGCACGGTTGGATTATTTGCAAGGGCTCTAGCGATTCCCACTCTTTGCTTTTGTCCTCCACTTAATTGGGCAGGAAAGACATCTTTCTTATCTGCCAGCCCCACCATATCAAGCAACTCTAATACCCGTTTATGTATTTTCTTAGAAGGTAAATTAGCTGCTTTAAGAGCAAAAGCAATATTTTCATATACCGTTTTACTACTAACAAGGTAAAAATGTTGAAAAATCATGCCGATTTTTAAGCGAGCGGCTCTTAATTGCTTTTGATTTAACTTTGTTAAAGAAATATTATCGATGATAATTTCTCCACTGGTGGGCTTTTCTAATAAATTTAGACAGCGAAGCAGAGAGCTTTTACCAGCTCCGCTATAGCCGACAATTCCAAATATTTCGCCTTTTTTAATTGATAAAGAAACATGGTCAACACCAATAACTTGTTCTTTTTTTGTTTTATATATTTTGACCAAATCATTTACTTGTATCATTAGAAAATACTATCCCCCTTTGCCAAAAAGGCAATATTTTGTAACATTATTTTAAAACCTTTATCAGTTAAGATTGGCGAAAATTCCTTTCGTTAAGTCTGGGAAATAAAAAAAACTTCTTTCATTTTGAAAGAAGTATCGTATTAATTATACCGATCTTATCTTTCAGAATAAGTCATTCTGCAGGAGTTAGCACCTTCCTTTAGGAAAGGAGGTTGCTGGATGTCATCGGGCCTGTTCCCTCAATCTCTCTTGATAAGTAATTATGGAATTTTCACTAAATGAATAATAAAGCTAAAATACTGAATTGTCAATAAAAATTTACCTTTTTAAATGGTGAGAATGGAGGGGATGCTCTTTATTTCTGTTATCTTCTTCAGAAGGAAATATGATAGAATGGTTTTTGAACAAATGGAACGAAAGGTGACAACGGATGAATAGTCAGGAAATTAATTTTGAATGTGTGCGTTTATTAAATGAATGGGACCCATTTTCAATAGGAGAGGGCAATTACGATACTGAAATTGCGGATATTCTTCAAGCGATGCATGATGTTGATTTGGAAGATGATCTGGCAGCTTCTATCCAAGCTATCTTTGAATTTTCTTTTGAAGAAAAACTCCCTTTAGAGGATTGCATGGCAATCTCGCGTAAACTTTTATCGCTAAAACGAAACAGTTCTTGCTCTTTTTAGAGAGTCAAATAAATTTTTTCTTTATATAGAAAATACAGCAAATAAATTGCATACAAATTTGCTGTTGAAAAATGAAATTAGTACATTAAATTTAGTGATAATTTGATATAATGAGAATATTTAAAAGGCGAGCAGGAGGATGGACATGAAATTAACAAATAAAGAAATTGAAATTGCAGAAATTCTAGAAAAAGATGCAAGGATTTCTGATGAAGATATAGCTAAGATGATTGGGGAAGATTTAGAAAAGACAAAAGAAATGATTGCCAAATTAGAAGAAGTAAATGTAGTGGTACGTTATACATCTATAGTAGATTGGTCAAAAGTGGAAGGTCATGAAGGCGTAACTGCAATGATTGACGTTAAAGTAACACCTAAAAGAGGGGTAGGCTTTGACGAGGTTGCTCAAAGAATTTATCGCTTTAAAGAAGTTAAATCATTATATTTAATGTCCGGAGCATATGATTTATCAGTTATTATTGAAGGCAAATCGATGAATGAAGTAGCGAGATTTGTTTCGGAAAAACTTTCTACATTGGATTCAGTTATCTCAACAACGACTCATTTTATTTTAAAACAATATAAGCATGATGGAACAATATTTGAACCATCGGATGAAGACAAAAGAATTGTGGTGTCACCGTAAATGAAACAAACAAAAAGTTATATTGCACAAAAGGTTGAGGAAATGAAACCATCTGGAATACGCAGATTTTTTGATTTAGCATCCGGTATGGAAGGAGTTATTTCCCTTGGGGTAGGAGAGCCAGATTTTGTTACCTCTTGGTCAACAAGAGAGGCAGCGATTTTATCACTAGAGCAAGGGTATACCTCTTATACGGCGAATCCAGGCTTAATCGAGCTTCGAGAGGAAATTAGTCATTATATGCAAAAAAGATTTGCGGTATCCTATAAGCCATCTTCAGAAATCATTGTAACTGTTGGAGCTAGTCAGGCAATCGATATCGCTTTACGAGCCATTCTGAACCAAGGAGAAGAGGTTATTGTTGTTGAACCATGCTTCGTTTCTTATGCACCGTTAGTAACGCTTGCAGGAGGGGTTCCAATTGCGGTTCAAAGCTTAAAGGAGAATGATTTTAAAATCAAGCCTTTTCAATTAGAAGAAGTAATTACGGAACGAACAAAAGCCATTATGATTTGTTCGCCGAATAATCCTACGGGATCCACACTTTCTCAAGAAGAGCTTGCAGCAATTGTGGCAGTAGCAGAAAAGCATGACTTGCTTATTCTTTCCGATGAAATATACGCAGAGCTTTGCTATGATGATGAATATACAAGTACAGCAGCAATAGAGGGAGCGTGGAAACGTACTATTCTCCTTTCTGGTTTTTCAAAAGGATTTGCCATGACTGGCTGGAGACTAGGGTTTGTTTGTGGACCAGAGGAATTAATTCAAGCAATGCTCAAGATTCATCAATATAGTTTAATGTGTGCACCAACGATGGCTCAATATGCGGGACTAGAAGCATTGAGAAGTGGTGAAAACGATGTGGAAGAAATGAAGAAAAGCTACCGGCGCAGAAGGAATTTTATCGTTCAATCTTTAAATGATATGGGGTTAACTTGTCATATTCCTGGTGGAGCTTTTTATGCGTTTCCTAATATAACAGCAACAAAAATGAATGCTGAGACATTCGCAGAAAGACTGCTGATGGAAGAAAAAGTAGCAGTTGTTCCAGGAAGTGTATTTGGTGAAAGTGGCGAAGGACACGTTCGTTGTTCCTATGCTACATCATTGCAACAATTACAAGAAGCTATGAAACGAATGAAGCGTTTTGTCGAAAAATATTCTAAATAGAGGCTAAAAGAGGTGTTTCGAATAGATGGGAATCCCATCCTTTCAAATGCCTCTTTCTTATTTAAGCAGGTTCGTAAAAGTCATAGTTTAAGCAAAAGATTAACGGGAATTATAACAGTGAAATAAATCCTTTTGTAAATATGGCGATATTGTGATATAATCTTATAATGCATATAAAAGGAAAATTAATATAAACAATTAGGAGTGTTCTCATGTCAGATAAAATTGAAGTTGGAAGTGTTATTAAAGGAAAGGTAACAGGTATTCAACCTTACGGTGCGTTTGTTTCTTTAGACGAAAATACACAAGGTTTAGTTCATATTTCAGAAGTAACCCATGGTTATGTAAAAGATATTAATGAGTTTTTAAAAGTTGGCGATGAAGTGAACGTTAAAGTTCTTTCCATTGACGAAAATGCTGGTAAAATTGGTCTTTCTATCCGTGCAACAGAAGAAGCACCAGCACAACCAGAAGCTGCTAAAGCAAAAAAACCTCGTCCTAAACGTCAAACAGCTGCTGTAGTTGAAACAGAAAACGTACAAGGATTTAATACGTTAAAAGATAAATTACAAGAGTGGATTGATCAATCTAACCGCGACGATTTAATTAAAAAATAATTTTTTATAAAGGGCTGTCCGATGTGAATTACACATAGGGCAGCCTTTTTTGCGTTTTCATAGGGAGAACTAATTTGGCTAAGTTAGGGTTTATTATGCCAAGAATGAATTTTTAGAAAATACAAATAAAATTCTATCCATCCGTAGAAAAATCAGCTAAAGTGAATAGTATAGATATTTACTTACATTATACATTAAATTGGAAAGGATGATTGAATGGTACATGAAGTTAATAAATCTATCTCACTAATGGAGCAGTCGGAGAAATATGGAGCAAAAAACTATAATCCACTGCCAATTGTCATTTCAGAAGCAGAAGGTGTCTGGATTACTGATCCTGAAGGAAATAAATATATGGATATGCTAAGTGCTTATTCAGCATTAAACCAAGGTCATCGCCATCCTAAAATAATTCAAGCATTGAAGAGACAAGCGGATCGTGTAACCTTGACTTCTCGAGCTTTTCATCATGATCAATTAGGTCCCTGGTATGAAAAGATTAGCTCCCTAACCAAAAAAGAGATGATCCTCCCGATGAATACAGGTGCTGAAGCCGTAGAAACTGCTATCAAAGCAGCAAGAAGATGGGGATATGACCGTAAAGGAATAGAAAAGGACAAAGCAGAACTCATTGTGTGTGAGGGGAATTTTCATGGAAGAACATTGGGAGCCGTTTCTCTTTCCTCTGATGAAGAATATAAACGCGGATTTGGACCATTGTTACCGGGGGTTAAAACGATTCCCTATGGAGATATTGATCAATTACAAGAAGCAATTACAGTAAATACAGCGGCATTTATTGTAGAACCAATTCAGGGGGAGGCTGGTATTATCATTCCACCTCAAGGTTTTATGGAAGAAGCCTATCAACTATGTAAGGCTAATAATGTTTTGTTTATTGCCGATGAAATTCAAACAGGACTGTCAAGAACAGGTAAATTATTTGCGAGTGAGTGGTACGGTATTGTGCCAGATATGTATATTTTAGGAAAAGCGCTTGGAGGAGGAGTCTTTCCTATTTCAGGTGTTGTGGCAGATAAAGATGTATTAGGTGTTTTTAATCCAGGCTCTCATGGATCAACCTTTGGAGGAAATCCAATGGCGTGCGCTGTATCAATTGCAGCTATAGATGTAATCATAGAAGAGGATTTGACCAATCGTTCGGCGCAATTAGGCGAATACTTTCTTCAAAAGTTATCGGAAATAACAAATCCAATTATAAAAGAAATACGGGGAAGAGGATTGTTTATAGGGGTTGAATTAAAGGTTGAGGCTAGAGCTTATTGTGAAAAATTAAAAGAAGTAGGATTGTTATGCAAAGAAACCCATGATTCTGTCATTCGCTTTGCTCCACCATTAACGATTACGAAGGAAGAGTTAGATTGGGCGATAGAGCGTATAAAGCAAGTATTAAATGAGGATAGCCCAGGGCTAAACTAAATAAATAACTCTAAAAAAAATCATTCCTTACAAAAAAGCCAAACAATCAGCAAGTGGAATTGTTCGGCTTTATTTTTGTTTATCCATTTTTATCTATCTAGCTGTCTTTGGCATAGACTCCCTTTCAGCAGCGGAAAAGGGTTTAAATAATAAACCAAGGTTTATTAAACCTGCAATTCCGACTAAACCGTAAATAATACGAGAAATAACGGATCCTTGGCCGCCAAATAGTGTTGCCACTAAATCAAATTGAAAGAAGCCTATTAATCCCCAATTTATTGCTCCTATAATCGTTAATATTAATGCAATTCTTTGGATTACGCTCATTTTATGTCCTCCTTAAAAATATAGTGGAAATCTTTCTTATTTTTAGTAGAATTCACGAAAGTATACATTTAGAAAAATAAACGAATAATGAATGATGGAGAAAACATATACTATTTGCCAGCACTAAGCTCAATCCTTTGATTTTCTTGTAAGTTTGATTAATAATAATCGTACAATTAGTATTTTTTTTACTAATGTAAAAACAGAATGGGAGGCATTCATTTGGAAAACTTTATTTTTTATAACCCGACAAAACTTATTTTTGGTAAAGGGCAATTGGCACAATTAAAAGATCAATTAGCTTCCTATGGCAAAAAAATCCTCTTAGTGTACGGAGGAGGAAGTATTAAAAGAAACGGTCTATATGATAATGTAATGACCATCTTAAAGGAAAATGGAAAAGAAGTATTTGAACTATCTGGTGTAGAGCCAAATCCTCGATTAACTACTGTACAACGTGGAGTTGATATATGCAAGACAGAAGGAATTGATTTCATTTTAGCAGTTGGTGGAGGAAGTGTTATTGACTGTACCAAGGCCATTGCCGCAGGAGCTAAATTTGATGGGAACCCTTGGGAATTCATCACGAAAAAAGCAGCGCCTAAAGCAGCGTTACCGTTTGGAACAGTTTTAACACTTGCGGCAACTGGTTCTGAAATGAACTCTGGCTCTGTTATTACTAATTGGGAAACACAAGAGAAAGTTGGCTGGGGTAGTCCATTTACATTTCCGGTATTTTCTATTTTAGATCCCGAAAATACATATACAGTTCCTAAAGATCAAACAATATATGGAATCGTGGATATGATGTCACATGTGTTTGAACATTATTTCCATTTAGAAGAACACACAGAATTACAAGATTATATGTGTGAATCTGTATTGAAAACGGTCATAGAGTTTGGTCCTAAACTTGTAAATGACTTAGAAAATTATGAATATCGTGCTGCGATATTATATTGTGGAACGATGGCTCTTAATGGTATGCTCAATATGGGATATCGTGGTGATTGGGCTACCCACAACATTGAACATGCAGTTTCTGCAGTATATGATATTCCCCATGGTGGAGGACTTGCTATTCTTTTCCCTAATTGGATGAAGCATAATTTAGCTGTAAAACCAGAACGCTTTAAGCAATTAGCTGTTCGCGTATTTGGAGTAGATCCAGAAGGAAAAACAGCGGAAGAAGCTGGTCTAGAAGGAATTGAGAAATTACGTGCATTCTGGAATGAGCTAGGTGCACCTTCTCGTTTAGCTGATTACGACATTGATGATAGTAAACTGGAGTTAATGGTTGAAAAAGCAATGACGAATGGTGGATTTGGCCAATTTAAAATGTTAGATGCAGAGGATGTTTTAGCAATTTATAAAGCATCATTATAAAAATGCAGAAAGACGAGCAAACAGTTCGTATGAATTGTTTGTTCGTCTTTCTGCAATAGAGAAGAAATGGAATAATTGGTGAATAAATTAAAAAAAAATAGTTTGTATCCGTTTTCATACCAAGTTCTTTCTTGATTACTTTTTCTACTTCCGATAAAGTGGAAGAGGAGTATAAATTAAATATATTGGAGGATCATTTATGACACACGTTCGTTTTGATTACTCAAAGGCATTAAGTTTCTTTGGAGAGCACGAAATTACATATTTAGAAGATGCAGTTAAAGTTGCCCATCATTCCTTGCATGAAAAAACTGGACAAGGAAGTGATTTTTTAGGATGGATTGATCTACCTGTAGATTATGATAAAGAAGAATTTGCGCGAATTCAAAAAGCAGCAGAAAAAATTAAAAGCGACTCAGAGGTTTTACTTGTAATCGGTATTGGTGGTTCTTACCTAGGAGCACGTGCTGCAATTGAAATGTTAAATCATAGCTTCTATAATTCTTTATCAAAAGAAAAGAGACAAACACCACAAATTATCTTTATTGGAAAAGATATTAGTTCCACTTATATGAGTGATGTAATTGACTTCCTTGGAGATAAAGATTTCTCTATTAATGTTATTTCTAAGTCTGGAACAACTACAGAGCCGGCGATTGCTTTCCGTATTTTCCGTAAATTACTGGAACAAAAGTACGGAGTAGAAGAAGCGAGAAAGAGAATTTATGCTACTACTGATAAAGCAAGAGGAGCTTTAAAAACTCTAGCTACAGAAGAGGGCTATGAATCATTTATTATCCCAGATGATGTTGGTGGACGCTATTCTGTTTTAACACCAGTTGGTTTATTACCAATCGCTGTCAGCGGCGCTGATATTACAGCAATGATGGAAGGGGCAGCAGCAGCTAGAACAGATTTCGGTACATCTGAATTAAAAAATAACATTGCCTATCAATATGCTGCAGTTCGTAACGTTCTTTATAACAAAGGAAAAACAATTGAAATGTTAATTAACTACGAGCCAGGATTGCAATACTTCTCTGAGTGGTGGAAGCAATTGTTTGGCGAAAGTGAAGGGAAAGACCAAAAAGGTATTTATCCTTCTTCAGCTAACTTCTCAACCGACCTTCACTCCTTAGGACAATATGTGCAGGAAGGCCGTCGCGATATTTTTGAAACAATTGTTAAAGTTGACAAACCGCGTCATGAATTAGTTATCGAAGCAGAAGAAAATGACTTAGACGGACTAAATTACTTAGCTGGACAAACTGTTGATTTTGTTAATAATAAAGCATTTGAAGGTACGTTACTTGCACATACAGATGGCGGTGTGCCAAATCTAGTTGTAACAATACCAGAAATGAATGAATATACATTTGGATATCTTGTGTATTTCTTCGAAAAAGCTTGTGCGATAAGTGGATATTTATTAGGCGTAAATCCATTTGATCAACCAGGGGTTGAAGCATATAAAGTAAATATGTTTGCTTTACTAGGTAAACCTGGCTTTGAAGAGAAAAAAGCAGAGTTAGAAAGTCGTTTATAAGTTAGAATAGATTGAGCTGTCGATATACTCGTATTTGAGTATTCGACAGCTTTTTTATTTTTCTTTGAATTTTTAGGAAAATATACAACTCTATTCATTTTTAATCCAAGATGTTTAAAGGTTTTGAGAGAGGTTAAATAAAGAGAAAGGGGTAATAGAAGGAGGAAATAGGAATGCTTGTTGAAAAAGAACAATTATTGATTAAATCATTACAGGAATGCATGATTGTTTGTAATCATTGCTTAAATGAATGCTTAGCGGAAGAGCGGGTAGCACCAATGCTTGATTGTATTCATATGAATAGGGAATGTATTCAATTTTGTAGTTACTTAGAGCAGGCAATCATTAGAAAATCTCCATATGCAAAGGAATTTGCAGAAATTTGCCTTTCTGTTTGTGAGGATTGCGCAAATGAATGTAAGAAACACGACCATCGTCATTGTCATTATTGTGCAGAAATTTGTAAAGAATGTATAGAAGCATGTAAAATATTTTTAGAATCATAGTAGGTTGTTATAAAGGCTTGTTTAAAGAGAGGGAAAATTGGTTTTTCGAGGGGGCAGCTCGAAATAAACTTATGCGAGCGACCGCCTCGAAAAACCATAATTTTAAAAGAAGAATTTTTCTTCTCCGCTTTCATGACTACTTTCTGTACTCATCAGCTAACTAGGTTTCTAAGTAATAATTATTAACTCATCCTTTTCTTCAAACTCAAATGAAGGCTTTGGATTTAGATAACTAGTGTCCCCACGTTTGACTCCTAATAGTAATTTACCCTCTGCTAATAAAAAATTGTTTAAAGTCAGATAATCAACTAATTCTTCCTGAATATTTTTCAAAGGAATAAACTGAAGCTTTTTATCCTTCAATTGATGCAAAAGTTCTAAAAATGCAATCATCGTATCTTGTGAATTTAAGCTGTTGTGCATAACAAAGCTCGTAAGGCTGTTTGTTTCAATTATCTCATCGGCACCAGCTCTTTTAGCATTTTGTATTTGTTCAGCAGTAAGTATTTCAACGATGCACGGTACTTTTGCGTTTAGTCCTTTAATAGCAAGTAAAGTCAAAATAGAGTGCATATCTGCTTGTAATTCTTCTTTGGTTTGATCAGCTGTTAAGATGACCTTACTAGCAGTCATGATATTCGCTTTCAACAGGACATGATCTAAATTAGAATTTCCCTTTACGAAATGAATAGTTTCTGGAACTGGATTTGTTGCTAAGGACTCATCGATTAAAGTGATCGGAATCTTTTCGCGATCTTTAATGATGGAATGAATGATTAGTTTGGACCGTTCATTCCAGCCGACAATTATCAAGTGGTTTTGTCCTCTATAAGTGGTTTTCCCTTCCAAATATGCGTTTTGTTTAGCTACTGCTGCTGTTGCCAATGTTACTAAATAGGTAGAGAGAAATCCTACTCCTGTTAAGATTAATAGCATGCCGGTTATTCTCCCAATAACGGTAATAGGAGCATAATCCCCGTATCCAACGGTAGAGGTAGTAATAATAGCCCACCAAATTCCTTCAAATAAAGTGGGAAATGTTTCTGGTTCAACTAATGTGATAAAGCAACCGAATAGGATAATAATAGTTAGGGAAATCGATAAAACACGAATACTTAATGGTAATCTTAAAAATCTTGAAAGGATAGAATTAGGCAAAGTAAACACCTCCTATTAGTTGTTATCCTTTGCATTATTGACCAATAAAAAAACTTTCATAATCAATGAAAGTTTTTTAACAGGATATTTTTAAAGTTGGATATGATAAAATGAAGCAATTGTTTTTTGTTCTTCTTCAAAGTTTTTATAGTCGTTCAAGTTAGAGAGCATGCCTTTAATTATGGGTAATCTTGGTTCATCAGCATGAATCTCTGTCATTAATACTTCTAGTGTTATTTCTATCTCTTGTTTATTCGCTACATGCTCACTCTTACGTTGGATAGAGGCGATAGCATCTAGTATATCTTGATGACCATGTTCCATAAAGTTAATTTTAGGCTTTTTAATGATATATTTTAGAAAAGAAGTAGAAAAGAGTGGATTCTCATTATTTTTGTCCATATCCGTTATGATGGAATCTAATCTTTTTAATAAGTAGATGGAAATATCCCTTGTTGAGACATTTATAGGCTCTAAAATCACAAGTTTTAAAAAAGAATGAATAAGACCATCTTGGATCATAAGCAAATCTAAAAGGTATTGCTTTTTCTCTTCCCCGTAAATAGAATGGAGTCCTTTGAGATTATAACTTTGAAGCTCTGACTGCATTTTTACTAACAGATCTTTGATAGAATTATTTAAGGGAATAGCTTGTTCTTTTGATTGCATAATAATAAATTCTTTGTGTTTTAAAGCATGATTAAACATAAAGGTAAGTTGATCCATGTATTTTTCACGAGCAGGGATTCGCTTTTGACTTATTTCTTCCATAGCGGTAATCAATTCATCGTAGTAATATTGCATAATTGTATAAAGAAGAGAGTCTTTCGATTTAAAGTATAAATAAAAGGCTCCTTTTGATATACCGCAATCACTGGCAATTTCTTGCACTGAGGTAGAAGAAAATCCCTTTTGAGCAAAAAATTTTATGGCAGAATCTATAATTATTTTTTCTTTTTCTTTCACGTAATTTCCTCCTGGACGTATGGGAGTACACCTTGACTTATTGGTCATCTTTTTCTAATATATATGACTAATCAGTCAAATTATATAGTAAATGAAGGGAAAAATCAATGTATAGAGCTTTGCTTCTTCTTGACTGAAGGGAGTAGTTGCGAATTGTGCGAAAAAGGGATTTACTATATGATTATAATCATAAAAAGATGAAGGTTGAAAGTTGAGTAATCCAATTGGTTTATGTTAATTAAATCGAGCTGATTTCTTGACGAGCGTATCTTATGATAATAAACTTACTTACGTATCGTAAGTATCAGTTTATTGTCAAAAAGATATTTAAAAAGGAAAGGTACATTTTTATGCGTTGCTTGAAGTGAAAAGGGGGAGACTCCTGTGGGATTACCGTGAGCCCCACGGAAAGCAATTAGATTCGAAGAGATTAAATAAATAGATCATAAATAAACAGCTATTTCTAATATCTAGAGGTTTGTCTATCGTTTTATAATCTAAAATTTTATACCGATAAGAAATATAAGTAAGAATATAACAGAAGATAAAGGAGATTTTGTAATGGATCAAAATGTTATCGATCTTCTTCAAAATAAGATGGAAATAATCGCATTTAATGAAGAACAGAATTTAAGTTTAGTCGGACCAGTAAAATTGCCAGTTCAATTGGACGATCAAGTTGTGACATTCCAATGGTACACATGGTTACCGATAAAGAAGGATGAAACGAAAGAGGAAGTGCTTCGCTCTTTACCGAATTTACATTTAGCGGATTATCAACAATCCTCTGTTTTAGTATACGGTGACTTTAAAAATGCAGAAAATGCATTAATACGTATGCATAGTATATGTCATACTGGCGACATTTTTGGTAGTAAACGTTGTGATTGCGGATATCAATTAAAAGAATCGATGCGTATGATTGTAGAGAATGGAAATGGAGCTCTCTTTTATTTAGCTAATCATGAAGGAAGAGGTATTGGGCTATTTACTAAATCCCTTGCTTACCTTTTACAAGAAAATGGTCTAGATACTGTGGAGGCAAATCTCGCATTAGATTTCCCAGATGATTTAAGAAGTTATGAAGCACCGATTAAAGTTCTTCAAGCACTACGACAAAAACCAGTTAAATTAATAACTAACAATCCAAAGAAGCTTGATGCACTAAAAAAACTTGGTCTTACAGCAGAAGAAAATATTCCCTTATGGGGGGATGTCTCATCCTATAATGAGAATTATTTAAACACGAAAGTGAATAAATCTGGTCATATTCCCTTGAAAAATACAGTGACCATTTAAGGAGAATAAGGTATGAAACATGATCAAGATTACATGAGACTCGCATTAGACCTTGCAGCATCTGCACTTGGTAAGACAAATCCCAATCCAGTTGTCGGAGCTGTCATTGTAAAGGACGGCGTAATTGTCGGAACTGGTCTCCATCGCAAAGCAGGAGAGCCACACGCTGAGGTCCATGCTTTTAAAATGGCTGGAGACCACGCAAAAGATGCAACTCTTTATGTGACGCTAGAGCCATGCTCACACTATGGGAAAACACCACCTTGTGCACTTTTAGTGAAAGACTCTGGAGTCAAAAGAGTGGTAGTAGCGACAGAAGATCCCAATCCGCAAGTTGCAGGACGAGGTATTAACATCTTGAGGGAAGCAGGAATTGATGTTGAAGTTGGTGTTCTAAAAAAAGAAGCCCAGCAATTAAACGAACGTTTTATTCATAATATGATACATGAAAAACCTTTTGTTATATCTAAGGTAGCAATGACATTAGACGGCAAAATTGCTACCCATACAGGACATAGTCAATGGATTACAGGAGAAGAAGCAAGAAAAGAAGTGCACTTTTTAAGAAATGAAGTAGATGCAATCTTAGTTGGTGTTGGTACTGTGCTCGCTGATAATCCTAAATTGACAACTCGATTAGAGGGACCAGCAAAGAATCCAATTCGGATTATTTTGGATGCCAATTTAAGAACACCTCTAGAGGCTAATATTACTGATTGTAGGGAAGCAAAAACAATCATTGCTACAAGTGCTACCCTTCAATCAGAGAAAGCAGCTGCTTTAAAAGAAAAGGGTGTAGAATTATTCACAGTTCCTTCTATTCAGGGAAAATTAGACTTGGAGATAGTTTTAAAGGAAATATATAAACGTGGAATTACAGATATTCTTCTGGAAGGCGGAAGTGAAGTAAATGCAAGCTTTATGCGTCAACGGCTTATTCAGAAGTATTTAGTATATATTGCTCCTAAAATAGTAGGCGGTGCCAATTCCTATACACCATTTAAAGGAGAAGATATTGATACAGTAGATGAAGCAGTTCCCTTAAGATTTGAAAAGACGGAATGGGTGGGCAAGGATATGAAAATAACAGCTTATCCCGATATAATTAATTAGTATTTCTGTGGAGGAAATAATGAAGTTTGGTTTTGATATAGACGATACACTTATCAATTTAAGACAACATGCTTTTGAACTTTATAATCATAAGTTACAGAAAAATATTGCATTAGAAAACTTCCATGCATTAAAAACGGTTGAAATTCACGAACCATTTGGATTAAATGCTACTGAAGGAAAGCAGCTTTGGAACACTCTAAGGGAAGAAATTTATTTTACAAATTGTCCTCCTTTTCCAGATTCCATTGAAGTGCTAAATGAACTTGTTAGTAATGGTCATGACGTTTATTATATTACAGCACGGAAAAAACAATTTGCCGAAAAGACGAAAGATTGGATGAAGAAAGTAGGATTTCCGGTAATTGATAGTCATTTTTTTTGTGGGATGGAAGATCATGAGAAAGTTTGTATCATTCAGGAGCTTCAATTAAACTACTATTTTGATGACAAACCCGCTGTTCTAGAAACTCTTCAAGGGTCTCCCACACGGCTTTATGTGAAGGATCATCCCTATAATCAACATTTAGAGTTGAATAGAATAAAGGACTGGAAACAGTTACGAGCTTTGTATGAAAGTAAATAGGAAAGAAATAGCCTGAGTGCCTCATTTCAGGCTATTTCGTATATTAATTTACTTTCATAGCTCATGTATTCTATCATATGGTTCTTTTAAAGAGTTTTTTGCTTTTGGTAATTTTGGTAAATGCCCTACCCTTTAGCTTATGTGAGGAGCAATAAATCCTCCGTATAGAAAGGCTATTATTATAACTAGGGCAGGATGCACCTTCCACTTCTGCAGTAATAAAAAGGCAATGACAGCAATGCAAACAGATTGAATGATACCGATGGAATGATAGGAATCTTGAAACATTTCATAGGTTAAAACTAGCATTAATGCTGTTATTACAGGCTGTACAAGAAGCGTCATGCCTTTGACAATCTTCGAATTTTGATGTTTTTTCATTAATTTTAATAAGAAAATAAGAGCAACTGCCGAAGGGAGAATAGTGGCCAATAAAGCAACAATAAACCCAGCCCATCCTCCAACTCCAAAGCCTACATATGCAGCTATTTTGGTAGCAATTGGTCCCGGCAGAGCATTAGCAAAAGCGAGCATATTGGAAAATTCAATGTTGGATAACCAATTATATCGATTAACTATCTCCTCATACATTAAAGGAATGGAAGCTGGACCACCGCCATAACCTAATAAATTTGCCACAAGAAAACTGAGGAAAATACTTACAAAAATCATCTTATATGCCTCTTTCTTTTTTATGTAGAAGTTTATCTTTTAATTTAAAATGAAATGCTCCATAGATAAGAAAAATAAGTACAACAATACCTGGATGTATGGCAAATACTTGTAGTAAAAGAAGACAGACAAGTGTTAATCCAATTCCAGCATAGATTCCTAAGCCTTTGACCGCTTTTTCTCCAAACTCATATGCCATTAAGCCAAGCATAACGGCAATAACTGGAACGACTGCTCCAATCATACTTGTTATTATTGGTGAATGACTGAGGATAGATATAAAGGAAAATAAGAATACCATTGCTAAACAAGTCGGTAGTATATGGGCAATTACGCTTACAATTGCTCCGATTATCCCTTTTTGATGATAACCTATATAGGCAGCTAATTTTGTGGCAATAGGTCCAGGAAGTGTATTCGCAATTGCTAAAGCATCCCCAAATTCATCATTAGCCATCCACTTATATTTTGTTACTGCTTCGTGACGAAACAGAGGAATAACAGAAGGACCACCACCAAAGCCGAAAATGCCAGCCCGAAGCATGCCTAGAATTAAATCTTTATACATAAAGATATATCTCCTTTCTTAACAACTCTAACGATAGTAACGACACGTAATTATCTTACCACTAATTTTATATTTTGTTTAAGGAATATAGAAAGCATGTATATGTTTTATTACTCTTACTCATTGAAACTTAAACCAACATATATTAAAATAATAAAAATATATTTAAGTTATTATCATCTAGCTTTCGTAAATAATTCTTCATTATACCCTTTCTATTTTGGTTATTCTTTGATTTACTTCAGGAATTAAAGTTCTTTTAAAGTAAGTTTGTGAAAGAGTTTTTAAGAAAATATAAAATAGTTTCATCTCTTTTTAAGAGGTAATGTATTAATGATAAAAATTTGAATATTCAGAATAAAAATGAGGGGGATTCAGACTTGAGAGCTAAATTGGAAAAAAGAATTAGAATTGCTGCCAAAAAAGAGCCAGCTGATATAGTAATTACGAATGGTAAAATTGTTAATGTTTTTACAGGTGAACTAATGGACGGGGATGTAGCAATTGCAGATGACAGAATAGCAGGAATTGGGAGCTATCAAGGAAAACAAATAATTGATGCCGAAGGTAAATATATCGTTCCGGGCCTCATTGATGGCCACGTACATATAGAAAGTAGTATGCTTACACCGCAGGAATTTACCAAAATATTATTATTGCATGGTGTAACGACTGTTATAACAGATCCACATGAAATTGCAAATGTGGCAGGGGCAGCTGGGATTCAATATATGTTGGATGCCTCGGAAGATCTTCCAATAGATATTCGCGTCATGTTACCATCTTGTGTTCCTGCAGTTCCAGAGGACTCAAATGGAGCGACGTTATATGCAAAGGATTTAGCACCATTTTATTCACATGATAGAGTACTTGGATTAGCAGAAATAATGGACTTTCCCTCTGTATATGAAACGCAGTCAGATATGATAGATAAATTTATTCTGACAAAAAAACATAATCGTTTAATGGATGGTCATGCTGCTGGAATTGAGCGAGAGAAATTAAATGTATATAGCGCAGCTGAAATTAGAAATGATCATGAAGCAACGACACTGCAAGAAGCAAAAGATCGGCTAGATTTAGGGATGTACCTAATGATAAGAGAGGGAACGGTTGCGAAAGATTTAAAGGCTTTATTACCTGCGATAACCCTTAGAAATTCACGAAGATGTTTGTTTGTAACAGATGATAAATTGGTAGATGATTTAGTGGAAGAGGGGAGTGTGAATTATAGCGTACGATTAGCGATAGAAGAAGGATTAGATCCGATTATTGCTATTCAAATGGCCACCATTAACGCTGCCGAATGTTTTCAGTTAGATTCAATTGGGGCAGTTTCTCCAGGTTACCGCGCAGATCTTCTACTTTTAGATAATCTTGAGGAATTTTCCATTCATAGTGTATATAGAAACGGTCAATGTGTGGTGGAAAAGGGAAAATTAAGAAGAGAAGTTCAACACTTTAAGTCATCCTATTTGGATACGAATTTACCGACGATAAATTGTGCAAAATTGTCATCAGCTGACTTAAAGCTGCCATTAACTTCTGAAAGCTGCCATATAATTGAAATTATTCCTAATAGTATTGTAACGAAGGAAGTAATCGAAAAGGTACAAATGGTAGATGGCTATTTTCAGCCATCATTGGAAAAGGATCAACTAAAACTTGTAGTAGTAGAGAGACATCATCAAACGGGGAATATAGGAAAAGCGATTGTGAAAGGGTTTGGCTTTAAAAGAGGTGCAATTGCCACGACCATTTCTCACGATTCCCATAATATTGTTGCAGTTGGCACAAATGATCAGGATTTACTTTCTGCTATTCATGAGTTACAAGAAATAAAGGGAGGAATAGTTGTAGTATCAGAAGGTAAAGTAGTTGCGGCCCTTCCCTTACCAATAGCTGGATTGATTTCTGATCAAGATTATTTAACCGTGTACGAACAACTAAAAATATTAAATCATAAGGTCCAAATTCTGCAAGGGTATGATACTTTTAATCCATTCTTGACCTTATCCTTTTTATCATTAACTGTAATTCCTGCCTTGAAATTAACGGATAAAGGATTATTTGACTTTCAATCATTTTCCTATAAAGATGTATCTCTTAATCTATAATAGTTTTTTATTTTTTAATCTTTTGTTCATTATTTGTTCATAATTATTCGGTATTCTATAAACAGGTTAAGAGTTTCCCCTCTTAAAATATATTTTACCCGAAAGAGATTTCGGGTTTTTTTCATACTTAAATTTAACTCGGGGTAAAAATTACGATACTTTCCATGAGTAATTATAAATTGCATGTTTAAAATTGCTAAAAAAAGAGAATAATTTTATAAAGGTATACAAATTAATAATATAAGCAAGGAACTTATAAGAAAATCAGTAATAATGAAAGCGTTTTCTGATATAATAAATGTATAGATCTACTTACTAATAAGGAGTGGATAACGATGGAAGAACAAACAAACTTTTTTAATGGACTTAAATGGGGAGTCATTATTAGTATCCCATTATGGGTTTCATTTTTTGGATGGCTAAAGTTACTTATTAATTTTACGTAAATATGGAAGTCTAGGTAAAGGCTATTAGGATATAAGGATAAGAAATGAATAAAAAAGCATCGAAAACTAATTATGCTTTCGATGCTTTTTTGTATTAAGCTTGCGGAAGTGGAGGGTCGATTCCTAAAACTTTTTCACCGTCAACAGTTAACCATATATAGTAACGGTCAATTTCTTTACCAAGGATTTTTTCGATTTTTGCGATTACTTTTTCTTGAACGTCAAAAGAAATCTGGGCAGTCTGTTCACCTAGTGGTACATTTTTAAGTCCAAGTGCATCTGCAATTTGTCTTGCTTGATCATAAGAGACTTCGATGTATTTGTCATACTCAGGTAAGTAAGCAGCTTGAGCAGGCTTTACTTGAAAGGATACAATTAATACAACAGCTAATAAACTCCATACTAATTTTTTCATAAGCTCTCTCCCTTTTCATATTTAATTATTTCTTCTTTTAGTGCTATAAAAGTATCGACCACTTTGGGGTGATACATAGTACCCCGGTTATTTAAAATTTCTTGAAAAGCTTCTTCGGCAGATTTACCTTTTTTATATACTCTGTCTGTAGTCATTGCATCAAAGGAATCAACAACCGATATAATTGCAGATTCGATGGTAATCTCATCTTCTTTCAGACCTTTCGGATAACCTTTTCCATCATATCTTTCGTGGTGTTGTTCCACAATTAATCCAACCTCACAAAGAACAGGTATCTTTGTTTCTTCTAATAAATCTCTACCAAATGTGGTATGTTTCTTCATAATTTCCCATTCTTCTTCTGTTAGTTTAGTAGGTTTTTGTAAAATCTCTAAAGGAACTCTAACTTTACCTACATCATGAAAAAAAGATGCTAAGTTTAATCTTGTTATCTGTTTTCGATTAAGGTTTAATGCCTCTCCTACTAACATTGAATAGTTTTTAATTCTTTCACAATGATCTACTGTATAACCATCTTTTTCTTCTATGGAAATAGCAAGTTCCATTAAATCTTTGGAACATTGACTATAATAATGAAAAACTGGTTGACTTGTGATATATATAAATTCAGTAATTTCCTCAGCGGTAAAAATACTATATTTTTGAATTGGGCTCTCAAAAAATGCTTGACCTGCTTTCATTTCAATAATATTTTCATCAGTCCGATGGGATAGTTTACCAGAAAGTATATAAAAATACTCAAAACCATCCCAGTTATCTTCAGGAGTCATTGCCCAACTAGAACCGGGTTGTAATCTATGATAGATTACTTCGGTCCCATCTCCAGCGGCCATTAACGAAATTTGGAGACCTTTAAAATAAACGGTTTCTATAAACTCACCTGCATTCATGATGCCCACGATTTTACTCCCTCTCTCTATTTACAATAAAATAGATTAATATAATCTATAAAAATCTCAATTATAGTTATTTTAAATCATAAATAATGTTATTTTAATAGGTATATTAGATTATATTATATTTATCGTGTTAAAGGGAGTGATCAACGAATTTTGTAAAACTTAACAAAAATATTTTATCAAATGTTTTATGGGAATAATAGCATTAAATTACAAATTTCCTGAACAAAGATATAATATGGAAAAGAAAAGGATGGGAAAAGCGTTTTTTGATATTTATTAAGTGCTAACAAATATCAAAATCAAATCTTTTGAATAACTTTTCTGAATAAAATATGATATAATATAATAATGTAAAAGGACTGACCTAATACAAAGATTTGATCTTGTACAGGTCAGCCCCTTAAATGGTTGTTGCTCAGTTTTTATCCTTCATTACTTTAGTTAATTAACTTGTTTTGGTGGAATTTCTATTTGATTGTTACCCATATCCTACTATGGGTGAGTGGATATTACTGTATCCATTAATTATTGTCGTTACGTGAATTTCCACCTTTTCGACCAATTTCTTGGTAGAATTCTTTGTCGTGGTTTTCAGAAGTAGCTTCTCCACCCTTTTTACCAATTTCTTGGTAGAATTCCTTGTCATGGTTTTCAGAAGTGGTTTCTCCACCCTTTTTACCAATTTCTTGGTAGAATTCCTTGTCATGGTTTTCAGAAGTGGTTTCTCCACCTTTTTTACCGATTTCTTGGTAGAATTCTTTGTCGTGGTTTTCAGAAGTAGCTTGTCCACCTTTTTGTCCGATTTCTTGATAAAAATCCTTGTCGTGATTTTTAGAAGTAGCTTCTCCGCCTTTTCTACCTGCTTCTTCTCTGCTCATTTTGTTGTCTGCCATTTCTATCACTCCTATTAAAGATTTTTAATTAACGTTACATTGGTTATATAGCCGAATTTGAACATAATAAACATAAATATATATTTTTTTAGTGTAGAAAATTTTGGTAAAGGGGATAAATGTGAATGAAAGTTACGAGAGAAAAATTTATGAACGTAGTAAAGGTTGCGGAAGAATTAGGGTGCAAGGTTGCATATGATTCGACAAAAAAAATTAGTTTTAATACAAATATGTATATAACAGTTCCTTATCAATTTTCATTGGAAAATATCTATGCACTTGCACATGAAATTGGCCATGTTATTGATTATGTGAATGGCGACCTTGATCATGATAAGTGGTTGCATGATTGGTCTTATCGTGTAAATGCAGAGATGAGTGCATGGGTTCATGCCTATAAAATATTAGAGAAGAATGCAGTGCCGTTACATCATTGGCAGACACATGTAAATGCTAAACTAGCGAATTATTTTATTCTTCCAGAAGTAATCTAAGCTGATACAAAAAAAGAGAAGCAGTTATTCCTCTTCCTTTAGTGAAGGAGAGGAATAACTGCTTTTTTTAGATGGAAGAAAAGATAGTATCTCAAGGGATAATTAAGAAGTTTTTGACTCTATATCGCGAAATGGATGGTGCGTATGTTAGAAAAAGGGCTACTTTTGAAATAAGTTTTCCTAAATAAAATAAAAAAATAGCTATTACAAAACGGGTATATGAGAACCATTTTAATAATAGCTACTTTCATTTTAATTGTTATCTTGCATATCTTTCGCTAGGAATCCTTGTTGTTTAATCATTTTAGCATTACTTGGGTAGTAGGATTTATCATAGAAGTTTGCAATGCGATTGGTCCATCCCGCTGGAGTTTCCCCTCTGTTCTTTAAATACTCGCTATATGTTTCATTATATTTTTCAAGCAGTTCCTGTTGATTTCTATCATACTTTTCTTCATGAAGAACAGCTTCCAAAGGTAGTCGAGGCTTTAATCCTGGATCTCCATCAGGGTATCCAAGACAAAGTCCGGCAATTGGAATGACATAGCTAGGTAATTGCAAGAAGTCAATTACCTGCAAAGAGTTTCGTCGTATACCACCTATGGGAACTGTTCCTAACCCGAGTGATTCGGCAGCAGTAATGGCATTTTGCATAGCCAGGCCAACATCTGTCGCCCCAATTAAGAGTGTATCAACATCTTCAATTGCTTTAAATGCTTTTCCTTCCATTTCACTAGCTAGCTTTGCTCGATAGAAATCAGCACAAAATATAAGAAAGACTGGAGCATTTTCAACATGCTTTTGATTCCCGCATAATTCAGCTAAATGTCTCTTTCTATCCTCATCACGAACCAAGATAGCTGTAACATGCTGTCCATTAGTCCAAGAAGGGGCACTTTGTGCTGCTTCTATAATTGAATGCAGTGTTTCTAAACTTATTTCTTTATCTTGATATTTACGATAAGATCGATGTTTTTTTAAATGTTGTATGATTTCATTCATCTATAAATTCTCCCTTTTTTCGCATTTTCTTTATTCTAGCATAGCACAAAGAAAAAATGTCTCTTTGAGTTCGGTAGAGTCATGATATATACATATGAGATGGATAAATAGCTTTTAACCTATAAAAAAACCTACCAGATAATAGGTAGGTTTTAGGAATTTTATAAGAGAGATTCAGCTCCATCTATATATACTTCTGTTCCAGTAATA
The DNA here is from genome assembly GCF_050971705.1 of Niallia sp. M35. Taxonomy (NCBI): domain Bacteria; kingdom Bacillati; phylum Bacillota; class Bacilli; order Caryophanales; family Bacillaceae; genus Niallia; species Niallia sp. M35. The sequence continues at coordinate 356,120 of NZ_JBPCEP010000004.1, forward strand.
TGATTAGATAAATCAGAACTTAAGAAATAAACTAGATCAGCTACTTGCTGAGCGCTTCCGGATTGCTGGGCCAATGGTTGGTTCCCGTCTGGATATTCAACAGGGATGGTTATTTCTTTTAAGTGTTCTTCATCTTTAAAAGTATTCTTTTCTATATTTGTATCAATTGCTCCAGGGCATATCATATTTACTCTTATTTTGTATTGAGCTAATTCTAATGCTGCCATTTTTCCAAATGCGACTTGACCAGCTTTCGATGTACTATAAGCAGACATTCCGAAGTTTTTAAAAATGCGATTTCCATTAATACTGCTTGTTATAATAATACTGCCCCCATGGGTTTTCATATGGGGAATGCTATATTTAACAGTTAAAAAAGTACTTTTCAAATTTGTTTCAATGGTTGTATCCCATTCAGAGGGTGTAAGATCTTCGATAGAAGACACAGCTCCGTTAATTCCCGCATTAATAAAAACCGTATCTATTCTATTCCACTTTTTTACGGTTTCATCAATAGCTTGTTGAATGGAAGGAGGCTCTGCGACATTCGCTTCTAAGGAGATCGCTTCTTGACCTTTTTTATTAATTGTTGCTTTCACTTCTTCTAGATCATCAGCATTTAAGTCCACTAGCGCTACTTTCATTCCTTTATTTGCAAGTGAGATGGCTGCTGCTTTTCCAATCCCCGAAGCTGCGCCGGTAATTATTGCTACTTTATTTTCAAGGTCATTCATTTTAGTATCCTCCTCGATCAATATCGCTAATGATATTGTTATTATGATAGATATAAGATACTAATATCCATTTTTAATGAAATAGAAACGTTTTATGAGTTGGTAAGTAAATAATAAAAATTTTAATACTAAATTTTCGAAAAAATTGATTGGATTCGGTAATATGGAGAGAAAGGAGATGATTTTCATTGAAAGCGATGATAATTGAAGCATTTGGTGATTCTACGGTATTTAAGCTGAAGGAAATAGAAACACTTGATTTATTGCCAGATCAAGTACGTATAAAGGTAAAAGCTACCAGTGTCAATCCTATTGATCTTAAAGTGAGAGGTGGAGCGGTACCGGGAGTTTCTCCGGCTTTTCCCGCTATTTTACACGGAGATGTAGCGGGTGTTATTGAAGAAGTAGGAGAGGCAGTACCATCCTTTCAAATTGGCGATGAAGTATATGGATGTGCTGGCGGTTTTAAGGGAATGCAAGGTGCATTGGCTGAATATATGATTGCTGATTATCGACTCATAGCACATAAACCAAGAAATATCACCATGGAAGAAGCAGCTGCAATCCCCCTTGTTGGGATAACAGCATGGGAATCTTTATTTACTAAAGGTTGTTTAAAGAAAGGAGATAAAATCCTTGTTCACGGTGGAGCAGGCGGAGTAGGTCATATCGCCATTCAGCTCGCTAAATGGGTTGGAGCCGTTGTCTCTACAACCGTTTCAACCATGGAAAAACAAGCGATTGTTAAAAAAATAGGTGCAGACCATATTATTAATTATCGAGAAGTATCAGTGAAAGAATATGTTGATAAATATACAGCTGGAAAAGGCTATCCGCTGATCTTTGATACTGTCGGCGGTAGAAATCTAGACCATTCATTTGAAGCAGCTGCTTTAAATGGAAGTGTTCTAACAATTGCTGCTAGATCCACACATGATTTAACTCCTTTACATTCGAAAGGGCTTTCGTTACATGTAACATTTATGCTTCTCAAGATGCTTAATGAGGATTCGCGAATAGAGCATGGGAATATTTTACGCAATATTACGAAGATAGTAGAAGAAAATAAGTTAAAGCCCTTCCTTGATAAAAAAACATTTTCTTTCGAGGAAATAAGTAAAGCGCATGAATATCTAGAATCAGGCAATGCTGTCGGAAAAGTAGTGCTTGTAAATAAATGGTAGGCTACATTTGTTGAGAAGCTTTGTATAAAAAATTCCGTAGATAACCAAAATACATACGTAGTGTATTAGGAAGGAGGAATCATCATGAGTTATCAAAAGCCCAACCCTGATAATCGTTCTGATAATGTAGAAAAATTACAGGACATGGTACAAAACACGTTAGAAAATATTGATAAAGCGGAAGAAACGCTGGTAAATGCTAGTTCTGATGAAAAAGAAATGATTCAACAAAAGAATAAAAGAAGAGAAGCTGCAGTTCAGTCGTTTAGAGAAGAAATCCAAGATGAAGCATCTGATAGAGAAAATGGGTATCAGTAAGTAAAAAGGATTAGCATAGGCTGCACGTTAGATTTTAACTTTATAAGATAGAATAAAGCTAATTATTTTGTACTTGAAGAAATTAGCCAATTTATCTTATAAGGTGGAAATGCTTTCGTGCAGTTTTTTATTTGTTTTGTGGCAATTTAGAAATTTCTCGGAATTTACTGCTGTAAAACGATTTTCATAGTAATATATATATGAATACTTTTATAGGAGAATTAAGATGAAAGCAGTTATTACTGGAATGGGAATAATAGGAGCAGGATTTTCCAATATAGTAGAGTTTATGACAGTGCTTCAAAGTAATAAAAGTATGTTGAAACAGGAGAAATATGAAGGGAAATACATATACACAGGTAGAGTGAAGGAAGAGCAAATAAACAAGGTACATAAAAGGCAAGAAAAAATGTCTAAACCTGTTCGAATGATTCTCCATGCATGTAAAGAAGCAATAGAACAGGCCAATATAAGCGTTAGAGACTATCGAACAGCAGTCATTGTCGGTTCTTCGGCTGGTGGCTTAGCAGAAATCAGTAAAGCTACTTTTTCTTTGGAAAAAGGCAAGAGGCTTTCTCCTTATACTATTGGAAATATGAATGCTAATTCTCTATCTTCTAGTATTAGTGCTTATTTGCAGTTAAATGGTATAGCATTATCATTGGCAAATAGTTGTACATCGGGTATAGATGCATTAAATTTAGCGAGAATATTAATTGAGTCAAACCAAATTGATGTTTGCATAGTTGGTGCTAGTGATGAATCAATTTGTGATCCTATAATAAAAGGGTTCCTTCCACATCGTGTTTTACAAGCTGGAAATAAACCTCAACCCTCTTTTGGGCCATTTTCAGGTGGGAAAGGATTTTCGATTTCGGAAGGAGCAGGTGTTTTAATTGTTGAAAATGAGCAAGTCGCCATTCAGCGTCATGCATCCATATTAGGAAAAGTAGAAGCTACAAGTGTAACACAGGACGCTATTTCTCCTTTTCAGTCAGACTCAACAGGTTTGCTTATGGAAAAAGCAGTTGCTGAATGTTTACAGGAGAATATGCCAACCTACATAAATAGTCAGGCTTTAGGAATAATGGAAAATGATCATATTGAAATCGGTGTATATAAGAGGTTTTTTGAAGGATCTAAGATTCCTATTACATCCATTAAGGGAACGGTCGGGCATGCTATGGGAGTTTCGCCGCTTTTTCAAATAATAGCTTCTTTAATAAGTATCAAAAAAAGCTTTATTCCTGCAACCATAAGTCAGGAAATAAATGATTATTATCGAGATTATCCAATAGTGACACAGCTAATTACAGAAGATGTTGATCGCGTTTTAGTAACAGCACATGGATATGGAGGAAATAATGGGTGCGCGATGATAACAAAAGGAGGAGCATAAAGTGGAAGCTATATTATTATTGATGGTTTCGTTAGTTCCACTCATTATTTCTGTGACTATTATTTTTTATTCACAGTCTCAATTAACAAAAGCCTTATCTCTTTTCTTATGTATGCTCTCCTTCTGGCAAATGGATATCGCAGTTTTATATGCAGGAGATTTCTTAAGTCAGGGGACAATCGAACTCTTATTTAAAATATTCCGGCTAGGAACCATTTGTATAATGCCAGTTATGTATTATTTTTCATATTATTTAGTAAGTGAACATAAAGAGTTTAAACGATTTAGAGTATTGTTTAATAAACCATTTTTATACGTTTTAATTTTATATAGTTTATTTGCCTATTTTATTAATTTTACTAGCCTTGGTGTGAAGGATTTTATTATAATGGATGGAAATTTACTTTCATCTAAGTATATTCTCCCGATTTACGGAAAGTGGAATGTATTATTCATCTTAAATATTGTTTTATTATATTTGAACACTATCATTTTATTGGTGATTTCCTTTAAAATTAGGGATCCCATTTATAAAAGCTTTTATATCAAATTTGTAATCGCTGTTTTAATCATCTATATTAATGGTGTATTTAGTGGTTTTATTTTTATTCCATTATTTTTCTCTAGTTTTAACTCTTTGATCGCGGCCGTTATTTTATTTTTAAGCTTTTTTCAAATGCAATCGACACACTTGAATAATATGAATGCAGAGTTATCGAGGCAAAGTGAGTTACTCGAAGCTATTATGGATATAAACCCGAATTATTTATTAGTTAAAAATAAGAAGGAACAAATAGTAAAGATGAATCCGTCCTTCTTAGAACTATTATCGCTTGAAAACAATAATTGGTTAGGGCGTCCATTTTCTTATATAGAAAAACGTATTAATATGGAGACAGACGAACCACATCGATTTGTCGATAGCAGCGGGAAGAACTATTTTATTACTTGGGGGAAAAAAGAACTTATACATAGTACTGGAGAAGAATATCATATTTATTTTGGACATGATATTACGGATCAGAAGCATAATGAACAACTAATGATTTCTTCTGAAAAATTAAAAGTGGTAGGAGAGATGGCTGCTAGTGTTGCCCATGAAATTCGAAATCCGTTGACAACTATTAGAGGGTTTATCCAGCTTTTGAAGGAAAAAAACGATGCATCGGGTTATGAAACGATATTACTAGATGAAATTGATCGGATTAATGAAGTCTTAAAAGAGTTGCTTATACTTAGTAAGCCTGAGGCGAAAGCAAATGATAATAATGCTCTTCCGAGTACAAAAGTATTTTTAGAATTAAAAAATCTAAAAGTCCTATTTCATGCTCTGGCTAATGAACAAAATAAAGAGATCATCTTAGAAAATAGGGAGAATAAAGAATTAATAGCTTCTATTGATAATTCTCAATTTAAACAAGTTTTATTAAATATATTGAAAAATAGTATAGAGGCAGTTGCACCTCAAACAGGGAAAGTGAAAGCGATACTCGACCAAAAAGATGATTTTTGTAGAATTAGAATAATTGATAATGGAGACGGAATAAGTAAAGAAAGGCTAGCTAGGATTGGAGAACCATATTATACAAGCAAAGAAAAAGGAACTGGAATAGGCTTAACGATATGTCTAAAGCTTCTCAAGCAAAATAAGGGAGATATGGTAGTGAAAAGTAAAGAAGGATGGGGAACCGCAGTTACCATTGTCTTACCTTGTTTTCTTTAAAGTGGTATAGAGAGTTGAAGTAACAAATAAAAAGCGGATGTTTAAGGAGAAAACCTCTTTTAAACATCCGCTTTTAGAATCGTTTCAATTAAGATAAGCGATTACTGTAATCTTCGAAGACAAACTGGCGAATAACTTTTAAGCCTTCTTCTTCATTATAAGAAGCAATAGAAGGTAAATTAACACCGTTAAACATATGGTTTTTAACCATTGTATAGTGGGCCATGTCACAGAAGACAATTTTATCGCCAGGCTTTAGTGGCTCTTTGAAAGAGTAATCCCCAATAACATCTCCGGCTAAGCAGGTCATGCCGCCAAGTCTATAGGTATATTCATTTTCGCCAGGCTCTCCAGCATCAATAATATTAGGTCGATAGGGCATTTCAAGTACATCTGGCATATGACAGGTTGCTGATGTATCAAGTATAGCAATATCCATTCCATTATGAACAATATCAAGGACAGTGGATACTAAGTAACCTGTATTCAAAGCAATAGCTTCACCTGGTTCTAAATAAACATCTACATTATATTTTTCTTTTATAAATAATATGGATTCAACTAAAGTTTCAATATCATAATCTGGACGAGTAATATGATGTCCTCCACCAAAATTAATCCACTTCATTTTTTTTATATATTCGCCGAACTTCTCATCGACTACTTTTATCGTGCGTTTTAAAGTATCCGAATTTTGCTCACACATCGTATGAAAATGAAGTCCATCTATTCCATCTAATTCTTCTGGATTAAAGTTATCCAAGGTAATACCGAATCGAGAGTATGGAGCACATGGGTTATAAAGCTGTGTCTCAATTTCTGAGTATTCAGGATTGATTCGAAGACCTACATCAATTTTCTTCTCAGCATTTTGCACCTTATCTTTAAACCGATTCCACTGACTATGCGAATTAAAGACGATATGGTCAGTATATTGAAGTAATTCATCAAACTCGCTTTCGGCATATGCAGGTGCATACGCATGTACTTCTTTTCCCATTTTCTCATAGCCAAGTCTAGCTTCGAATAACGAACTGGATGTTACTCCTGCTAAGTATTTACCTACTAGAGGAAATACAGAATGCATGGAAAAACCCTTTAATGCAAGTAGAATTTTTGCTCCTGTACGTTCCTGTACAGACTGTAAAATTTCTAAGTTTCTTGTTAAAAGACGCTCGTCCACTACGTAACTTGGTGATGGAGCTTGTGTAAAATCAATCTTTTTCATTTCATTCCTCTCAATCTATAAGAGTTGGAGAGAAGTTCTCCTGCCATGGTAATCCATATTTATTTAAAGCATCCATGAATGGATCTGGATCAAATTCCTCTACATTGTATACGCCTGGACGCTTCCATTGACCTTTCATGATAAGCATGGCACCAATCATCGCTGGAACACCAGTTGTATATGAAATTGCTTGAGATCCTACCTCGCGATAACACTCTTGGTGATCACAAATATTATATACATAATAAGTTTTAGGCTTTCCATCTTTTGTACCTTGAATGATACAGCCAATATTAGTTTTTCCTTTTGTTCTTGGTCCAAGTGATGCAGGATCAGGAAGAATTTCTTTTAAAAACTGTAATGGGATAATCTCTTTTCCTTCATAATTGATTGGTTCAATAGATGTCATTCCAACATTTTCAAGAACCTTTAAGTGGTTTAGATAATTATCAGAGAAAGTCATCCAGAAACGGATTCTCTTAAGTCCTTTAATATTTACTGCTAATGATTCTAGTTCCTCATGGTATAAAAGATAAATATTTTTAGGACCAATTTGGTCTAAATCATATTCTCTTTTTTCAGAAAGCGGTGGTGTTTCGATCCATTTGCCGTTTTCCCAATATCTTCCGTTCGCTGTAATTTCACGAATGTTGATTTCTGGATTAAAGTTTGTAGCAAATGGATAGCCATGGTCTCCACCATTAGCATCAACAATATCAATATAATTAATTTCATCAAAATGATGTTTTTGTGCATAAGCCGTGAAAACACCTGTTACTCCTGGATCAAACCCACTTCCAAGAAGAGCAGTTAAGCCAGCTTCTTCAAATTTTTGCTTATATTCCCATTGCCATTTATATTCAAATTTAGCTGTTTCAGGTGGTTCATAGTTTGCAGTATCTAAGTAATGTACCCCTGTAGCTAGACACGCATCCATTATAGTTAAATCTTGGTATGGTAAGGCAACGTTGATTACGATTTCTGGTTTAAAGCTATTGATTAACTCAATTACTTCTTCCGTTTTATCGGCATCTACTTGGGCAACAGAAACCTTTGTTTTGCCACCATCAATTTTATCTTTAATTGCTTCACACTTTGAAAGTGTTCTGCTTGCAATGCAAATTTCTTCGAATACATCCGGTACTTGACAGCATTTATGTGCGACAACACTTGCCACTCCGCCAGCACCAATAATTAATGCTTTTCCCAACATGAATAACCTCCTTTAATACTACCTAAAAAATTTCAATAAGGCTGATTATACATAATGTGCGTCAAATAATCTATATAATCCGGTAAAATATAAAAAAAATTTAATGAAAATTTATAGACTGGAAATCCAGTTGTAAAGTTAGGAGAGAATAGAAGGGCTTTAGCAAATGATTTATTGTGGGAACAAGAGGATACTTTTCCCCTTTTGTGAAACGAAAATAAAAAAAACGACTATTGTCGTCGTTAGAGTATGAAAAATATGGTGGAGACTATCGGGATCGAACCGACGACCTCTTGCATGCCATGCAAGCGCTCTCCCAGCTGAGCTAAGCCCCCATAATAATATCTATATACATTATACAAAATTAAATAAAAACTTCAAGTGGTTGAATGAATTATTGAATTGGAATGAATAGAACACTATATTAATCTAATCGATTAGCTTAGATTTATTTAGAATTATAGAGCTGAAAAATTTCAATATAATGAAGGAATATATGTAAGGGTATGTCTATTACCTACTATATAGGCTGGATAAAAGAAGATGGTTCAAATGAGGAGTATATGAACCTTCTTCTTTTTAATGATTGGATCAATTTAAACTCTCTATTTCAATTTCCTTCACACCATGAATTTCAGAAATATCTCTATAAACATCAGTTATTTCTCTTTTTTGATCAACTATGATAATAAGGTAAATTGAATGTTCTCCCGTTTCTAAGTCTTTAATTCGTATATGTTTTATTCCTGTTCTTAAATTACGTATCGCTTTAATAATAGTTGAGACGTTTTCTTTTTGATCAGCTTTTAGTTTTACTTTAATTTCTTTTTCTCTCAGCTGACGAGGACCAATCATACTCATAAAAATTGGTATGAATTTAACACTAATTAATAGAAGAGCGACACCAATTAAAGCTTCTACATAATAACCAGCTCCAACGGCAATACCTATGCCTCCTGCTCCCCATATTAATGCTGCTGTAGTTAATCCGGAAATACTATCATTTCCTCTTCTAAGTATAACTCCAGCACCTAAAAAACCGATACCAGAAACAATTTGAGCCGGTAAACGCAAGGGATCCATTTGGATGTTAACTTGATCACTACCAGGGAATTTATAGGCTGCTTCAATCGAAATAATAGTTAATAAGCAGCTAACAATACTTATTACAAGACTGGTTTTTAGACCAACAGGTTTACGTTTAATTTCTCGCTCTAATCCTATGATCAATCCGAGACCAGCTGAAATACCTATTTTTAATAAAAAATCTATATTGATATCCATCTATGTTTCCTCTCCTGTATTTATTTATTGTAGTCAAGTGTCGTGGTTGATTATTAATTCTCACTATATAAAGAACAGGAAATTAAACAAGGCTACAATGTGCAAGGGAAAAAAATCGAAATACAATCTTACGATTTTTAAAAACCTAAAGTATAATATCCTATAATGGTTTATTGTAAACACTAAATATTAATAAAGTGTATGTTATTTGAAGAAAAACATTCTTCTTATAGAAATGATACTTCTTTTTAATTATGAAATATTTTTTTTAAAAAGTATTGACGGTTAACTTCAAACAATGTTATATTAATATCCGTCGCTGAAACAACACGAAATGTTAAAGTAAATGATGAAAAAGATTTTAAAAAAACTATTGACAATGAAAGTTGATAGATGTTATATTAGGAAAGTCGCTTCTTGAGTGACTAACTAAATTGCTCTTTGAAAACTGAACAAACAAACGTCAACAATAATCGTTTTATAACTAA